>DAIPIS010000010.1:0-29637 GCA_036770665.1 Meridianimarinicoccus sp.
CCACGGCCATGGGCACCTCGACCGTCTGCGCGCGAATGCGATAGGTTTCCCGCGCGTGGTAGTCGAAGAACCACTTTTCCATGCCCGGCGAAAAGTTGCGGTGGAAATCGCCCTGTTCCGGGGCCAGCGGATGCCGCCAGGATCCGGCGGGGTTGAACACCGCGCGCTCCGGCCCGTTGATGATCAACGCCGAATGGGCACCGCTGTTGTCACGGTTGGAAATGCTCGTGACCAGTGTGAGCGACGGTGGATCGCTGCTGACATAGGACAGCGCCGCCATTTCAGCGTCGGTGGCCTGCGGTGTCTTGTCCTCGAACATGACGGCGCAGCCCGAGACGGACAGACATGCGACGAAGGCGCACAGCCCGCGCCGCGCGCCCCGTCGTGATACCGACATCACGGCCCGCTCAGCCGTTCACGAGACCGATGAACACCAGCAGGAGGATGCATGCCCCGGCCACATAGGCCGATGCCCTTATGAACCCCGCAAAGGTCTTTTCCTGCACTTCGGTGTCCATCTTGCCGTGTTCGTGCTTGGCCATGGGTCGCTCCGTTCCTGTGATCGCTGCCGGGATTAGGACAAATCGGCGGCGCTGTCACGACCCGAGAACGCGGCGAGGGGGCGTCAAATCGCCTGCCACAGCCACGCGCCGTCATCGCGCCGCCAGCGCCGCACGTCGCCGCGGGCCAGCAGGTAGTTGAGATGGGCCATGGCCTCCCCCATCGCGAAGCCATAGACGCTGCCGGTGACCTTGCGCCCGAAAAGCGGCACGAAACAGTCGCAGGCGACACGCGGGCTGGCCAGATGCGCGCGCAGACGATCCAGCGCCACGGCATGACCATCCGCCAGTTGCGTCAGCCGCGCCGGCAATCCGGTGAAGGGCAGCGTGTGGCCGGGCAACACCAGCAACCCGTCATGGGCCATTGGCGTGAACCGCGCGATGCTGCCCAGCCAGTCGCGCAGCGGGTCGGCGTCGGGCTCCGATTCGTAGACCCCGATGTTGGACGAAATCGTCGGCAGGAACTGGTCACCGCCGATCACCAGCGCGCCATCGTCGCTCCACAAGGTCGCGTGTTCCGGCGCGTGCCCATCGCCCGTGCGCACGGTGAACCGCCGATCCCCAAGCGTGATGTCCTGCCCATCGACGATGCGCCGGAAGCCCAGCGGCATGGGCGCCACGGCATCGGCAAAATTGTAGGGCCGACTGTCCCTGCGCGCGGCGAGGACCTCCGGATCCATTCCTGCCGCGCGCCAGAACGCCAGCGTCTCGCGCGACGGGCGGTCCTGAACGTCAAGGAGCAGCATCCGGGACAGCAGCCACGTGGTGCGCGTGGCGATCAGTTCGGTCCCATGTGCGGACTGGAGCCAGCCCGCCAGCCCCATGTGGTCCGGATGAAAATGGGTGACCAGCACCCGTGCTATCGGCTTGCCCGCAAGCGGCCCGTCCAGCAACGCCTGCATCGCCGCCTGCCCGTTCTTCGCAGCCGATCCGCTGTCGATCAGCGTCCAGCCGTCCCGCCCGTCGATGGCGTAGATGTTCACATGGTCCAGCGGCACCGAAATGGGCATCCGCATCCAGAGGATGCCGGTCGCCACCTCGATCGCGGTGCCGGGGTCGGGCGGGTTGCCGAACGGATAGCAGACGGGGGCTGTCATGGCGCGGTCTGACCAGCCGACATGCGCACTGTCAAGCCTGCCCGGCTGCGTCACGCCGCCGAGACCCCGAAATCCAGCGCGTACAGGTCATCGGCCCCGACCCGCGCCTCGGACAACAGGGCTGCGACCTGGGGCAACAGGCGGGCCACGTAGATCCGCATCAGCGCCGCCCGGTCCGCGTCCCCGGCGAGTGCTGCGCGCAGATGATACATTCCGCCCAGAACCAGCGCGAAGGCCTGCAGGTATGCCGCGGCCCCTGCCCCGCGTTCGGTCATGTCCTCCTCCGCAAGCATCCACTCGGTCACGTCCCGTAAGACCTGCGCCGCGTCCCAGATCCCCTCCGCCTGCACGGCGAACCGGTCGCGGGCACGGGCGGCGGTGTCTTCCACCTCCTTGAGCAGTCGAAACGCGGCCTCCCCGCCATCGGTGAACTTGCGACCGACCAAGTCCAGCGCCTGTATGCCGTTGGTGCCCTCGTAGATCGACGTCACCCGCACGTCGCGCCAGAACTGCGTTGCCCCCGTGTCCTCGATCACGCCCATCCCGCCATGTACCTGGATGCCAAGATCGGCCACGGCGATGCCCGTATCGGTGCCAAAGGCCTTGGCCAGCGGCGTCAGGAAAGCCGCGCGCGCGGTCCAGTCCGCCTCGTCCGTCGCGCGCGCCATGTCGATCGACACGGCGCAATCGAGTGCCAGCGCACGCGCCGCGAAGATCTCGGCCCGCATCACCGCAAGCATCCTGCGCACGTCCGCATGGCCAAGGATCGACGCCGGGCCGCGCGGCGTGCGCCCCTGCACCCGGTCGCGCGCATAGGCCAGCGCGTGCTGATACGCGGCCTCGGCCACCCCGATGCCCTGCGCACCCACGCCAAGCCGCGCGTTGTTCATCATGGTGAACATCGCGGCCATGCCGCCACCCGGTGCCCCGACGAGCCAGCCCGTCGCATCGTCGTACTGCATCACGCAGGTGGGGGAGGCGTGGAGACCGACCTTGTGTTCCAGCGACACCACCGACACGCCATTGCGCGGCCCCGGTACACCGTCCGCATCAGGCAGGAACTTGGGCACCAGAAACAGGCTCAGCCCGCGTGTGCCGCCGGAAGCATCCGGCAGGCGCGCCAGCACAAGGTGACAGATGTTGGCGGTCAGGTCATGATCACCGTAGCTGATGTAGATCTTCTGTCCGGTCACCGCGAACCGGCCGTCGCCCAGCGGCACGGCGCGGCTTTGCACGGCCCCCACATCGGACCCGGCCTGCGGTTCGGTCAGGTTCATGGTGCCGGACCACTCCCCCGACACCAGCCGCGGCAGGTACATCGCGGCAAGCGCCGGATCGGCATGGGCTTCCAGCGCGTCGATCTGGCCCTGGCTCAGCAACGGGCACATCTGCAGCGCAAGGCAGGCCCCCGACATCATGTCGTTCAGCGCCGTGTTCAGCGTGCCCGGCAGGCCCATCCCGCCATGGGCCGGGTCGGCGGCAAGCCCGATCCAGCCACCCTCGGCCAATGCGCGATACGCGTCCGCGAAACCGGGTGCCACGCGCACCACGCCGTTTTCCAGCCGTGCGGGGTGACGGTCGCCCACCCGTTGCAGGGGCGCGAGCACATCATCGCACATCCGCCCCGCTTCGGTCAGGATCGCGTCCACCGTATCGGGTGTCGCATCCGCGAAGCGGTCGGTCGCGGCCACCCGTTCCAAGTCAACGACGTGGCCAAGCAGGAACTTGAACTCCGAAACGGGGGCGGTATAGGGCATGGACAGGTCTCCGGGGTGCGTGAGGCGACAGTAACGCAGCCGCGCGACCGGACAACCCGAACGCCGCGTCACGGATCATCCCATGCACACGATTACCGCCCGCCTTTCGCCCGACGCCGCGGGCCTTGACCGCGCTGCAGCCCTGTTGGCGACAGGCGACTGCGTCGCCTTTCCGACCGAAACCGTGTACGGACTGGGTGCGGATGCACGACGCGACGATGCGGTGGCGGGCATCTATGCGGCCAAGGCGCGGCCCGCGCACAATCCGCTGATCGTCCATGTCCCCGATACCGCCGCGGCCGCGGCGCTGGCCGAGTTGACGGATGCCGCGCGCACGCTGGCGGCGGCGTTCTGGCCAGGACCACTGACGCTCGTGCTGCCCCTGCGGCAGGGGGCGGGGTTGTCGCGGCACGTGACGGCGGGGCTGGACAGCGTGGCGCTGCGGGTACCGGCGGCGCCGGTGGCGCAGGCCCTGCTGCGGCGTTGCGGCCTGCCGCTTGCGGCACCGTCCGCCAATCCATCCGGCCGGATCAGCCCGACCACGGCGGATCACGTTCTGGCGGGGCTGTCGGGGCGGATCGCGGCGGTGATCGATGGCGGCCCCTGCGCGGTCGGCGTGGAATCGACGATCCTCGATCTCACGGGCGCACCAAGGCTGCTGCGCCCCGGCGGCATCGCGCCGGAAGACCTGTCGCGCGTGCTCGGCGTGACCATCGCGACCGCGCCCGTCACCGACGACGCGGCCCCCGTCGCGCCGGGCATGCTGGCGTCGCATTATGCCCCGCGGGCGCGGGTCCGTCTGGATGCCGCCAGCGCCGCACCGGGCGAGGTGCTTCTGGGCTTCGGGCCGGTGGCGGGTGCCGCGCTGAACCTGTCGCCCGCGGGCGATCTGGCCGAAGCCGCGGCGGGCCTTTTTGCCGCCCTGCATCGGCTGGACACGGACGGTGCCACCGCCATCGCCGTCTCGCCCATTCCAGACTTCGGTCTGGGCCGGGCGATCAATGACCGGTTGCGGCGCGCGGCAGCCCCGCGCCCCGACACCGTGTCAGGCGCGGCCGGCCGATCCTGACAGGGTGATCGGGTCGATCCCCATACGTCCCAGAACGGCCGCCCATTTTCCGGCATTGTCCTGCGCGAACACAAGATCGGCGAACGCATCCACCACAAGCCACGCATTGGCGGCGATTTCATCCTCCAGTTGCCCCGGTGCCCACCCCGAATAGCCGAGCGCCAGCAAGGCCGATGCCGGTCCCTCGCCGCGCGCGATGTCCTCCAGCACATCGGTGGTGGCCGTCATGGCGAACCCGCCCGGCACCGCCAGCGTCGCGTCGGGCCGGGCGTAGTCGTCCGAATGCAGCACGAAGCCGCGGCCTTGCTCCACCGGTCCGCCCAGATGGACCTGTGGCACCGGCGCGTCGTCGCGGTGGGTGATGGCCAGTTGCGCCAGAAGCTGCGGAAAGCTGATGTCCGGCGCCGGGCGGTTCACGACCAGCCCCATCGCCCCGTCATCGGAATGGGCGCACAGGAAGATCACGCTCCGTTCGAAACGCGGATCGCCCATGCCGGGCATCGCCAGCAGTATCCGTCCGGCAAGTTCCATGATAGCCCCTTGACCTGTCGGCCTTTTTTGACCCGCCTGAAACCACAACGCAAGAGGCGGCGGGCATGGACTCACCGCTCTCGCCGGAAAGTGACTTGGGGTTGGCGCGGCTTTGGCGCTAGGTGTGCGACATGATGACAAAACGCCTGTTTCGCGCCCTTGCGGCGACTGCGCTGCTCTCGGGTCCGCTCGCGGCCCAGTCTGTCGACGACATCGTCCGGCTGGACCTTCGTCCCGGCTGGGAGACGGATGGCGGCAGCCGCATGACGGCCCTGCACCTGACGCTCGCGCCGGGCTGGAAAACCTATTGGCGTGTGCCCGGCGACAGCGGAATCCCGCCGGAGATCGATTTCACCGGGTCCGAGAACGTGGCGCGGGTGGCGCTGCACTGGCCGCGCCCAACGGTCTATCACGGCGACGGACTCGATACCGTGGGCTACGCGGATCAACTGGTGCTGCCGGTCGAGATCTGGCCGACGGTGGACGGCGATGCGGTAACGCTGCGGGGACTGGCGTCGATCGGGGTATGCCTCGACATCTGCATCCCTGTCGAACTGGCCTTTGCCGCCGCATTGCCCTCTGGTCCAGGTGCGCCGGACCCCGCGATCCGGGCGGCGCTCGACACCGTGCCGAACGTGGCACAGGCAAGCGTGGCGCGCTGCGCGGTGGCCCCCATCGCGGATGGTCTGCGGCTGGACATGACCATCGCGGTTCCGGCGCAAGGCGGATCCGAGTGGGTCTTCGTCGAAACGGGCCGCGCCGATCTGTGGACCTCTCCGGCCGTCGTCACCCGCGACGGCGCCGTTCTGACCGCGGAGATCGACCTCGTCCCGCCCGAAGCGCGGCCCTTCGCGCTCGATCGCGGCACACTGCGGATCACGGTCGTCGGCGATACCCGCGCGATCGAAATGCGCGGCTGTCAGGCGGACTGACGCAGCCCGCGACGCGGTCGACGCTGCGTGCCCACAACCGACAGGATCACGACCGCCGCCAGCGTCGTGACCACGGCACCGCCCGCGAAAACCCCGAAGGCCATGGCGACGCCGCCCTCGGCCGGCAGTCCGGGCAGAACCGGCGCGCCCAGAACGATCTGCACCCCGAGCGTCAGGCTCCCCCATGCGACGAGCAGCACCGTCAGCGCCGCGACCGGCCAGGCCGCGCGCCCGGCGCGCCGGGTCAGCGCCCGCCGCGCGGCGCGCAGGGCACGGGCGATATCCTGACCGCTGGCCAGAAGCGCGGGCACCAGCACCAGCACCAGCACGATCCCGAAACCCAGACCGAAGACCAGCGTGATCACCGTGGGCTTCAGGAACTGCGCCTGCTGCGAGGTTTCGTACAACAAGGGCGCAAGCCCGAGCACCGTGGTCAGCGTCGTCAGCATCACCGGGCGCAACCGGTCCGCCACAGCGTCCACGATGGCGGTGCGCAGGTCCCGGTCGCGCGCATGATCGTCGATGGTGGTGATCAGCACGATGCTGTCGTTGATGATGATGCCGGTCATGCCGATCAGCCCGACCACGCTGAACATGGACAGCGGCACGCCCATGACATGATGGCCCCAGACCGCGCCGATCAGCCCGAACGGGATCACCGCCATGATCGCCAGCGGCCGGGTCCAGCTGGCGAAGATCCACGCCAGCGTGAAGAATATTCCCAGCAGGCACAGGGTGAAGCCGACCGCAGCATCGCTCAGGAAATCCCGTTCCTGTTCGGCCAGCCCCGACAGCCGCCAGCCGACGTCGTGTTCGGCTTCGATCCGCGGCAGCAGGCTGTCCTGCAGTTCGGCCATGATGGCCGCGGCGCGCGCGGGATCGTCGCCCGACAGATCGCCCGTCACCGTCAGCGTGCGCAATCCGTTTTCGCGCCGGATGCTCGCGAACCCGTCGCGGCTGTCGATACGCACCAGATCGGACAGCGGCAGGTATTGCCCCGACGGCGCGCGCATGAGTGTCCGGTCAAGGAAATCGGCGGTCTTTTCGCCGTCCGGCAACTCCACCCGGATCGTTGCGGTGCGCGGCCCGTCGGCTTCGCTCAGCGCCTCGATCCCGTTCAGCCGGTCGCGCAGCACGCGGCCCAGATCGTCGATGGAAAACCCCAGCACCTGCGCCTGCGCGGTCAACTCCAGCGTGACCTCGCGCTTGTCCCACGGCATGGTATCGGTCAGGGAGGACACCTCGGGGTAGGCCGAAAGATCGCGTTTCAGCGCCTCGGCCGCGGCCTTCAGCCGTTCGGTTTCGGCACCGTAAAGCTGGACCGACACCGCGTCGCCCCCCGGCCCGGACCGGAAGCTGCGAAAGCTCAACTCCTCCGTGGCGGGCAGGGTCCGGGCTTCGGCCTGCAGGCGGCGCAGCACTTCGAACGACGAATAGGGGCGCAGGTCGGCATCGATCAGTTCCACCGCGATGGAGCCCGCAAGGTCCGCGTCCCTGTCCTCGGCCGCCGCCAGCCCGCGCCCGGTGTTACCCCCCGCTTGTCCCAGCACATAGGCGAGGGGATCGCGGCCGTGTTCGGCGGCGAGCGCCGCGCCCACGGCTTCGGCGGCGCGCTGCAACTCGGTCATCTGCGCCATGGTGTCGGCGCGCGTGGCTTCGGGGCGCATCACGAAATTGGCCGTGATCGACCCGCGTTCGGGTGCGTCGAAGAATCGCCATGGCACAGTGCCCGAGATCAGCAGCGCCGCCTGCCCGGCCAGCAGTGCCACAAGCCCGGCCATCACGGGATAGCGCGCCACGATCACGAGCCGGATGAAGGGCCGGAAGAGCCGGTCCCGCAGCACGCCGAAGCCCCGGTTGACCTGCCGCGACGGCCAGTCGTACCACGCCTCCCGGGCCGACCCGGCCAGCGCGTGGCGCATGTGATGGGGCAGGATCAGGAAGCACTCCACCAGCGACGCCACCAGCACCGCGACGACGGTCACGGGAATGTCGTAGATCAGCGTGCCGAACTGCCCGCCGATGACGGTGAGCGCCCAGAACGCGATGACCGTCGTCAGCGCCGCGGAAAACACCGGCAGCGCCATGCGCCGCGCCGCGCGTTCGGCGGCGACGGCGGGCGGCTCGCCCAG
Organism: Meridianimarinicoccus sp.; assembly: GCA_036770665.1. Classification (GTDB taxonomy): domain Bacteria; phylum Pseudomonadota; class Alphaproteobacteria; order Rhodobacterales; family Rhodobacteraceae; genus Meridianimarinicoccus. Next base: position 8,079 of record DAIPIS010000010.1, read on the forward strand.
CGTGCGGGACCGGAAATCGGCGTGTTCGCCCACGACGATGGCATCGTCGACCACGATCCCCAGGGTCAGGATCAGCCCGAACAGCGACACCATGTTCAGCGACACGCCCGCCGCGTACATCACCGCCAGCGCAGCACCCATCGCCACGGGGATGCCCGCCGCCACCCAGAACGCGGTGCGCGCGTTCAGGAACAGGAACAGAAGCCCCACCACCAGCACGAGCCCGCTCAGGCCGTTCTTCAGCAGCAGGTTGATCCGGCCCGTGATCTCGTCCGACCGGGTGCGGATCAGGTCCACGCGCATGCCGTCGGGCAGGTCCGACGCGAAATCGCGCGCGACCTCCTCCACCACGCGCTGCAGCGCGATGGCGTCGCCCCGCGCGGACCTGTCCACGCGCACGACGACGGCCGGGTCGTCGCCCACGCGCCAGGCCGTTTCCCGGTCCACGCCGCCCCGGTCGATACGGGCCACGTCGCCCACGCGCAGGGTCTGCCCGTCGGTTGTGCTGCGCAGCACGATCGCCGCGATGTCGCGGGGCTCCCGCCGGTCGGTGCCGCTGCGCAGCCGGGCATTCGCGGCCTCGACATTGCCCGCGGGCGCGGTACCGGCCCCGGCGGCGACGGCGGCAGCGATATCGGCCAGTGTCACGTCGTGGCGGATCAGATCCGCGCTTTGCACGACGACGCGGGTTTCCGGCCCGGCGATGCCGTCGATGGTGGTGCGCGTGACACCGGCTTCGAACAGGCGCAGCACGAAGGCATCGGCGAAGCGCGCGATCTGGTCGACACCCACAGGCCCGGTCAGCACCACCTCGGTCACGCGGTCGCGCCATTCGCGGCGGGTGACCTCTGGGCGGTCGGCATCGGCGGGCAGGTCGGTGACACCGTCCACCGCCGCCTGCACGGCATCGAGACCGCGGGCCATGTCCCAGCCCGGTTCGAACTCCAGCGCGATGCGCATGACGCCTTCGCGCGCGACGGCTTCGGTTTCAGTGACACCTTCCACCGCCTGAAGCACCGGCAAGAGCGGCGCCACGATGGCGCGGTCCATGTCTTCCGGGCCTGCACCCTCCCACGCGACCGACACGCCGATGTCGTCCAGCACGATGTCCGGAAAATACTGCGCGCGCATGTTCAGCGCAGCCGCCAGCCCAAGGACGACCATCACCGCCAGCAGCAGGTTCGCCGCCGTGCGGTGGCGCACGAAATATCCCAGCATTCCGCCGCGTCCCACGGTCAGCCCCCGCGCCCGTCTTCGATCCGGCGCACAAGGGTCGCCGGCACGCGGTCGGATTGCAACGCCGCGCGCAACCGGTCGCGTTCGGCGGGCGCGATGGTGGCGTCGGCGTCCAGAAGTCCCAGCAGTGCCGCGCGCCGGTCCGCCCCCAGCGTGACCATCACGCCATCCGCGCCCACCGACACCGCGCGGGGAGCCTCGTCCGCGATCACCTCCACCCGCAGACCGGCCCCGACAGCAGGCGTGCGCGCCGCCACGATCCGCGCCCCGGCGAGATCCGGCGCGCGCACCAGCACGACGTTGCCTTGCCGGCGGACGACATCGACGCGGGCCTCCCGCAGCCGCATGTCGGTGCCGATGACCAGCACGCCGCCGTCCGCGGCCACGGCGGCGGCCGGAAGTTCGGCCACATCTGCGAGGGACGGTTCGGCGACCGTCACCGTCACGATGTCGCCGGGCCGGAACCCGGCTGCCCGGTCCAGCCGCGCGAAGAGCGCGCGCCCGGTCTCGCCTTCGGCGACAACGGCGCCGACGCGCAGGTGCGACGCCGCACTTTGCGCGCCCGCCGTGCCGGGATCGAGCGTTACGGTCACGGGCCGGTCCGCCAGCGCCGCCGCATCGGCGCCAAGCCGCGCGAACTGCGCGGTGGACAGCCGGAACGCGACCTCCAGCGCCTCCGGATCGACGACCCGTGCAAGCATGTCGTTCGGCACCACGCGCGCACCCACCAGCACCGCGACATCGGACAGCACCCCGTCGAAGGGCGCACGCAAGGTGGTGTCGGCAAGCCGCCGTTCGGCTTCGTTCAGCGCGATCGCCGCGCGCGCCACGGCGGTCGTCGACTGGTCCAGTCGCGCCTCGGCCTGCGCCAGCGCCTGCCGTCGTCCGACCACCATTTGGCGCGCCTGCGCCGCCGCAAGCGCCGCGGTTTCCACCGCCGCCGCACTGCCCACGCCACGCGATCCCAGATCGACCTGCCGCGCGAGGACCCCGGCCTGCAGGTCGGCCTGTTCCTGCGTCACCGCCAGATCATCCCGCGCCAGGTCGAGATTGCGAACGGCATCGCGTTCGGCGGCCTCGGCATCGGCCAGATCGGTGCGCGCGGTGGCCAGCGCGGCCTCGGCTTCTGCCGGGTCGATCCGCACGAGCACCTGATCCGCGCGCACCGGCACGCCGTCGCGGAACGGTTCGGCGAGACCCAGAACCTGACCGGACACCGCTGCGCGCAGGTCGAGCGTGCGGGTGCTGCGCAGCACCCCGAACGCCTCGATCACCGGTGCCGCCGGACCGGGGGCAACGGTGACGGCGCGCACCGCCACCACGGTTTCGCGCCGGGGCTGCGGGGGGGCCTCATCGCCCATTGCCACGCTGACCGCGTGCCACACGGCGCTTCCCGCCCAGACGAGCGCGCCGGCGGTCAACGCCGCCAGAAGAACGCCCAGCATGGCTTGCCGCAGGAACAGCATCGCTTTGCCTTTCAGGGGCAGGTCCCGATGACCGGCCCGTCATGTCATTCCGGGGACTGGCCCGGACCCGTCACTTGCGGCGTTGGTGTTCGTCAAGCCGTGGCAGGATTTCCACGAAGTTGCAGGGCCGGTGCCGATAGTCCAGTTGCAGCGACAGGATGTCATCCCAGGCGTCGCGGCACGCGGACGGACTGCCCGGCAAGGCGAAGAGATACGTTCCCCCCGCCACACCCGCCGTGGCCCGGCTCTGCACGGCAGACGTGCCGATCTTGGCGAAGGACACCATGGTGAACAGCGTCCCGAAGGCGTCGATTTCCTTTTCATAGACGTCGCGGTGCGCCTCCACCGTGACATCGCGGCCGGTCAGACCGGTGCCGCCGGTGGAGATCACCACGTCGATCCCCGGATCGGCGATCCATGCGCGCAACTGCGCCGCGATGTCGGCCCGTTCGTCGCGCAGGATGGTCCGCGCGGCCAACGCGTGACCCGCCGCCGCGATGCGTTCGGCCAGCGTGTCACCGGACCGGTCGTCGGCGGCGCTGCGCGTGTCCGACACGGTCAGAAGCGCGATGCGCACGGGCACGAAGGGGCGGGTGTCGTCGATGCGGCTCATGGTGTGGGTCTCATGATGGATGACAGCGCGCGCGCAGGCCAAGAAGATCGGCCCAGGTTTCGCGCTTGGCGGCGGGGTTGCGCAGAAGATACGCCGGGTGGAGCATCGGCAGACAGGGCCGACCGGCCAGTTCCGTCCACTGGCCGCGCAGCCGGGTGATGCCCGACCGGCCCAGCAGCCCCTCGCAGGCGGTGTTGCCCATCAGCACGACGATATCGGGATCGGCCAGAGCCAGATGCCGGTGCGCGAACGGGGCCATCATGGCCATTTCCTGCGCGGTCGGCTTGCGGTTCTGGGGTGGCCGCCACGGGATCAGGTTGGTGATATAGACCGCGTGCGCCGGGTCCGGGTGGTGGCGCGCAAGCCCGATGGGCGCCAGCATCCGGTCCAGCAACTGCCCCGCGCGCCCGACGAAGGGCCTGCCCTGAAGGTCCTCGTCGCGCCCCGGCGCCTCGCCGATGATCATCACCCGCGCACCCGGCACCCCGTCGCTGAACACGAGCGTCCGCGCACCGTGCTTGAGGTCGCAACGGTCGAACCCTTCCATCGCCGCGCGCAAGGCCGGCAGGTCTGGCGCGGCGGCGGCCAGCGCGGTCGCGATCACGACCGGATCCTCGGCGGCAGCGGGGAAGCTGGCGGACCCGGCGGATGCGACAACGGAAGGTGCCGAACCGGCCGACGACCGGACATCCGGTGCCGCGACCGGAAGGGGCTTCGCCGGCGGCGCGGCATAGCGGTCGACCGGAAGATCGCCGATGGGCAGGTCGGCCCCCAGCTCCGCCTGCCAGTCCAGAAGCGCCTTGAGCGCGAAGGCCGTGTCCATTCCCTGCATCGCCGATATCTAGGGCGCGGCGCAGGCTTGCACAATCACCCGCACCCGGCGGTCGGGCAGATCGCGGGCACGCGGCGGGCGGGACGAACCGCAGCGTGACCGCTGCAGGCGCGGCGCGGACGTGGGGCACCCCTGCAAGCCTGCGCGCGGTTTCGAACGGGGCCGTGTCGGGGCGTTGTGCGCGACCTTGTGCGCGATCTTGTCCGCGACCTTGTACGCGACCTTGTCCGGGGCGTTGCGGCAGCCCTGTCACGGTCGCGGTCCGGACCGCACGCGCGCGTGCCGCAAAGGTCGCGGTTGCGACGCACGCCACAACCGATTGTGCAATCACCCCACCGCCGACGCGCGGGCCTTGTGGGCGCACGGGCGTCTTCCTATAACCCCGGCGACGGTGGCCGCATGACCGGCCTAGGGGGGCGCGCGATGACATTCCGCCAACGGCACCTGCTGGGGATCGAACCGCTCCATCCGCTGGAGATCACGACGCTTCTCGACCTCGCCGACACCTACGTCGACCTGAACCGGCAGGCCAACAAGCACTCCGACGTGCTGGCGGGCCTGACCCAGGTCAACATGTTCTTCGAAGCCTCGACCCGCACGCAGGCCAGTTTCGAACTGGCGGGCAAGCGGCTGGGCGCGGACGTGATGAACATGTCGGTGCAGGCCAGTTCCATCAAGAAGGGCGAAACGCTGATCGACACGGCGCTGACGCTGAATGCCATGCATCCCGACCTTCTGGTGGTGCGCCATCCCCATTCGGGCGCGGTGGATCTTCTGGCGCAGAAGGTGACCTGCGCGGTGCTGAACGCGGGCGACGGGCGGCACGAACACCCCACGCAGGCGCTTCTGGATGCGTTGACGATCCGGCGGGCCAAGGGGCGGCTGCACCGGCTGAACGTGGCGATCTGCGGCGACATCGCGCACAGCCGCGTGGCGCGGTCCAACATCCTGCTTCTGGGCAAGATGGAAAACCGGGTGCGGCTGATCGGCCCGCCCACCCTGATGCCGAGCGAGGTCGCGGCCTTGGGGGTCGAGGTCTACGACGACATGCGCGCCGGGCTTGCGGGCTGCGACGTGGTGATGATGCTGCGGCTCCAGCGCGAACGGATGGACGGCGGCTTCATCCCCTCGGAACGCGAGTATTACCACCGCTACGGGCTCGATGCCGAAAAACTGTCCCATGCAGCCCCGCATGCCATCGTGATGCATCCCGGCCCGATGAACCGGGGCGTCGAGATCGACGGTACGCTCGCGGACGACATCAACCGCAGCGTGATCCAGGACCAGGTGGAAATGGGCGTCGCGGTGCGCATGGCGGCGATGGACCTGCTGGCACGGAACCTGCGCGCGACCGGACGCGGTGCCGCATGACACATCCCGGCACGCGCGTCGAAGCGATGGAAACAGGCCATGTCCGGCTGTTCACCATCGACACGACAACAACCGAGGGCGCGGCCCTGCGCGCAGCGCTCGCCGCCGACCCCGACAGCGCCGCACCGATGGTGGCCCGCGCGCTGGGTGTCGCGACGGTCGATCCGCAGTGGGTGACGCTGGTTCCGGTGGCGGATGTACGCGCCATCGGGCTGGCGACCTACCTGCGCGCGGGCCACGACATTCCCGACGACCAGCTGGCGGCGCAGGCGGCGGTGCTGGGACGGGCGGCGGGGCATATCCTGCTGGTGATGTCCCCGGCCTTCGGAGGACGGGCCGAGACGCTGTCACTTGCCCCCTGCCTTGTCCCGCTGGCCGACTTCACCCGCCGCCGCGATCCGGTGCCCGCACCGCCGCCCCCGCCCGATCCGAAACCGGTGCCACCTGCGACGGGACCTGCGCCGGTGCGCGGCGGCCTGCCACCGTGGGCCATCGGCGCGCTGGTCGTGGTCGCGGCACTGGTCGTGCTGGCCGTTGCACTGGGGGGCAGGTCATGACGGGCGACGGCTGGACGGGGATCCTCAATCCCGGCGAACGGGTCATATGGCAGGGCCAGCCCGACCCGGCCCCGGATTTCACCGGCTGGCGCATGTCGGACGGGGTGTTCGGCGGCGCCTTCGCCGGCTTTGCGATCTTCTGGATGGTCATGGCGCTTGGGCAAATGCCGGGGGGGACGTTCTTCGGGCTGGTGTTCCCGCTCTTCGGGTTGCCGTTCCTCGTGCTCGGGCTGCAGCGCGCGGGGGGCGAACGCCTGTGGCAGGCCCATGTCCGCCGCCGGACGTGGTACACGCTCACGACCGAACGCGCCTTCATCGCCACGAACGTGCTTGGCCGCCGCCAGCTTGCCGCCTATCCGGTCACGTCCGCCACGCGGCTCGACCGGGACGGACGCGACATCTGGTTCGCCACCGACATCGTGCGCACCAAGCGCGGCACCGACCGCCGCCGCGTGGGCTTCACCCACCTGAGCGACCCGGAGCAGGTCGAAGGTCTCATGCGGCAGCTTCAGCGGGAACCCCGATGACCCCCATCCTGTTCGACAACGCCCGCCTGATCGACCCGGAAACCGGCAGCGACGCGCCCGGCTGGCTCATGGTGGCGGACGGCATGATCGCCGCGCGCGGCGCCAGCACGCCACCCATGGCCCCGCAGGTCGTGGATTGCGCGGGGGCCTGCCTTGCCCCCGGCATCGTGGACATGGGCGTCAAGCTGGGCGAACCGGGCGAGCGCCACAAGGAAAGCTTCAAGACCGGGGGTCGCGCGGCGGCGGCGGGCGGTGTCACGACGATCGTGATGCGCCCCGACACGCTGACCCCGATCGACAGCCCCGAAACGCTGGAGTTCGTCCTGCGTCGGGGGCGGGAGGCCGCACCGGTGCGCATGGCCGCCATGGCGACCCTGACGCGCGCGCGCGAGGGGCGCGAGATGACCGAGATCGGCTTCCTGCTGGATGCGGGCGCGCTGGCCTTCACCGATGGCGACCGCGTCTGCCGCGACACCCGCGTGCTGATCCGCTGCCTGAGCTACGCACGGGGTCTGGGCGCACTGGTGATCGGCCACCCGCAGGAGCCGCAGCTCAGCGCGGGCGCAGGCATCACCAGCGGCAAGTTCGCCACCCTGCGCGGCCTGCCCGCCGTGTCGCCGATGGCAGAACGGATGGGGCTGGAACGCGACCTCGCCCTCGTGGAAATGACCGGCGCACGCTATCATGCCGACCAGATCACCACCGCCTGCGCCCTGCCCGCCCTGCGCCGCGCGCGCGACGCGGGGCTTGACGTGACGGCGGGCATCTCGATCCACCACCTGACGCTCAACACCTTCGACATCGGCGACTATCGCAGCTTCTTCAAGCTGACCCCGCCGCTCCGCCACGAGGAAGACCGCGTCGCCATGGTGGGCGCCTTGCGCGACGGGCTGATCGACGTGATCTGTTCGATGCACACGCCGCAGGACGAGGAAAGCAAACGCCTGCCCTATGAAGAAGCCGCGGCCGGGGCGGTGGGGCTGGAGACGCTCCTGCCCGCCGCGCTGCGGCTCTATCACGGCGGCGACATGGACCTGCCGGGGCTGTTCCGGGCGTTGTCGCTGAACCCGGCGCGGCGGCTCGGACTGGATGCCGGGCGGCTGGCGATGGGCGCACCCGCGGATCTGGTGCTGTTCGACCCCGATGCGCCCTTCGTGCTCGACCGCTTCACCCTGCAGTCGAAATCCAAGAACACGCCGTTCGATGGCGCGCGGCTGCAGGGGCGGGTGCGCGGCACATGGGTCGGCGGACAGCGGGTGTTCGGATGATCCCCGCCCTGACCACGCCACCCGTGCTTCTGGCACTGACAGCACTCGCCGCCTACCTGCTCGGGTCGGTGCCCTTCGGGATCGTGATGGCGCGGGTGTTCGGGCTGGGCGACCTGCGCCGGATCGGGTCCGGCAACATCGGTGCCACCAACGTGCTGCGGACGGGCCACAAGCCTGCGGCGGCGCTGACGCTGATCCTCGACGCCGGAAAAGGGGCGCTCGCGGTGCTGATCGCGCGCGCGATCCTCGGTCACGACGCCGCCCAGATCGCCGGATTCGCGGCGTTCCTCGGTCATTGCTTTCCGGTCTACCTGCGCTTCAAGGGCGGCAAGGGGGTCGCCACCTTCCTCGGCACGCTCATCGCCCTTGCCTGGCCCCTCGGCCTCGCCGCCTGCGCGCTCTGGGCCGCAACCGCAGCCATCACCCGCATCTCGTCGCTGTCGGCGCTGGTTGCTGCAGGGCTGGCACCTGTCGCCGCCGTCCTGCTGGGCCGCCCCGACACAACCGCGTTTGCCATCGCGCTGGCGGCCCTCGTCTTCTCCCGCCACGGCGACAACATCCGCCGCCTGCGGGCAGGCACCGAACCACGCATCGGCCAGAAATCCTGACCCGCCGTCCTTGATCCCAAAATATCCTTGGGGGTGCGGGGGCAGACAGCCCCCGCGACCCTGCCGCGGATGCGGCAGGCCAGCATCATGTGCGCCGCGTCAGCGGCGCGCCGCATGGCAGACGATCACGCCGCCACGATCGCCTGCCGGGCGCCGAAATGGGTGATGACCTGCGCTGCGCGCGCGGCACCCGCACGTCCGGCTGCCGCCGCATCGGCCCCGCGGGCCAGCGCCACGAGAAACCCTGCGGCGAACGCGTCGCCCGCACCCGTGGTGTCCACCACGGCCGCCACGGGTTGCGCCGCGACCTCGGCCACCGGCCCGCCATCGGACACCAGCGCGCCGCGTTCCGACCGGGTGAGCGCCACGGTGGTCACATGTGCCAGCGCCCAGTGCAGCGCCGACAACGGATCGGGCGCGCCGGACAGTGCCGCCAGTTCCACCTCGTTCCCGATCAGGATGTCGCAGGCCCCTTCGATCAGTGCCAGCATCGCGGCGCGCTGCCGGTCCACGCAGGCGGGGTCCGACGGCGTCAGCGCCACGCGCGCGCCCACGCCGCGCGCCAGTTCCACCGCGCGCGCCACGTTCGCGGCCCCGTGCGGCGCATCGAAATGATAGCCCTCGACCAGCAGGATCGCCGTTTCCGGCGGCAGGTGATCCGGCAGGTCGTCCGGCTGCAGATCCACGCAGGCCCCCAGATGGGTGGACATGGTCCGCTCGCCATCCGGCGTGACCATCACCACGCAATGCCCCGTGGCGTTGCCGCCGACCTGATCGGCGACCGGAACCGCGATGCCAAGCGCCGCCATGTCGGCGCGAAACACGGCACCCAGATCGTCCGCCGCGACCTTGCCGAGAAACGTGCCGCGCAGCCCCAGGTCGCCCACATGGGCGATGGTGTTGGCGACCGATCCGCCCGACTGCTGCATGCCCGGACCGATCTCGGCGTAGAGGGCTTCCGCGGTCGCGGCATCCACAAGGTGCATCTCCCCCGCCGTCAAGCCGTGCCGCTCGGGCACGTCCGGCCCCACCGAGGCGAGAATATCCACAAGTGGATTGCCGATCCCGGCGATTTGCGGTTGCGTGTCGGTCATGTCGTCTCCGTTCGTTCGTATGTCAGGAAAGGCGCAGGCGGGCTGCCATGGGCAGGACCACGCGCGCAGCGAGAAAAAGGATGGCCAGCCCGACCCCAAGCCCCGTCATCGCCGACAGGAGCGCGGTCACAAGCCAGCTCACGGCACCGTCGAGCAGCGTCAGGGTGTCGCCGATGCCCTGCGCCAGCGCGTGCACCGCATGCATGGGCCCGCCCGCACCAAGGGCCTCCAGCCCGTGCAGGAGGATACCGCCGCCGACCCACAGCATCGCCAGCGTGCCGACCGTCGCCAGCGCCGCGAGGAAACCGGGCATGATCTTGACAATGCCCCGCCCCAGCGCGCGGACCATGGCGGGCGCATCCTGCCGGGCCGCCATGGCAAGCCCCACGTCGTCCGCCTTCACGATCAGCGCGACAGCGCCATAGACGAGCGCCGTGATCCCGATCCCCACGATCGCCAGCACGATGGCCTGCTGCCCGAAGGATGCGACCGGCAACCCGGCCAGCGTGATCGCCATGATTTCCGCCGACAGGATCAGGTCGGTGCGCACCGCGCCCGCGACACGCCGGTCTTCGCGCGCGGCGGGGGTGCCCGCGGCATCGGCGCGCACCGGATGGTCCTGCGCCGCGTCGCCCTGCGGCGGTGCGCCATGCCCATGGTGCAGACCGGTGGCTTCCAGAACCTTCTCCGCGCCTTCGAAACACAGGTACGCCCCGCCCAGCATCAGGATCGGCGTGATCGACCACGGGGCCAGCAGGCTGAGCACGAGTGCACCCGGCAGGAGGATCATGAGCTTGTTGCGCAGGCTGCCCTTGGCGATCCGCCAGATGATGGGCAGTTCGCGGGACGGATCGACCCCCACGGCGTAGCGCGGCGTGACTGCCGCGTCGTCGATCACCACGCCCATGGATTTCGTGGCGGCCTTGGCGGACATCGTGGCGATGTCGTCCACCTGCACCGCCGCCGCCCGCGCCAGGGCCACGACATCATCCAGAAGCGCAAGAAGTCCGGTGCTCATCCTCTTGCCCCTCTTTGCCGGTATCCTGCCGCGTCGGCCACGCGGCGAGGCCCGGACAGATGGCGCGGGCCCACAGGCAAGCCCGCGCCGGTCGCGATCAATAGCGGTAGTGTTCGGGCTTGAACGGGCCTTCGGGGGTCACGCCGATATAGGCCGCCTGTTCGGGGCTCAGCGTGCTCAGCTTCACGCCGATGCGGTCGAGATGCAGGCGCGCGACCTTCTCGTCCAGATGCTTGGGCAGCACGTAGACCTGGTTCTCGTACTGGTCGCCACGGGTCCACAATTCGATCTGCGCCAGCACCTGGTTGGTGAAGGACGCCGACATCACGAAGGACGGATGGCCCGTGGCGTTCCCGAGGTTGAGCAGGCGCCCTTCGGACAGCAGGATGATCCGGTTGCCGTTCGGCATCTCGATCATGTCCACCTGGTCCTTGATGTTGGTCCACTTGTGGTTCTTCAGCGCCGCGACCTGGATCTCGTTGTCGAAATGGCCGATGTTGCCGACGATCGCCATGTCCTTCATCGCGCGCATGTGCTCGATCCGGATCACGTCCTTGTTGCCGGTGGTGGTGATGAAGATGTCGGCGGTGGACACCACGTCTTCCAGCGTCGTCACCTCGAAACCGTCCATCGCCGCCTGCAGCGCGCAGATCGGGTCGATTTCCGTAACCTTCACACGCGCGCCGGCACCCGCGAGCGACGCCGCCGATCCCTTGCCCACGTCGCCGTACCCGCACACGACCGCGACCTTGCCGGCCATCATCGTGTCGGTGGCGCGGCGGATGCCGTCCACCAGCGATTCCTTGCAGCCGTACTTGTTGTCGAACTTCGACTTGGTGACGCTGTCGTTGACGTTGATCGCCGGGAAGGGCAGCCCCCCGGATTTCTGCAATTCGTACAGGCGGTGCACGCCCGTGGTGGTTTCTTCCGACACGCCCTTGATCTGGTCGCGCATGCGGGTGAACCAGCCGGGGCTGGCGGCCAGACGCCTGGCGATCTGTGCCTTGATGACGACTTCCTCGTCCGATGCCGGGACCGGGATGATCTCCTCCCCTGCTTCGGCACGCGCGCCCAGCAGGATGTACAGCGTTGCGTCGCCGCCGTCGTCGAGGATCATGTTCGGCCCGTCCGCGAACTGGAACGACCGGTCCAGATAATCCCAGTGCTCTTCCAGCGTCTGGCCCTTGATGGCAAAGACCGGCACGCCGCTGGCCGCCACGGCTGCCGCCGCATGGTCCTGCGTGGAAAAGATGTTGCAGGACGCCCAGCGGACATCCGCCCCCAGCGCCGTGAGCGTTTCGATCAGCACGGCGGTCTGGATGGTCATGTGCAGCGATCCGACGATCCGCGCACCGGTGAGCGGCTTCGCGTCGCCGAATTCCTTGCGCAGGGCCATGAGGCCCGGCATCTCGGTTTCCGCGATGTCCAGTTCCTTGCGGCCATACCCAGCCAGCGCAATGTCCTTGACGATGTAATCCGCGGCAATCTGGTCGTGCGTGTTCATGTGCTTGGCGTCCTTCATATGTTCGGGTGCGCGTTACCGGCACGTCGCGGTGCGGTAACGCGTGTGTATGGCGGTCGCGGGGCGGCGGCTTTTCCGCCGACCCGGTCGGTCACTGCGCGGCGGCGCTGGCTCCGAAACGGCTGGCCAGTTCGGCGGCAAGATCGGTGCGTTCCCACGAAAAACCGCCATCGGCATCGGGGTCGCGCCCGAAATGGCCATAGGCGGAGGTGCGGGCGTAGATCGGTTTCAGGAGGTCAAGCTGGGTGCGGATGCCGCGCGGCGTCAGCTTGACCATGTCCTGCAGCGCCCGCGAGATCGCGTCTTCGTCCGCCTGCCCGGTGCCGAGCGTGTCCACGTAGACCGCGACGGGCTGGGGCACGCCGATGGCGTAGGCGAGCTGGATCTGGCACTTGTCGGCCAGCCCGGCGGCAACCACGTTCTTGGCCAGATAGCGCGCCACATAGGCCGCCGAGCGGTCCACCTTCGTCGGATCCTTGCCCGAGAACGCGCCGCCGCCGTGCGGGGCCGCGCCGCCATAGGTGTCCACGATGATCTTGCGCCCGGTCAGGCCCGCGTCGCCGTCCGGCCCGCCGATCACGAAACGCCCTGTGGGGTTCACGATCAGCTTGGCGTCGTCCACGGTGAAGCCTTCGGGCATGGCCGTGGTCACGAAGGGGCGGACAAGCTCGCGGACCTCTGCGGTGCTCAGCGCCTCGGCGTGCTGGGTCGACACGACGACGGTATCCACCGCCACGGGTTTGCCGCCCGCGTAGCGCAAGGTGACCTGGCTTTTCGCATCGGGGCCGAAACCGGGCTGCGCGCCCGATTTGCGCGCCTCTGCCATCAGCCGCAGGATGCGGTGCGCGACAAGGATCGGCATCGGCATCAATTCCGGCGTCTCGTTGCAGGCATAGCCGAACATGATGCCCTGGTCGCCTGCGCCTTCCTCCCCCTTGTCGCCTTCGTCCACGCCCTGCGCGATGTCGGCGGACTGTTCGTGCAGCAGGTTGATGACTGCGCAGGTCTTCCACGAAAAGCCCGCCTGATCGTAGCCGATGTCGCGAATTGCGCTGCGGGCGATTTCCTCGACCCGCTGGCGCACGCTGTTGGGGCCACGCACCTCGCCCGCGATGGTCACGTGGTCCGTGGTCGCCAATGTTTCGCAGGCCACCCGCGCATGGGGATCTTCAGCGAGGAACGCATCGAGGATCGCATCCGAAATCCTGTCGCAAACCTTGTCGGGATGCCCTTCTGACACGGATTCACTGGTGAACAGCCAGCTTCTGTCGCTCATCTTACGTCACTCCTTGGATCGTGTGCGGCACCGGCGTCCGGCGCTTCATTCGGCGGCCCGGACATGGGCCGCGGGTCTCGCGGGGGTGTAGCCCAGGTTGGGGGCAAGCCACCTTTCCATCTCGGACAGGTCCATGCCCTTTCGCACGGCATAATCGGCCACCTGGTCCGCGCCCACCCGGCCCACGCCGAAATAGGCCGCACCGGGATGCGCGAAATAGAGGCCCGACACGGCCGACGCCGGCCACATGGCGCAGCTTTCGGTCAAACGCAGCCCCGCATGGGTCGGCGCGTCGAGCAGGTCGAACAGCGTGCGCTTTTCGGTGTGGTCGGGGCTTGCGGGATAACCCGGTGCAGGGCGGATGCCCCGGTACCGTTCCGCGATCAGGTCTTCGTTGCGCAGCGTCTCGTCCGCCGCAAAGCCCCAGAGCGCGCGGCGGACACGGGCATGCAACGCCTCGGCAAAGGCTTCCGCCAGCCGGTCGCCCAACGCCTGCACCATGATCGCGTCGTAATCGTTGCCCGCCGCCTTGAACCGTTCGGCAAGGTCATGCACCTCGGGCCCCGCGTTGACCGCGAACCCGCCGATCCAGTCGGGGATACCGATGGGTGCCACGAAATCCGCAAGACACATGGACGCGCGATCCTTGGATTTCGCGCCCTGCTGGCGCAGCATGCACAGCCGGGCCCGCGGGGTCGCGCGCGTCTCGTCCGACCACACGACGATGTCGTCGCCATCGCGGTTGGCAGGCCACAGCCCCACGACCCCGCGGGGCGTGAACCAGTGCTCGTCCACGATCCGGCCCAGCATCGCCTGCGCGGCGTCAAAAAGCTCCTGCGCGGGCACGCCCATGTCCGGATCCTCAAGGATCGCGGGCCAGGTCTTGCGCATTTCCCAGGTCCAGAAGAACGGCGACCAGTCGATGAACGGGATGAGATCGGCGGCCTGCCAGTCGTCGATCACCGTCAGCCCCGGCGTCTGGGGCGCGGGCGGCACGTAAGCGTCCCAGCCACCGTCGAAGGCGTTCGCCCGCGCCTCGGCGATCGGTGTGGTCTTGCGGTCGTCGGAGGCCGCGCGCCCGTCGCGCAGCACGCCCTGTTCGGCGCGCACCTCGTCCAGGAACACCGGCGCGCGGGTCTTGTTCAGCAGGGTGGACACCACGCCCACGGCCTTGGACGCATCATCCACATGCACCACCCCGTGATCGTATTCCGGCGCGATGCGCAGCGCCGTGTGCTTCTTGGACGTGGTCGCACCGCCGATCAGCAGCGGCAGTTTCAGCCCCGCGCGCGTCATTTCCGCGGCAACGTCCACCATCCGGTCCAGCGACGGGGTGATGAGGCCGGACAGCCCGACGATATCGACCTTTTCGGCCACGGCCTTGGCGATGATGTCCTCGGTCGGGACCATCACGCCCATGTCCACAACGTCGTAGTTGTTGCACTGCAGCACGACGCCCACGATGTTCTTGCCGATGTCGTGCACGTCGCCCTTGACGGTCGCCATCAGGATCCGGCCCTTGGCCGAGGTATCGCCGGAGCGCGCCTTTTCCTCTTCCATATAGGGCAGCAGATGGGCCACCGCGGCCTTCATCACGCGCGCGGATTTCACCACCTGAGGCAGGAACATCTTGCCCGCCCCGAACAGGTCGCCCACCACGTTCATGCCGTCCATCAGCGGCCCCTCGATCACGTCGAGCGGCTTGGCGGCCTGCTGGCGGCACTCCTCGGTATCCGCGACGACGAAATCGGTGATCCCGTGCACCAGCGCGTGTTCCAGCCGCTTTTCGACCGGCAGGTCGCGCCACTTGGGGTCTTCCTTCTTCGCCGCCTCGCCGGTGTTGCGGTATTTGTCGGCGATGGACAGCAAGCGGTCGGTCGCGTCGGGACGGCGGTTGAACAGCACGTCCTCCACGTGGTCGCGCAGCTCGTCCGGGATGTCGTCATAGACCGTGATCTGCCCCGCGTTGACGATGGCCATGTCCATGCCCAGCGGGATCGCGTGATAGAGGAACGCGGAATGCATCGCTTCGCGCACCGCATCGTTGCCGCGGAAACTGAACGACACGTTCGACAGCCCGCCCGACACATGGCAATCGGGCATCGCGGCCTTGATCATGCGGGTCGCGTCGAAGAACGCGTTTGCGTAATCGTTGTGTTCCTCGATCCCCGTCGCCACGGCGAAGATGTTGGGATCGAAGATGATGTCCCATGGTTCGAACCCGGCGTGGTTCACCAGCAGGTCATGGGACCGCTTGCAGATGTCGAACTTGTGCTGCGCGGTCTCCGCCTGACCGCCTTCGTCGAAGGCCATGACGACGACCGCCGCACCGAACCGCCGCACCGTGCGCGCCTGTTCGAGGAACGCATCCTCCCCTTCCTTGAGCGAGATGGAGTTGACCACGCAGCGGCCCTGCACGCATTTCAGACCGGCCTCGATCAC
The DNA here is from genome assembly GCA_036770665.1 of Meridianimarinicoccus sp. GTDB lineage: Bacteria > Pseudomonadota > Alphaproteobacteria > Rhodobacterales > Rhodobacteraceae > Meridianimarinicoccus. The sequence continues at coordinate 23,909 of DAIPIS010000010.1, forward strand.
GTCGAACTTGGAACTGTCGATCATGATCGGCACGCGGCTGATGTCCGGCTCGGCCGCGATCAGGTTCAGGAACGTCACCATGGCCTCGCGGCTGTCGAGCAGCCCTTCGTCCATGTTCACGTCGATGATCTGCGCGCCGTTCTCGACCTGTTGGCGCGCGACATCGACGGCACCGGCGTAATCACCCGCCATGATCAGTTTCTTGAACTTCGCGGACCCGGTGACGTTGGTCCGCTCGCCGATGTTGATGAATCGCGACACTCGGCTCATGCGGCTTCCCCCGTATCGTCGGCCCCGGCGGCTTCGAACATCTCCAGCCCCGACAGGCGCATCCGGCGCACCGGCGCGGGCACCTTGCGCGGTGCCTGCCCGGCCACGGCCCGCGCGATGGCGGCGATGTGAGCGGGGGTCGTGCCGCAGCAGCCACCGACGATATTCAAGAGCCCCGATGCCGCCCATTCGGCGATGTGGTCGGCGGTTTCCATGGGCCGTTCGTCATACCCGCCCATGTCGTTGGGCAGGCCCGCGTTCGGATAGGCGCTGACGCGCGTGTCCGCCACGCCGGACAGTGTCCGGATGTGGGCACGCATTTCCGCCGCCCCAAGCGCGCAGTTCAGCCCGACAGAGAACGGGCGCGCGTGGCGCATCGACACCCAGAAGGCTTCGGGCGTCTGGCCGGTCAGCGTGCGCCCGGACCGGTCGGTGATCGTGCCCGAGATCATGACCGGCGGCACCTCCAGCCCTTCGTCGCGCAGGCTGTCGATGGCATAAAGCGCGGCCTTGGCGTTGAGCGTGTCGAAGATCGTTTCCACCAGCAGGATATCCGCCCCCGCTTCCACAAGCGCGCGCGCGGCGTCGCCGTAAGCCGCGGCCAACTGGTCGAAGGTCACGCCGCGGTGGCCCGGGTCGTTCACGTCGGGGCTGATCGACGCAGTCTGGTTGGTCGGCCCGATGGCCCCCGCGACCCAGGCCGGGCGGTCCAGCCCCGCCGCGTCGATGGCCTCCCGCGCGATCTGCACGGACGCCGCGTTCATTTCCGCCGCGAGATGCGCCATGCCGTAATCGGCCTGGCTGATCGCGTTCGCACCGAAGGTGTTCGTACACAGGATGTCGGCCCCGGCTGCCAGAAATGCCGCGTGAATGTCGCGGATCATGCCCGGCTGGGTCAGGCTGAGAAGCTCGTTGTTCCCGCCCACGTCCTGATGCCAGTCGGCGAAGCGGGTGCCACGATAGGTCGCCTCATCGGGTTTGTGGGTCTGGATCATCGTCCCCATTGCGCCGTCAAGCACAAGGATCCGGTTCCGGGCTTCCTGTTCAAGATGTTGCGTCCGTGCCTTGACCATGACGTTTCCTTGCGTGATGCGCATGCGCGCGCGGTGCATGCTTGCGTTTCCGACGGTCCATATAATAGCGTCTGGCAGTATTCCAGCGACAGTTCCCCGCAGGACCGATCGATCAGTCCGGTTTGCGGAAGATCTGGACACCCCACGCCAGTTGGCCTTCATCCGCCGCGCGCACCCAGGTCTGCAGCCCGGCTTCCATTTTCGCCAGATACTCCAGTGATGCTCCGGCATCGCGCAGCATGGTTTCATTGGCCTTCAGTTCCTCGAGGACCCGGGCGTAATGGGTGCGCAGGTTGGCCAGCATGTCCTGCTGTTCGACGACGGTGAAGCCTGCCGCCGCGGCTGCATGGCGGTAGAACCGCATCGAGCCAAGATCCCTCAGGCGCAACCGGTCATAGACCGCCTGCAGGACACCCGGCGCCACGTCATCGGCCTGCATCGGATCGGTGAAGATCAGCGTCCCGCCGGGCTTGAGCACGCGGAATGCCTCGCCCATGATCTTGGCGCGCTGGTCGGAATGCAGGAACGCATCCTGCGACCAGACCACGTCGAAGCTGGCATCGGGTTCGGGCACGTCCTCGAACACGCCGTGGCGCACGGTGATCCGGTCGCCGAGGCCCGCTTCGCGGATCTTCGCGCGGTTGTAGTCGTTCTGCGTCTCGGAAATGTTCAGACAGACGGCCTCGGCCCCGGTGGCCTTGACCAGCTTGCGCATGGCACCGCCGTATCCCGCGCCCATGTCCAGCACGCGGCTGTGCGGGCCAAGACCGTCCAGCGTGTCGATCATCCGATGGACAATGCGGTCCGACGCCGCCCGGATCACGGACGTTTCGCCGTAGTCGCCGATGTGCAGGTCCTCGCCGCCCCAGATCGTCGAGTAGAACAGATCGGCGTCGTCGCTGTCGTAGTACTCCTCCGTCACGGCCCGGATATCACTGCCCGCGTCGGACCCGCTGCCCCAGCGCACCATGTGCAGCGCCGACTTCTCTGCCACGTGGATGAAGAAGTCCGGTTCGCTTTCGGCATAGGTTTCCTGAAAATCACCGTAGGTGCGGACCCGTTCGAACCCGGCCTCGTGCAGCAGGCGGCGGATGTAGCTCTTGCGGATGGGGCACATGTTCAGCGTGTAATGGGTCCCGTCCGGAAAGCTGTAGCGCATCCGACACAGGCCCTCGTCCACGTGTTCGGGTTCGGCCGTCACCTTGTCGCCGCAATAGTAGTACTTGTGCTGCGTGCTGAACCCATGGTCGAGCATCGCGTCGTAATTGCGCTGGTCGAGAATGAGGATGCCGTCGTGCTTCAGCGCGGCATAGTATTCCGCAAGCGCACGGCGCCGATCCCGTTCCTCGTGCAGATGCGTGAAGGAATTGCCCAGACAGACGATCGCATCGTACTTGCCCTTGATGTCGCGGTTGAGCCAGCGCCAGTCGGCCTGCACCGTCTTCAGGATCAGCCCGCGCTTCTGCCCGTTGGCGAAGGCCTTGGCCAGCATGGCCGCCGACCCGTCGGCGGTGGTGACGTCGAACCCGGCTTCGGTCAGGCGCACCGAATGGAACCCCGTGCCTGCCGCGACGTCCAGCACGGTCTGCTTGCCGCGCGCGCGCAGGATGTCGATGAAGAACTGCCCTTCGGACCGGGCGCGCCCTTCCCAGTCGATCAGCTCGTCCCATTTCTCGACGAAGGCCATGATGTACTCGGCGCGATAGCGGTCGGTGTCGCGGTTGGTCAGCGGATCGCCGTCATAGGACTGTGCGGTCAGGTCGAGTTCGACATTCCGCTTCGCGGATACTGTTTCGGCCATGGGTGTCTCCGTTCGGCATGTGATCGGGCGCACGGTCAGGCGTGCCGAAACCGGCACCACGCACGCCAATACCTGTTGTTTTGCTGCCCCGAGGATCGGCACGGGACTGGCGCGCCACGCGCACGCCGCTCTGCCTGCATGCCCCGCAGTCGGGGGCCGGCCAAGGCACAGGTTGCGGCCTCTCGCCGCAACTCTGCAAGGGTTACCCTAGCCAGACCGGGCGCACCGATCAACAGCGACGGGCGAGAAAAATCCCCGTGCTGCGCGGAAACGACCATCAATGCTCTGTTCCAGAACGTCTTTCGGTCGACGTGACCGTTTTGCGACACGTGCCGGTGCGGCGTGATCCGGCTTTGGACGGGTCGGTCCGGCCGGGCAAGACCCGTGCCGACGCCCAAAAGATTCCCCGTTCCGTGGCCCTGTCGCGGACCCATCCCACCGTCCGGATCCGGTGGCCGGAGCGAAGACGCCGACCACGGCGCAAGGCCCTTGCCGGAACCGGGACGCTGCGCTAGCAGTGGCAGTGCGCGACGGGAGAATCCGGGGAAACCCGGTGCCGAAGGAGCAACCGCCCCGGTAAACTCTCAGGCCAAAGGACCGTCCCGCGACCAACACTCTGGAGAGTGGCATGCAACATGCCCGCCGAAGGGATAGCGATCTCAGGCACACGGACAGAGGGGGCATCATCGGGCGGCGGGGTCGCCTTGCGTGATGCCGGAGCCATCCGGCACCGTCAATTCGGTTGGGGGCTGAATGTCTGATCTGAACACGACACCGCTGCATGCGTTGCATGGCGAACTGGGCGCGAAGATGACCGGGTTCGCGGGCTACGACATGCCGCTACAGTATCCCATGGGCGTGCTGAAGGAACATCTGCACTGCCGCGCGCAGGCGGGCCTGTTCGATGTGAGCCACATGGGGCAGGTGATCCTGCGCGCGCCGTCCGGCGATGCCGCGGATGCGGCCCGCGCGCTGGAAACGCTGGTACCGGTGGACCTTGTCGGGCTGAAGCCGGGGCGGCAACGCTACGGGGTCTTCACCAACGACGCGGGCGGGATCGAGGACGACCTGATGATCGCCAATCGCGGCGACCATCTGTTCCTTGTGGTGAACGCCGCCTGCAAGGGCGCCGATATCGCGCGGATGCGCGCAGCACTTGGCGGGCTGTGTCACGTCGAACAGGTGACCGATCGCGCGCTCATCGCCCTGCAGGGCCCGGCGGCGGAGGCTGCACTGCTGGACCTGACGACCGCCTGCCGCGACATGCGGTTCATGGACGTGGCGACCGTGGACAGCGATTTCGGCCCGCTCTGGGTGTCGCGGTCCGGCTACACGGGCGAGGACGGCTACGAGATTTCGGTTGCCGCCGACCGGGCCATGGATTTCGCGCGTGCCGTGCTGGAGGACCCCGCCGTGGTTCCCGTCGGTCTGGGCGCGCGCGACAGCCTGCGGCTGGAAGCGGGGCTGTGCCTTTACGGTGCCGATCTGGACCCGGCCACGACCCCGGTCGAAGCCGCACTGACCTGGGCGATCCAGAAGGTCCGGCGCAGCGGCGGCGCACGCGCCGGGGGCTTTCCGGGGGCCGAAGTGATCCTGCGCCAGATCGCCGAAGGCCCGGCCCGCCTGCGTGTCGGCCTGCGCCCCGACGGACGCGCGCCCATGCGGGCTGGCACCCCGATCTTCGCCGATCCCGATGACGCCACGCCCATCGGCACCGTGACATCGGGGGCCTACGGCCCATGGATCGACGCGCCGATGTCCATGGCCTATGTGGCGGCACAGGCAACCGACCCCGGCACGGTCGTCTACGGCGAGGTGCGCGGCAAGCGTTTGCCCGCCACCGTCACCGCCCTTCCGTTCCGTCCCGCCCATTTCAAGCGCTGACCCGACCCTGCCAACCCGAGGACCACAGGCATGAAGTTCACCGAAGAGCACGAATGGCTCCGCCCCGAGGACGATCTGATCGTCGTGGGCATCACCGAACACGCGGCGACGCAACTGGGCGATCTCGTGTTCGTGGAACTGCCCGAACCGGGCATCACCGTGACGAAGGACGACGAAATCGTCGTGATCGAGTCCGTGAAGGCGGCGTCGGACATCCTTGCGCCCATCGACGGCGAGATCGTCGAGGTAAACGAGGCGCTCGTGGCCAATCCCGGATTGGTGAACGAAGACCCGCTGGGCGAGGCGTGGTTCTTCAAGATGAAACCGTCCGATCCGTCCCAGATGGACGATCTGATGGATGAAGACGCTTACGCGACCTACATCGGATAGTGCGGCGCGGGGCGGCGGGCTTGCCAGCGCCCCCGCCCGCGCCACGCCGCGCGATCCGTCCACGGCCACGCTTACGGAGGCTTTCATGCCCTTCACCCCCACCGATTACCTGCCCTACGATTTTGCCAACCGCCGCCATATCGGCCCCTCGCCCGAGGAAATGGCCCAGATGCTGCAGGTGGTCGGCGCGCCTTCCCTTGATGCGCTGATCGACGAAACGGTGCCCGCCGACATCCGGCAGGACGCGCCGTCGGTCCTAGGTCGGGCCATGTCGGAACGAGACCTGCTGCTGCACATGCGCGGCATCGCAG
>DAIPIS010000122.1:0-7121 GCA_036770665.1 Meridianimarinicoccus sp.
TGTTTCTGCGGGACGAATTCTCGTGCCAGTACTGCGGGGCGACGGGGGATCTGACCTTCGACCACGTGGTGCCGCGTGCGCGCGGCGGCATCACAAGCTGGGAAAACGTGGTGGCGGCCTGCGGCAAGTGCAACCTGCACAAGGGGTCCAAGACCGTGAAGCAGGTGGGGTTCGCCCTGCGCAAGCCGCCGCGCCAGCCGGGGGCGGAAGAACTGCGCAACCTCGGTCGCAAGTTCCCGCCGAACCACCTGCACGACTCATGGCTCGATTTCCTGTATTGGGACGCCGAACTGGAAAACTGAAGGGTGCAGCGCGGGTCAAGGCCCGCGACGCGGGGCATGCGCCAGACACGCGCCACCGTGTCAGAACAGCCCGGCTTCCTTGGCGATCATCGCGGCCTGCGTGCGGTTGCTGGCGCCGATCTTGCGATACAGCGTCTTCATGTGCAGCTTGACCGTGGGTTCCTGGATGTTCAGGTCACGGGCGATTTCCTTGTTGGCCTTGCCCTGGCAGAGCCGCGCCAGCACGTCCAGTTCGCGCGGTGTCAGCTTTCCGGCCAGCGCGTTGACCTCGGCGGCATCGGGGACGGCGGTCATGAAATCGATCGGGGCGTATTGTTCGCCCATGGCCATGAACCGCACCGCGTTGACCAGCGACTTCGCGGGCAGCGTCTTGGGCAGGAACCCGGCGGCCCCCATGTCGAGCGCCACCTCGGCCACCTCGCGCGGGGCGGTGCCCGACATCAGCGCCACGCGCGCGCCCTTGCCTTCGGCCAGCGCCCGGCGCAACCCCTCCAACCCGTTCATCCCGGGCATGCCGTAGTCCAGCAGGATCAGGTCGAACATGTCCGATCCGGCGACGATGTCCAGTGCCGTGGGCAGGTCGCGGGCCGGCGTGACCGCGATGTTCTCCTGCCGGAACCACAACTCCAACGTGTCGCGCAGCAGGTCGTGGTCATCGGCGATCAGGACGCGCATGGTCAACTTTCCTTGCTCTCACGGGCAAGTATTGCAGATTCCGCGGCACGGACAAGCGCCTCGCGGTCCACGGGCTTTGGCAGCACCGCCGCGAAGCGTTGTCCCGTCCGCCCCGCGATCCCGGCCAGCGCTGTCACGAGGATGAGCGGCAGATCCGGTGCGACCCGGTGGACGGCATCGGCCAGACCTTCGCCGGTCATGCCCGGCATGTCGTAGTCGGTGACGATCAGGTCCCAGGCGTCCGGATCGGCTTCGACCGCGGCGGCGATATCCTCCGGTTCGGTTGACGGGGCGACCTCGGCCCCGGCGGCGTGCAGGAAGGCGGTCAGGATGTCGAGGATGTCCTGCTGGTCGTCCACGACAAGAACGTTGCGCCCGTCCAGCCGCCCGGTCAGGCCGGGCGCGTCCGGCAGGGCGGGCATGGCTGTCCCGGCGGTCACCGGCCACAGGATGCTGAAACGGGTGCCGCGGCCCGGTTCCGTGTCCAGCCGGACGGTCCCGCCGTTCGACGCCACGATCGACGCCACGATCGACAGGCCCAGTCCGGTGCCCTTGTCGCCCTTGGTGGAGACGTAGGGGTTGAAGATGCGGTCCACCAGATCGGCGGGAATGCCCGGCCCGCTGTCGGCCACGCGCAGCACGACATGGCGTTGCGCGGGGTCCGGCTTGCCGCTGGCGAAAGGCCCCGCAAGATCGGCCGCATCGGCATCGGCCAGCGTCACGGTGATCTCGCCCGGCGCACCGTCCAGCGCATCGCGGGCGTTGATGCCAAGGTTCAGGACGATCTGCAGGATATCCGACGGATCGGCCGTCACCTCGACGGGGGTGTCGGGCAGGTGCAGCGTCAGTTGCGTCGGGGCCTTCAGGGTGCCGCGCACCAGAAGTGCTGCCTCGCGCAGCGGCACGCGCAGATCCAGCAGGCGCCGTTCGGGCTGCCGCGCGCCCAGTTCCAGAAGCCGCTTGACCAGCCCGGCGGCCTGCCCCGATGCGGCTTCGATCCGCCCGGCCCCGACGGCGATGGCGCTTCCCGGCGTCGCGGCGGAGCCGATCAGTGCGGCGCTGCCCGAAATCGCAGCGAGCAGGTTGTTGAAATCATGCGCAAGACCCGCCGCCATCTGGCCGACGATTTCGCGCCGCTGCGCCAGGTGGAGTTCCTCCCGGATGCGGTCGCGTTCGGCAGCCTCGGCGCGGCGGTCGCGCATGTCGCGGACGATCCACAACAGCCCGCCGTCATCCTTCCGGGTCAGCGCCACGTCCTGATCGACCGGCGCGCCGGATGTCGCCCGCCCCGGCACCTCGCCCGACCAGCGGCCCCGGTCCCGCAGCGCGGGCATGGCGTGCGCCTGCATCCACGCGGCTTCGGCACTTCCGTAAAGGATCGTCCAGGGCTGCCCGATCACCTCGGCCTCGGCACCATAGCCGAACATGTCGAGATGCGCGCGGTTCATGTACTGGAACAGCCCCGCCGCATCGGTGATCGCGATCCCGTCGTGGCTCGCTTCCATCGCCGCGGACCTGTCCGCCAGCGCGCGCTGTTCCGCCAGTTTCAGCGCGGTGATGTCCACCCGCAGCCCGACCCGTCCGCCATCGGGCGTGCGCCGTTCGAAAATTCGCAGCCAGCGCCCATCGGACAGTTGCTGTTCCAGTTCGCTGATGGCCGCACCATGCCGCGCCAGCCGTTCGGCCAGCCACGCCTCCGCCCGGTCCGGGTCGATGGCGTACTCGCCCTGTTCCAGCCCATAGCGCAGGATCTGCTCGAAGGTGGCACCGGGCACCACGGCCGGGGCGGAGCGTGCGTACATCTCGCGGTATTTCTCGTTGCACAGCACAAGCCTGTCGTCGGCGTCGAACAGCACGAACCCGTCCTGCAGCGCGTCCACGGCGGCCTCCAGCGTCGCGCGGGCGCGCGCGGCCGCGTCGGCGGCGCGGCGTTGCGCCTCGGCCTGCAGATGCCGTTCGGTGACGTCGGTTTCGACCGCCATGAACCCCTGAAGCTGCCCCGCACCGTCGCGCAGCGGCTGGATGTCGATGGCCACCCAATAGGCCCGCCCATCCCGCGCCCGGTTCAGAAGTTCGCCCTGCACCGCCTGACCGGCATCGAGCGCCGCCCGCATCCGCGCGACCGTGGCCGGATCGGTGTCGTCGCCCTGCAGGAATTCGCCGACGTTCCAGCCGCGCACCTCGTCCAGCCGCCAGCCGGTCGTGCGTTCGAAGGCGGCGTTGACCCATTCGATCCGGCGCGCGGCATCGGTGACGACGACAAGGTTCGTGGTGCGGCGCACGATCTCGGACAGCCGTTCGATCTCGGCCGTCTGGGCGCGGGCCGCAGTCACGTCGCGCAGCACGAACAGGTAGCCCGTGTCGGCGATCGGCGAGGCCGACAGTTGCCAGCACCGGTCATGGTCGCCCCCGAGCGCGTAGCGGAATTCGCGGTTCACCACACCCCTGCGGGCATCGAGATCGTCCAGAACGCTGCGCGCATCGCGGGCCAGATCGGGCGGCAGGGTGTCCTCGATCCTGCGCCCGGCAAAGGCCGCGGCGAACGCATGGGGCACTTCGATCGCGCCGGAATGCCAGGTCACGAAACGTCCCTCGCGGTCCAGTTCCACGATCAGGTCGGGCATGGCCGACAGAACGGCTTCCAGCCGCGTGCGCTGTGCGGTGGCTTCGGCATGGGCATCCACCAGTTGCGCCTCGGCGTCCCGCCGCGCAAGCATCGACGCGATCACCTTGGCGATGGACCGGATCAGATGCACCTCGCCGGGCATGAAGCTGCGCCGCGCGCGCACCGCGTCATAGCCGACGAAGCCCCGGAACCGGCCGTCATTCATCATCGGCACCGCAAGCAGCGACCGGATGTCCTGTTCCAGCAGGATGTCCTTCTCCGGCGCGGTGTCCGGCATGGCGGCCACGTCGGGGATCACCACGTCGTCACCCGCGTCGAAGGCTGCGCGCCAATGGGCGATCATGTCGGCGGGAAGGTCCTGCAGCATCTCGCGCATGGGTGCTACGCCGGGGGCGCACCATTCATGGGTATTGTCGATGAACCCGCCCCCGTCGCGCAGGCGGAAGACATAGACCCGGTCGGTCCCGGTCACGGCCCCCATCCGCGCCAGCGCATCGTCGATCGCCGCATCCGCCGCCTGCAGCGGTGTGCCCAGAAGCGCGTCGAGTATGCCCACCACCTGCCCCTGCATGTCGGTCAGCCGGGTGAACGCGCGGTGGATCGCCTCCAGCGGCGCGTCCAGCACGCTGGCCGCGTCGGTGCCCGTACCGCTACCTGTGCCGGGGTCAGTGCCGGTGACCGGACGCCCTTCGAGCAGCGACACCAGAAGTGCGTTGCGTCGCGCTTCGCGCAGGGCCAGCAGCGATTGCGCCGCGACCCGCGCCACCTGTTCCAGTGTCTTCAGGTCCGCCGCCGAGAACCGCCCGCGGCTGTCGCAGCACAGCACAAGCGCGCCTGCGGGATCGTCCGGCAGAACCAGTGGCGCCACCATCACGGCCTCGATATGCGCCAGCCGGTCCGGCAACGGCGGCGTGTCCCGCGCCGCGACGAAGCGGGCCATGCGCCGCGACCGGGTCAGGAACCCGGCCGGCACCGGCAGCACCAGCCCCGCAAGTTCGGGCCGTGCCGCGGCGACGATGCGGATCTCCCCGCCCTGATCCTGCACGAAGAACGCGTCCGGGATGGCGAATTCGCGGCGCAACACGTCAAGCAGCGCCCGCATCGCATCCGCAGCACCCGCCCGACCCGACAGCGCCGTGAGCGCCTTGTTCAGCGTCGTGCGTTCGCGCAGCGCCGCCGCTTCGCGCTGGCGCAGCGCATCGGTTTCCGACAGCGCGGTGCGGACGGCTTCGGTTTCGTGGATCAGGCGCCGGTTGGCTTCGAACACCTCGCGGCTTTTCGCTTCGAGCAGCGCTTCGGCCGCGATGCGGGCCCGGCGTTCCCGGTCATAGCGCGCGCGCGATACGGGGCCGCCTTCCGCCGCGCCGGTCACATCGCGGGCCCGGTGCGAATGCGAAACGCCGCGACCGTCATTCCGCCATGGGGGCCATCCGGAGGCAGGTCGGTCCGGCTGATCTCGGCGGTTTCGCCATAGCTGCGCACGCAGCCCTCGATGAGCCCGTGGCAGAAATCCGCCAGCGGCCGGGACGAACGATAGGTCATCTCCAGGTCATGGACACCATGGCGCGTGGTGTCGAAATGCGGCAGCTCCGCGTCGGGATAAAGCTTTTGCACCTCCACATGGATTTCGTCTTCGATCGCCGCGAGCACATCAAGGCTGCCGTCGCGCCCGTCGAAGAAGCGCGGATAGGTGCGCGCGAAGCTTTCCATCATCCAGTGGCCGAACATGCGCTGCAACGTGGCACCGGGTATCCCGCTGTGGTCGGAAAACCCCCGCACCAGCGCCATCAACTCGGCGCAGGGGTAGTTTCCGACCGAGGTATAGGCCCCGCCCGAAGGCAGGTCGGCGGCGTCGATCACGCGGTCCACCACATCCTCGCCGAACGCGTTTTCGGCCATCGCGAGAAGCTCGACAAAAACGATGCCCTTCATGTGTCTATTCCGCCAGAACGGTACAGGATATCATCAGATTGCCGTGGCGCGACACGTCGCCCACGGGCAGGCCCTGCTCGCCAAACGTGTATATGCCGATCCATGGTGTGTCACCAAGCGCCGTGGCGATGCCCGCGTGAACCTCGTCCATCCGGTCGCGCACCGCCAGCATGCAGCCGCCGCAATACACCACGAGCGCGCCCGCGAGGTCACCCCCGGCATCGGCGCGCGCCTGTGCCGCCACGCGCCCCGCGCGCGCCACCAGACTGTCCGCCGAGCCCTGCATCTGCCAGATCCGGTCACCAGCGGCCACGTCCGCGAACAGCTCCATCGACCCGTCGGGATGCGCCACGGCGGGATGGGCCAGCAGGTGGAACGGCACCCCGGCCAGATGCCGCGTCACCCGGCCCAGCGGCCACAGGGTCGCTGCGGCCAGGATGGACCGGGGTTCCGTATCCGCCAGTGGCACGGCGCCACCCGTCCAGTCGCCATAAACCTCCGCCGCCGGGCGTCCGTCGATTTCCATCACGCGCCGTCCGGATACCGCCGTCACGATCCCCTGCGCCCCGGTCGGGGCATAGCCGCTCTGGTAGACCGATGTCACATCGCCGGAAGGGAACAGCACCGATACCACGACCCCGTCGCGGTGCGTGCCATCGGGGCCGAACTGCACCCAGCCGCCCGACACGTCGTTGTCCGCCGCACTGCCGCCCACGATCAGCGTATCCGCGCCCACGACCGCGCGCAGGCCCGACAGCACCTGTTCCTCGCGCCCCGGCGCGACGGTCAGCCAGACCATGTCGGGCATTTCGCCCGGTCGCCCCGCCGCGGCCAGCGCCGCCTGCGCTGCCGCCTGCGCTGCCGCCACAGCGTCGGTGCCCAGATCCGCCGACGCCGTGCCATAGCTGCCGGTCGCATCCCAGATCGCCACGGCCCCAAGCCCGGCCCCGTCGATGTCCACTCCGTCAGACCCCATCACGCCCAGGCAGGACGACCCGCCATGGAGTGCTGCACCTCCGAACAGGGCCCGTGCCCGCGCGTGCAGGTCCACCGCATCCAGCCCCACGCCGAAATGCAGCGCGACGAAATCGGGCGGGCCATGGTTGGCAATGTCGAAAGCGCGCGAAAGCGCGTCCATACGCAGGGGCAAGGTGGCCCCGCGCGCCTGTGCTGTCAGGATCTTCATGTCAGTCTCCGGTCCGAAGTCCGCGTGTCCAGCCGCAGGATGGCCCGAAGCTGACGCCGGGGCCAGAACGCGCGCGGACAGGGCAACCTGTCCGATCGGATAGGGTCCCGCGGCGACGGGCGGACAGGTGTCGCACATGACACGGCCGCCGCACCCCCCGGTGCCGCGGCCTGTCTGTCCGGGATCACCCCCGCGTGCGGTCCGGGGGCGCGTGCGTCACGAATGGATCGGACCGTCCCCGCAGGCCAGCGCCGCCTCGCGCACCGCTTCCGAATAGGTCGGGTGGGCGTGGCAGGTGCGCGCCAGATCCTCTGCCGCAGCCCCGAATTCCATCGCCACGCAGATCTCGTGGATCAGGTCGCCCGCCATCGGCCCGATGATATGCGCGCCAAGGATGCGG
>DAIPIS010000123.1:0-4034 GCA_036770665.1 Meridianimarinicoccus sp.
TGTTCTGCGCGGGCGAGATGCTCGACTGGGACGCGCCCACCGGCGGCTACCTGCTCACGGCCTGCCTCGCCACCGGTCGCCACGCGGGACAGGCGGCCGCCGACTGGCTGGGCGGCGACAGCGTGACAGGCGACATCGCGCCGCGCCTTGCCTGAAAAGGCACCGCCACCCGAACCGGCCCGCGTCCCGTGGCGCGCCCGCCACCCGGACCCGTCCGCGGCGGGACACAAGACCGTGCCCCTGTCCGCGCGCGCCCGATGCGCCGCCGGCCCCGGACGCCCGGGTGGAACCCGACCCCCTCTGGACAGGGAATGTCGACCGGACCAGCAGACAAGCATACCGCGGGGGTCAGCCGGGCCGCGTCATCGCCTTGATGGCCGCCACATGGGCGGGCGCAGCCCCAAGCGCCGCTGCGGACACGTCCACCACCGCCGCGTCCAGCCCGTCCTCCGCCACCACCCGGTCCACCAGCCCCATCGCCAACGCCTCGGGCGCCATCACCCGCACACCGCCCATCAGGATCAGCCGCGCCCGCGCCGTGCCCACCAGGGCCACCAGCCGCGCCGGGTCGGACGGCTGCGGCAGGAAGCCCAGCTTCATCACCGGATAGAAGAACGCGGCCCCCGGCACGCAGATCCGCAGGTCGCACGCGAGCGCCATGCCGAAGGCTCCGCCCGCCAGCGTCCCGTTCAGCGCCGCGATCGACAGCCCGTCGAAGGCGGCGATCGCCCCCGACAGCCGCTCCCACACCGGATCGGTCGCAAGACCTGCGCGCGCGGCCTCCAGATCGGCACCGGCGCTGAACACCGGTCCCCGCCCCGTCAGCACCAGCACCTGCGCCCGCCCGTGCGCGTCCTCGGCGATCTGCGCCAGATCGGCCAGCATCTCCCGCGTCAAGGCGTTCGCCTTGTCGGGCCGGTCGATCACCGCGCGCCACAACGCGCCCTCCCGTTCGAGCGCGATCACGCCCCGGTCCCCGTCGCATCAAGCCCCAGCGCCGTCCGCGTGCCCGCGTCGCGCAGCGACACCTCCTGCCCCAGATGGGCATCGCCCAAAGGCCCCGACAGCGCCACCAGCGCGCGGGCCACGAATTCCGGCGACACGTGTTCCGACCGCTGCATCCGCGCAATCGCACCTATTCCACTGGCGCGGATGTCGCCCTGCATGTCGGTGTCCACCGTGCCGGGGCTGAGCCCCACCGCACGGATCCCGTGACCGCGCCCTTCCAGATCCACGGCGCGCATCAGCATCAGCGCCCCGGCCTTGGACGCGCAATAGGCCGACCACCCTTCCAGCGGACGGGTCGCGGCCCCCGACGACAGGGTCACGATCCGCCCCGATCCCGCCGCCGCCATCACCGGCCAGACCGCCCTCATCCCGTGGTACATCCCCGCGAGGTTGATGTTCTGTGCGTGCACCCACGCCTCCGGATCGGTCGCGCCGAAGGGGGCGATGGGTGCGATCACGCCCGCGTTCGCGACCAGCACGTTCAACGCGCCGAACGCGCCCACGGTCGCCTCCACTGCTGCGGCCATCTCGCGATATCGCGCAACGTCGCAGGGTATCGCCAACGCATCCGGGCCCAGCTCACCGGCAAGTTCCGCCAAACGGTCCACGTCCCGCGCCACCAGCGCCACCCGCGCACCGGCGGCCACGAAGGCGCGCGCCGCCGCCGCACCGATCCCCCGGCTCGCCCCCGTGATCAACACGGATTTTCCCGCTATCCCGTCCATCCCCGTCATCCGCTTTCCTGCACCGGCCCGCGGCCATGTTCCGACCGGGTCCGGCTTTCCCGACCTCCCGTCCCCGAACCGCGCCCCGAACCTTGTCCCCGATCGCCGCTTGCCCCACCTTGAGCCCGACACCACAACCTTGGCCCAGCGGGGCCACCTGTGCAATCACTTGGCCATTCCGGTCGACCCCGACGACCCGTTACTGGCCATCACTGACCATGACCGGCCCAACCAAAGGACGCTCCATGACCCATCCACGTGCCATCCTTCTTGCCACCGCGCTCTGGCTGCCGCTGCCCGCCACCGCCGACATGACGCCCGACGCGCTGTGGCAGGCATGGCAGGACAACGCCGCCGCCGCGGGCCTTCCGCTGTCCGCCACGGTGGAACAGGGCGGCACGCTCGCGCTCATCGGCCTGTCGGTCCGCAGGCCGCTGGGCGACGGCACCCTGACGCTCGGCGTCGACCGGCTGGATCTCGCGCAGGACGGGGCGGATGTGCGCATGACCCTGCCCGTGGGCGGCACCGTGACGCTGGTCGCAGCCCCCGGCCCGGATGACCCGGAGGGCGACACGGTCGAAGCGGTCTTCGCCCTCGCCGATGCCCCCCTGTCGGCCACAGCCACGGGCGATGCCGCCGATCCCGACTGGACCGTGGCCGCCGACACGGTGGCGCTGGAGCTTGTGTCGCTGACCCAGGGCGGCACGCCGGTCGATGCGGAATTCCGCGCCGATCTGGGCGGGCTCGCGGGTCGCTTTACCGGGTTGGGCAGTGCCGACCGGCCCCTGTCGGCGGATCTGTCGCTGGCCCGGATGGCGACGGCCTTCGCCGCGACGGACGCGGACAGCGGCGACACGCTGCGCACCACCGCCACCCAGTCCGACGCGACGTTGCGCGCCGATCTGGCCGAAGACCCGTCCGACCCCGACGCCTGGAGCCTGCGCGCGTCGCTGGCGGGCGGCGAATCCGCCTCGGTCAGCGTCCAGTCCGGCCCGACGGGGTCCTTCGAAACCGACAGTCGGCAGGACAGTTCCGTGCTGGACGTGACCCTCACCGACACACGCTCCGATTACGGCGCGCGCGTCACCGGGCTTGCGACCACCCTCAGCGGCAGCATGCTGCCCGCGGGCCCGCTGGGGGCGGCGATCGACACGGCCACGCTGAACCTGTCGGTCCCGACCGGCCCCGCGCCGGACCTGCAGACCGCGCAGCTCGCGCTGGACCTGCAAGGCGTGATGCCCGATGACCGGCTCTGGGCGCTGATCGACCCGATGGGCGCGCTGCCCCGCGACCCGGCCGCCGCGACCCTGCGGGCAGAGGCGGATCTCGCCAGCCTCGATCCCGACGCCGCCGCCGAAGCCACCGAAGACACCGCGCCCGGCATGGACCTGCCCGGCCTTCTCCCCCGCGCCCTGCGCATCGCCGAGATCGCGGTCAATCTGGGAACGGCCAGCATCGCGGGCGACGGCGCGGTGGACATCCCCGCCGGGCCCATGGGCGTGCCCGACATGGACCAGGCCACGGGTGCCATCGATCTGCGCGGCACGGGGCTGAACGGGCTGCTGCAACAGGCCATGGCCGCAGGTGCCGTGAACATGGAACAGGCGATGGGCGCGCAGATGCTGCTGGGGATGTTCGCCGTCCAGGGCGAGGGCGACAGCTTCACCACCCGCATCGAACTGCAGCCGGACGGCGCACTGCTGGTGAACGGCAATCGGCTGCGGTGAACCGCGGCGTGCGGCGGGGGTGACCCCCCGTCGCGTCTCTCCCACGCGCTGACCCCGGTGGCGACCAGACCCGGGGCGCGCGTCTCAGCCGCCCGGCCGCACGAAGCGCAAGAGGACAACCGCCGCCACCGCCAAAAGCAGGATCGCACCTGCTTCGATCAGGATGTTGGCCGGGTCCATCTCCTTGCCCTGCAACACGATCAGCCGCGCCAGCGCCGTGATCGCGATGAAGATCGGGAACACGATCGGCAGGCCGCGCCCGGTGTAGAACACCGACACCATCGCCAGAACCTCGGCATAAAGGAACATCAGCAGAATATCCCCGAGGTTCACCGTGCGCGTGGCGATCACGGCCATCACCTCCGCCGCCGACGCGATCAGCGTCATGGCGACCACGACGACCAGCAACAGCCGTTCCAGTGACTTCAGCACCGTCTCGACCATGCGGTCCGAGGCTGCCTTCGGCTCCTGCCGCGCGTCGAGCCCCATGTCGTTCTCCACACCTATCGCCACGGCCGTCCTCCCCTGTCTCCCCGAGGGAAAGATGGAGCACAGCGGGGCGTTGGCAACGGAC
>DAIPIS010000123.1:4134-7103 GCA_036770665.1 Meridianimarinicoccus sp.
CTCGCCCATGCGCTTCTGGACGCGGCCCGCGCCGCCGGGGCCGAGGCTGCGGATGCCGTCGTGCTGCGCGGCACCTCCGTCGGGATCGGTGTGCGCAACGGCAGGCTGGAAGAGGCGGAGCGCGCCGAAGGCACCGACATCGGCCTGCGCGTGCTCATGGGGCGGCGGCAGGCCTGCGTCGCGTCCTCGGACACGTCGCCCGCGACACTGGCCGCGATGGCCGAACGCGCCGTCGCCATGGCGCGCGAGGCGCCCGACGACGCGACCATCGGGCTGGCGGACCCGGCCGCGCTTGCCACGGCGCGCGACGCCGCCGGCCTCGATCTCGCCGATCCCGCCTGTGACCCGGACGCCGCAGCGCTCCAGCACGCCGCACTCGCCGTTGAGGCCGCGGCGCGTGACATGCCCGGCATCGCCCAGGTCGACCAGGCCTCCGCCGGGTTTTCCCGCCGCGAGATGTATCTGGCCGCCACCAACGGCTTCGCGGGCGGCTACGGGCGCACCAGCCACAGCCTGTCCTGCACGGCGATCACCGGCACCGGCACGGCCATGGAACGCGACTACCACGGCGACGCCCGCAGTCACCGCGCCGACCTGACCGACCCCGCCACCGTGGGCCGCATCGCCGCCGAACGCACGCTCGCCCGCGCGGGTGCCCGCCAGCCGCGCACCGGGCGCTATCCCGTCCTCTTCGACGAACGCATCGCGGCGTCGCTCATCGGCCACCTGACCGCCGCCATCAACGGCACCGCCATCGCGCGCGGGGCAAGCTGGCTCCTCGGCGCCATGGGCGAGCCTGTCCTGCCCGACGGCATGGACCTGATCGAAGACCCGCACCGCCCCCGCGTCGCCGGATCGCGCCCGTTCGACGCCGAAGGGCTGCCCACCGCGCGGCGCACCATCGTCGCGGACGGGCGGCTCACCGGCTGGGTGCTCGACCTCGGCACCGCGCGCAAGCTCGGCCTCGCCTCCACCGCCTCCGCCAGCCGCGACCCCTCCGGCCCACCCGCACCCAGCGCGGGCAACCTCGCCATCACGCTCGGCCCGCGCAGCCGCGACGAGCTGATGGCGCAGATGGGCACCGGGCTTCTGGTGACATCGCTGATCGGCTCCACCATCAACCCCACCACCGGCGACTACTCCCGCGGCGCATCGGGCCTCTGGATCGAGAACGGCGCCCCCGCCTATCCGGTCAACGAATGCACCATCGCGGGCAACCTCCGCGACATGCTCCGCCGCATCATCCCCGCCAACGACGCCCGCGCGCACCTGTCGCGCCCGATCCCGTCGCTCCTGGTGGAGGACATGACCATTGCCGGCACATGACCCGCGCGCCGATCTGGCCCTCCTGATCGACGCTGCCCGCGCCGCCGCCGACCTTGCCCTGTCGTTCGCCGGACAGTCCCCGCAGGTCTGGGACAAACCGGGAGAGGCGGGACCGGTGACCGAGGCCGACCTCGCCGTCGACGCCCTGCTCCGCGACCGGCTCACCGCCGCGCGCCCCCACTACGGCTGGCTGTCCGAGGAAACGCCCGACACCCCCGACCGCCTTGCGCGCGACACGATCTTCATCGTGGACCCGATCGACGGCACCCGCGGCTTCATCGCGAACGGGCCGGACTGGGGCCACGCGCTCGCCATCGCCCACGCCGGACAGATCACCGCCGCCGTGGTGCTGATGCCGCGCATGGACAAATGCTACACCGCCGCGCGCGGGCACGGGGCCGCGCTGAACGGCACACCGCTCACCGCCAGCCCCCGCACGACGCCGGAGGGCGGCACGATCCTCGCCCGCGGCACGCTGATGGATGCCCCCCACTGGCCCGGCGGCCCGCCCCCGATGAAATCCGCACAGCGCAGCCCCATGGCCTACCGCCTCGCCACCCTCGCCGAAGGCCGCTTCGACGCCGCCTTCACGCCCCATCCGATCTGGGACTGGGACCTCGCCGCGGGCCTGCTGCTGCTCACGGAATCCGGCCACACCGCCACCGACCCCGCGGGCGCGCCGCTCACCTTCAACCGCCCCCACCCCCGCGCACCGGGGATCCTCGCCGCCAATCCCACGCTCCACGCGGACTTGCTGGCCCGCCGCGGCTGATCCACGGGTCGGGTCCGGCAAAGCGCACTTCGCGAATCCCGCTGCAGCGTTTACGCTTGGGTACGGCGTTTTCACCCCCGCGAGGATACCCATGCCCGATCCCGTCACCACCGGCGCATTGGTCGCCGCCGCACTCACCGCCGCCGCCCCGATCATCGGCAAGGACGTGGTCGGACCGGCGGTGAAAGACGCCTACGCCGCGCTGAAATCCGCGATCAGCCGCTGGGCGGCCGAGGACGTGGACAAGCTCGAAGCCAAACCGGACTCGCCCGCCCGCGCCGCCGTGGTCGCCGAAGCCGTGGACGACGCCCCCGAACCGGACCGGGCCGCGCTGCGCGATCTCGTCGACCAGTTGCGCGCCGCACTCGCCGCCGCCGGGCAGGCCGAGGCCGCGGCCACCATCACCAACACCTTCACCAACTACGGCGGCCAGCAATTCAACGCCCCCGGCGGCACCCAGAACATCGGGACCACGCTGCCGAAAAGCGCCCCGTGAACGAGTTCGTCAATCACGGCGGCACCCAATACAACGCCCCGGGCGGCACCCAGCATATCGGCATCCCGCCCGACCAGATCGGCGCGCTGATCGCCCAGGCCGTGGCCCCGATGGCCGAACAGATCCGGGCCGCCGGCCTGCAGCAAGCCGCGATCCTCCGGCTCGCCCGGTCCGTGGCCGACCATGTGGAGACGTTCGAGGACGCGATCCCGGCCCTTGAACAGATGCTGACTGTCGCCCTGCGCGTGCAGGCGGACGGCCAGCACGGATCGAACCTCGGCGGTTTCGTGGACGAGGTGCTGCGCCGGGTTGGGACCCTGTCGGCAGCAGGCGACCACGAAACGGCGATCCGCGAACTCGACGCCGCCCTCGCGC
>DAIPIS010000371.1:0-1542 GCA_036770665.1 Meridianimarinicoccus sp.
GGCGTGCGGCTGGGCCGGGACATGTCGCTCATCACCTATGACGACGACCTGTCCTATTTCCGCAACGGCGGGGCCGAGGCGGTGTTCACCGCCCTGCGATCCTCGGTGCGCATGGCGGGGCGGCGCGCGGCGGAACTGCTGGTGGCGCTCATCGAGACGCCGCAGGGTGCCGCAGCCCCCCCGCGCCAGCACCTGCTCGAAGCCGAACTGATCGTCGGGCGCAGCACCGGCCCGGCCCCCGGCATGGCACCCCACATGACCGCCCGCCAAACTCCCGGCGCACCTCCCTGACACACCGGAGCGAACCCATGATACACCACGCCCGCCGCGATTTCCCCGAAGGCTTCGTCTTCGGCACCGCAACCTCCGCCTACCAGATCGAAGGCCACGCGCAGGGCGGCGCCGGCCCCTGCCACTGGGACAGCTTCGCCGCCACCCCCGGCAACGTGGTGCGCGCCGAAAACGGCGACCGTGCCTGTGACCACCTCCACCGCTGGCGTGAGGACCTCGACCTGATCCGCGACGCGGGCTTCGACAGCTACCGCTTCTCGACCTCCTGGGCGCGGCTGATGCCGGACGGCACCGGCACGCCCAACGCCGAAGGGCTGGCCTTCTACGACCGGCTGATCGACGGGATGCTGGAACGCGGCCTCAAACCCGCCGCGACCCTCTATCATTGGGAACTCCCGCAGCCACTGGCCGACCAGGGCGGGTGGCGCAACGCCGACATGCCCGCATGGTTCGGCGATTTCGCAGACCTCGTGGCGCGCCACTATGGCGACCGGCTCTGGTCCGTGGCCCCCATCAACGAACCCTGGTGCGTCGCGTGGCTGTCCCATTTCGAAGGCGCGCATGCGCCGGGCCTGCGCGACATCCGCGCCACCGCCCGCGCCATCCACCACGTCCTGAAATCCCACGGCACAGCCATCGGCATCATGCGCGGCCACGGGATGAAGAACCTCGGCGCGGTGTGCAATTTCGAATATTCCCTGCCCGCCACCGACAGCCCCGAGGACGCGGCCGCCGCCGCCCGCCACGACGCCACCTACAACCAGGTGTTCCTGTCGGGCCTCTTTCACCGCCGCTATCCCGATCTCGTGCTCGACGGACTGGAACCCCACCTGCCCACGGGCTGGCAGGACGATTTCGATACCATCGCGGCCCCGCTCGACTGGCTGGGCCTGAACTACTACACCTGCAAGCGCCTTGCCGCCCGTCCCGACCAGCCATGGCCCGCCATGGCCGACGTGCCCGGCCCCTTGCCGAAAACCCAGATGGGCTGGGAAATCTGCCCCGAAGGGCTGCACCATTTCCTGACATGGGTGGCGCGGACCTACACGGGCGACCTGCCGCTCCTGGTCACCGAAAACGGCATGGCCAACGCCGACACGATCAGCGGCGGCATCGTCGATGACGCCCCGCGCATCGCCTATCTCAACGACCATCTCGCCGCCGTGCGACAGGCCATCGCCGATGGCGCGCCGGTTGCGGGCTATTACGTCTGGTCGCTGATGGACAATTACGAGTGGTCGCTCGGCTACG
>DAIPIS010000372.1:0-1540 GCA_036770665.1 Meridianimarinicoccus sp.
TGGCTGAACACGTCCAGCCGTTCACGGTCCACCGGATAGGTGATCAGCGTCTGGTCACGGAAATCCTCCGCCGTGACGAAATCGCGCCCCGCGAGCGGATGCGTGGCCGCCGCCACGAACACGGCGTCGTAATCGAACAGCGGCGAGAACACGATCCCGTCGAGGTCCGCCGGATCGGACGACACCACCACGTCCACGTCCTCCCGCCCCAGCGCGGGCAGCGCGCCGAAACTCAGCCCCGGCCGGATATCCACGTCGATGTCGGGCCATGTGCGGCGGAACGATTCGAGCACGGGCAGCAGCCAGTCGAAACACGCGTGACATTCGATGGCGATGTGCAGCCGACCGGACCGCCCGGCTTCGTCTCCGCGCAGGTCCTCCTCCACCGCGTCCACCTCGGGCAGCACCCGTTCGGCAAGCCTGAGCAGCTTCTGCCCCGATGGTGACAGGCGCATGGGTTTGGACCGGCGCAGGAACAACTCCACCCCGGCCATTTCCTCCAACCCCTTGATCTGATGTGACAAGGCAGATTGCGTCAGGTTCAGCCGCTCTGCCGCGCGCGCGAGCCCACCGGCCTCGTGGATCGCGCGCACCGCGCGCAGGTGTTTCAGTTCCAGATACATTCCGCGAATCCTTCATGATCTTCTTGAAGATTATGAAATTGTCGGCTGATGCAAGACGTGGCATAAGATCTGACAAGCCAGAAGGACCACACCCATGACCCGTGCGCCCCGCATCTCGTTCGAATTCTTCCCGCCCAAGACGCTGGATGCGTCGTTCAAGCTGTCGGAAACCGTCCGGATGCTGGCCCCGCTGCAGCCCGAATTCGTGTCGGTCACCTATGGCGCGGGCGGCACCACCCGCAAGCTGACCCACGAAGCGGTAGAGGCGATCCACCGCAACTACGGCCTGAACGTGGCCGCGCACCTGACCTGCGTCGATGCCAGCCGCGCCGAAACGCTGGAAATCGCCGATGCCTACGCCGCTGCGGGCGTGACCGAAATCGTGGCCCTGCGCGGCGATCCGCCCAAGGGGTCGGGCGGGTTCACCCCCCATCCCGAAGGCTTCGCCAGTTCCATCGAGCTGATCGAAGCGCTCGCCGCGACCGGCAAGTTCACCCTGCGCGTCGGCGCCTACCCGGACCGTCACCCCGAAGCACCCTCCGACACCGCCGATGTGGAGTTCCTCAAGCGGAAACTCGACGCCGGGGCCCATTCGGCGATCACCCAGTTCTTCTTCGGGGCCGACACGTTCTTCCGCTTCCGCGACCGCTGCGCCGCCGCCGGGATCACCGCGCCGATCATCCCCGGCATCGTGCCCGTCGACAACTGGACCGGCGTGCGCAAGTTCGCCGTCGCCTGCGGCACCGTGATCCCGGCCGAGGTCGACGCGGCCTATGATGCCGCCATCCGCGACGGGCGCGAACGGGACCTGTCGATCGCCATGTGCACCGACCTGTGCCGCGCGCTTCTGGACGGCGGCGTCGATCACCTGCATTTCTACACGCTCAACAAGCCGCACCTGACCCGCGACGTGTGCC
>DAIPIS010000011.1:0-23580 GCA_036770665.1 Meridianimarinicoccus sp.
TCAGGCAACCATATCGACCGAAACATCGGCGACGGGCAGACAAAGGCAGGTGACGTCATGAAACGTCCAGTACGATTCGCCCTTGCGGGGGCGCTCGTTCTTCTTGCGTATCTTGCTGCAGGGGTGGCGACAGCGGCGCCATATGCGGCGATGGTGATCGATGCGCGGTCCGGCGAGGTTCTGCATGCACGCAATGCGGATACGCGGCTGCATCCGGCATCTCTGACCAAGATGATGACGCTCTATGTCGTCTTCGACGCGGTGGAGCGCGGGGAAATATCGCTGGATACCCCGGTGCGGGTATCGCGCACCGCGGCGGCCGAACCGCCATCGAAACTCTATCTCAAGGAAGGCCAGCGCATCCAGCTGCGCTACCTGATCCGCGCATCGGCGGTGAAGTCGGCCAATGATGCCGCCACCGCCATCGCCGAGGCCGTTTCGGGATCGGAAGCGGCCTTCGCCGACCGCATGACGCGCACGGCACGCGCCCTGGGCATGAACGACACCACATTCAAGAACGCCCATGGCCTGACCGAAGCCGGGCACCTGTCCACGGCGCGCGACATGACCACGCTGGGCAGGGCGCTGTTCTTTCACTTCCCGGCCTATTACCACCTGTTCTCGCGCAACGCCGTCGATGCGGGCGGCACGACCGTCTACAACACCAATCGCAAGCTGCTGGCGGCGTACAAGGGCGCGGACGGGATCAAGACCGGCTACACGCAGGCCGCCGGTTCGAACCTCGTGGCGTCGGCCGAACGGGGATCGAAGCGCGTGATCGCCACGTTGTTCGGCGGCAGCTCGGCCGCGGCCCGCAATGCGCGGGTGGTCGAACTGCTCGACCTCGGGTTCCAGGCTGCGCCGACGCGCGTGGCGCTGAACATGCCCGTCCGGCCCGACCTGACCATGATCGCCCGCGCCACACCGTCTGCCGCGCCGACGACGCAACTGGCGGTGGTGCGCAGCGAACGACCGGTGCCGCGCCCGGTGCGCACGGCGGCTGTGGATGTGGCCAGTGTGGTCGCGGCGGCGGAGGCCAGCACGGGCCGCACGCTTGAAGGACTCGCTGCGGCACAGGCGGCGTCCACGGCGGGGGTCGCAACCGATGCCGCCATCGCGGCAGCGCTCGTGCCCCCGGAACTGCCCGCAGGGATCGCCGACGCCGAAGCCGACGCGCCGCAGGATGGCATCGCGCTCGCCGCGATATCGCCCGACGTCGACACCGTCACGGACAGCGCGGCCGTGGCGGCATCGCCGCTGGCCGCCGCGGTCTCTCCTCCGCCCGCGCCGCGGCCGGCCGTCATCACCTTTTCGACCAAGGATGTCGATATCGACACGGACGTGCCCGCGACCGTCCTGCCCGAACCGCGCCCGGACAGCATGATCGTGGCGCAGGTCTCGGCATCGAACGCGAAAAGCTGGGGCATCCACATCGGCACCTTCTCCAGCCGCTACGAAGCCGAACGGAGCCTGCTGCGCACCGCCCTGATGGAAATCGACACGCTGGACACGGCCCGCCGGATGGTCGTGACCCGCAAGTCAGGCTTCGCGGCAGAGTTCACCGGGCTCGACGCGCGCACGGCGGAACTGGCTTGCCAGCGGCTGAGCGCGCGACAGCAGCGCTGCGAAACGCTTGGGCCGTAATCGGCACGCGTGGTTGAGGCGTGGTCCCATGGCTGACCCGCGGCGCAGGCGCGCAGGAAGGTGGACAGGGACGGGTCGCGCCCGGCCCGGCACCTGCCTGAAAAGCGCGGCGCCGTGACCAGCAGGCGCGAACCGACCTCCGCGGCGGCGTCGACAAACGCGCGCGGCAAGACCAGCGGCCGATCTGCGGTGTCGTCGGCGGCGCGCGATCAGCGTTCCGTGTCGCGCACCGGTTCCGCTGTCGGACCGCTGGCGGGATCGTCCGGACGCGACACCGGGTCGGCATCGTCCGACGGGCGTGGCGCGTCGTCGTAGTCGTCGGTCAGGATCCGGCGGCTGTCCCCCGCGGGATCGTCATACTGGTTGCTGCGCAACGTCCAGAAGAACGCCACCAGACCCAGCAGGCCCAGGCCGATCGACACCGGGATCAGGATACGCAGCACATCCATCAGACGGATGCCTTCCGCCCGGACCCAAGGCCCGCGCGCCAGCCGCGCGCCGCTGTCGGTGCCGCCGCGCGCGGTGCCCGCCCGGCCACGCGCAACGCATTGAGCGACACGGTGATCGACGACACGGACATCGCCAGCGCCGCGATGAGGGGCGTCGCAAGCCCGGCCACCGCCAGCGGCACCGCCACGACGTTGTAGGCCGTGGCGATCTGGAAATTCTCGCGGATGCGCCGGGTCGCCTGCCCGGCCACATCGCGCGCCTCGGCCAGCACCGACAGATCGCGCCCCACCAGCACGATGTCCGACGCCACCCGTGCCGCATCGAGCGCGGAGGCAGGCGAAATCGACACATGTGCCGCGGCCAGTGCCGCCGTGTCGTTCAACCCGTCCCCGACCATGAGCACGCAGGCCCCGGCGTCATGCAGGCCCGACACGACGGCCGCCTTGTCGGTGGGCGTCGCGCGCGCCTGCCAGTCGTCGATCCCGAGCGACCCGGCCACCGCCGCCACCGCCGCGGGCGCATCGCCCGACACCAGCTTGATCTTCAGCCCCTGCGCCTGCAGCCCGGCAACCGCCGCCGCAGCACCGGGGCGCAGGCTGTCCACGAACCGGAACGCCACCGGTGCCGCATCCCCGACCCGCAGCCATGTGGACGGCATGTGGCTGTCCGCGTCGGCATCCGCCGCGCCGATCCAGTCGGCCCGACCCAGTTGCACGGCCACGCCGCCGACCGCCCCGGCGATGCCGTACCCCGGCACCTCGCGCAGCTCCGTGACCGCAGCCGGGGCCAGCCCGCGCGCCGCCGCCGCCACCACGAGCGCCTGCGCCAGCGGATGCGACGACCCCTGCGCCAATCCCGCCGCAAGGGTCAGCGCGCCGCCATCCAGCCGGTCCGCATCGATCAGCTCGGGGGTGCCCGCCGTCAGCGTGCCGGTCTTGTCGAACACCACCGTGTCGACCGCCGCCAGCCGCTCCAGCGCGGTGCCGGACTTGATCAGCAGGCCGCGCTTGAACAGCCGCCCCGACGCCGCCGTCGTCACCGCGGGCACCGCCAGCCCCAGCGCGCACGGACAGGTGATGATGAGCACGGCGGCCGCGATGTTGATCGCCACGCGCATGTCGCCCGTCGCCAGGTACCAGCCCGCCCATGACAGCGCCGCAAGGATGTGCACGCCGGGCGCATAAAGCTTCGCCGCCTTGTCCGCGAGCGAGTGATAATTGGCCCGCCCGCTTTCCGCGACGGCCACAAGGTCGGTCAACGCATGGAGCGAACTGTCGGCCCCGATCGCCGTCGCGCGCAGCACCAGCGGCCCGGTCAGGTTCACCTCCCCCGCGCTGACCCGTTGCCCCGGCAGCGCCTGCACCGGCAGGGTTTCCCCGGTCAGGAACGATCGGTCGATCTCCGACGCGCCTTCGGTCACGACACCGTCCACCGGCATACGCCCACCGGGGCGCACGACAACGAGATCGCCCACGACCAGCGTCGCCACCGGCACGGTCGTCTCGGACCCGTCGGCGTTGCGGCGGGAGGCGCGGGGCACCTCCAGTGCCGCCAGTTCCTCGGCCGCGGACCGCGCGATCGCCCGCGTCTGGTGATCGAGATACCGCCCCACCAGCAGCAAGAAGGTCAGCATCAGCGCCGCATCGAAATAGGCGTGATGCCCCGACATCGCGGTTTCCGACAGCGACGTGGCCAGCGCCAGTACGATGGCCAGCGTGATCGGCACGTCCATGTTCAGCCGCCGGTCGCGCAGCGCCAGCATCGTGTTCCGGAAGAACGGCTGCGCCGAAAAGATGATCGCGGGAAAGGTGATCGCCGCGCTGATCCAGTGGAACAGGTCGCGGGTCGCGTCCTCGGCCCCGGACCAGACCGAAATCGACAAGAGCATCACGTTCATCGACGCGAAGCCCGCCACCCCGAGCCGCATCAGGAGTTCGCGCCCCACCCGGTCGGTCGTGGTCATGGCCACCGTGTCCGGATCAAGCTCATGGGCCTCGAACCCAAGCCGCCCCAGCCGCGCGATCAGCGTCTCGGGCGTCATGTCGGGGACCGCGACGACAGTGACCCGCCGCAGCGTCAGGTTGACCCGCGCGCTGCGCACGCCGTCCACCGCCGCAAGCCCGCGTTCGACGCGGGACATGTCGGCCGCATCGCGCAGGCCGGGCAGCGACAGGATGATGCGCGCCTCGGTCGCGCGCGCGGCATGCCGGGCCAGCACATGCGCGGCCGGTGTCACCGCGCAGGCCGGGCAGGCCAGCAGACCGGAAGGCTCGGACAGGTTCGGCACGTCCGTCATGGCAGGATCAGCGCGCAACGACCAGCGGCAGGCGCTGGCGGAACACGGTGCCGTTCGGTGCAGTCGCCTGAAGCCGGACGACCCAGTTGCCGGGTTCAAGCGTCGCCGGTGCGGCGAACCGCGCCCCGACCTGCTGGAATTCGGGCGTGAAATCGGCGCGTTCGTGGGTTGCGCGCCCCACGAGTGCGGTCAGATCGGTGACGCGGACAGGACCACCGGTTTCGGCATCGCGCACGTAGATCGCGATCTCCTCGCCGGTGTATTCCGCAGCGACGTCCCAGCCGAGAGCAAGTTGCGCCGCGCGGGCAGCATCATAGCCCTGACTCGCGTCGTAGGAATTCGCGACCTCGAGCCCCGAGAACGTCCTGACGGCAAAGAATGCCATGGTCAGGTTGACCGCGATGATGATCCCGAAGAACCCGACCATCATCAGGAAAACCTTGCGTCCCGTTATTTCCCGCATCATTGCGCCCTGCCGTTGAAAACCGTCGACTTGCTGGCCTGTTCGCCGCTGACCAGATCCCGCACCCGGATCGTCAGGTCCGTCACCGCATTGGTGGCAGCCGGATTGCCGGCCGGAGCCATGACGTAGACGCGCTGCAACTTGGTCGAATCTGCTGGCACCAGAACGATACCATCTTCGCTGCCTTCGGCAACGACGTCCAGCGCCGCTGCCGACGTGATCGTGATCTCGTAGGGCCGGTCCTCGCCATACTTGTTGCGCAGGCGCACGTCATAGGTGTTGCGGATCGTGCCATCCGACATCGTGACATAGACCGGGTTGCGCACCGGGGCGACGGTGATCGACAGGTCGGGCCGGATGAACAGCGCCACCACGAGCCCCACGCCGACCGCCGCCCACAGCGCCGTATACATCATGGTGCGCACGCGGAAGATGTGCTGCCACACCGGGATCTTCGGCTTGCCCGCGCGTTCGTGCTCCTCGTCGGTGAGCGCCATGTAGCCGATCAGGCCGCGTGGCTTGCCGATCTTGTCCATCACCTCGTCGCAGGCATCGATGCACAGCGCACAGGTGATGCACTCCAGTTGCTGGCCGTCACGGATGTCGATGCCCATCGGGCAGACGTTGACGCAGGCGTTGCAGTCGATGCAGTCGCCCAGTTCCGGCTGCGACGGCAATTCCTCCTCCGGCATCACGAAGGCGGTCTTGTCCGCAGCATGGGTGGTCTGCGCCGCGCGCGCGGCACCCTTGCGGTGTCGGCCACGCGGTTCGCCCCGCCAGTCGCGATAGCCGACGGTGATCGTGTCCTCGTCGATCATCGCGGCCTGGATGCGCGGCCAGGGGCAAGCATAGATGCACACCTGTTCGCGCATCAACCCGCCGAACACAAAGGTCGTCGCCGTCAGAAGCGCCACGGTGGTATAGGCTGCCAGATGTGCGTTCAGCGTGAACAGGTCCACGAACAGCGTCGGCGCGTCCGAGAAATAGAACACCCATGCCCCACCGGTCCCCACCGCGATCACCAGCCAGACCGCCCATTTGGTGACGCGCAGGCGGACCTTGCGGGCGTCCCATTTCTGGCGCAGCAGACGGATCCGGGCGTTCCGGTCGCCTTCGATCCAGCGTTCCACAAGGATGAAAAGGTCGGTCCACACGGTTTGCGGGCAGGTATAGCCGCACCAGACGCGTCCCAGCGCCGCGGTGAACAGGAACAGCCCGATCCCGGCCATGATCAGCAGTCCCGCAACGAAGTAGAATTCGTGCGGCCAGATCTCGATCCAGAAGAAGAAGAACCGACGGTTCGCCAGATCCACCAGAACGGCCTGGTTGGGCAGTTCCGTCCCGCGATCCCAGCGCAACCAGGGCGTGACGTAATAGACCCCCAGCGTCACCACCATGATCGCCCACTTGAGGTTCCGGAACCGGCCGGAAACCCGCTTGGGAAAGATCGGTTCACGCGCGGCGTACAGGCTCGGGCGGGTGTCCTCGGTGGTGCTCATGGCTTCGGTTCCGTGGCTGAGATCAGATAAGGCGTATCTGTCATTTCGCTTTGAACATGTAATTGACCTGCATCAATCGTCACCGGGGCGTGACAGCGTGTCCATCGGTGGCGCAGGCGCAAGGGCCGCCGCCCTGTCAGGCGGCGGCCCTGCCGGTCATGCGGTCCCGCCCCGGCCTCGGCCGGTCGCGGTCGGCGTCATTCCGCGACCACGCCACCGCCAAGCTGGTGGACATAGGTGGCCACGGCCGCGATTTCAGCTTCGGTCAGGCGGTACTGCCACGGCGGCATCACGCCATAACGGCTGTAGGTCACGGTTTCGATGATCGTGTCGACCGACCCGCCATAAAGCCAGATCGGGTCGTTCAGGGCCGGCGCGCCCAGGTCGGTGTTGCCGCTGCCATCTTCCATGTGACAGGCCGCACATTCGTAGAGGAAGGTTTCAGCCCCCAGCGCCGCAAGGTCCGCATCCACCGGGTCGCGCCCGTTGAGCGCGTAGACGTAATGCGCCACCTGTTCGATTTCCTCGGCCGACAGGATTTCGCCGTACACCGGCATCTCCGAATACCGCGCGTCGGGATCGTCCTCGTTCCGGATGCCGTGGGCAATGGTATAGTGGATTTCGTCCACCGTCCCACCCCAAAGCCAGTCATCGTCCAGCAGGTTGGGATAGCCTGCAGCCTGAACCCCCGCCGCACCCGACCCGTGGCACTGGCTGCAGAAGGTGCGAAAGACCGCAGCCCCCTTGTTCACGGCATACTGGTTGAGGTCCGGGTCGTCCTGGATCTCGGTCAGCGCGACCGACACGAGCTGTTCGTTGATCCCGGCATTCGCCGCTTCGGCCCGTTCCAGATCCGCCACGAGGTCGCCGCGGGTCGAGAACCCGAGCAGCCCCGTCGTCGCCCCGCTGATCATCGGCCATGCGGGATAGGCGATGGAATACCCGATCCCCCAGACGATACAGGCATAGAACGTCCAGAGCCACCAGCGCGGCATCGGATTGTCGTATTCCTCGATCCCGTCCCAGCTGTGCCCCGTCGTCGGGACATCGTCCTTGTTGTGGGGGTCCTTCTTGTGCGTGCTCATGAACGCGTCTCCTGGGGCGTGTCGGATGGACCGGTCGCATCATCCGCCGGCTTCTCGTCATGCCGGAAAATGACGTCAGCGGCCGTTGTGTAGCTTTCCTTGCGGCCCGTCAGGACCCAGATCACGGTGGCGACGAAGAAGACGAACATCAGCACAAGGCCGAAGCTGCCCAGAACTTCGCGCAGGAAGGTGTAGCTTTCCATGTTGCCCCCGTTCTAGCGGCTTGCGTCGGGCGTGAAGGTCGAGAAATCGACCAGCGTGCCCAGCATCTGCAGATATGCGACCAGTGCGTCCATTTCGGATATGCCCGGCTCGTCGTCGAAATTCCGTGTCTGCGCCTTGGGATAGCGTTCCAGCAATCCGTCCCAGTCACCGTCCGGGTTGGCCTGCACCATGAAATCGGCCCGCGCGTTCGCGATCATCTCGTCCGTGTAGGGCACGCCCAGCAACCGGTGCGTGCGCATCTTGTCGGCGACGTGTGCGCCGTCGATCAGCGTGTTCCCAAGAAACGCGTACTTGGGCATGATCGATTCCGGCACCACCGACTGCGGATCGCGCAGGTGCGCCACGTGCCACGCATCCGAATACCGACCGCCGACGCGGGCCAGATCCGGCCCGGTTCGCTTGGACCCCCACTGGAACGGTCGGTCGTACATCGATTCCGCCGCAAGGCTGTAATGGCCATAGCGTTCGTTCTCGTCCCGCATGGGACGGATCATCTGGCTGTGGCACACATAGCAGCCCTCGCGGACATAGATGTCGCGGCCTTCCAGTTCGAGCGGCGAGTAGGGGCGCATGCCCTCCACGTCCTCGATCGTGTTTTCCAGATAGAACAGCGGGGCGATCTGCACGATCCCGCCGATGGACACCACGATGAAGCTGAACACCGCCAGAAGCGTGACGTTCTTTTCGAGGATCTTGTGTTTGTCGAGAATTGCCATGTCCCGGTCTCCTTATTCGGCGGGCGCCGCACTGCGGGCGTCGGCGCGTGCCACACCCCGCGTTGCGGTCATCCACAGGTTGTAGGCCATGATCAGCGCACCGGCGACGTACAGCGCGCCACCCAACGCCCGGACCACGTACATGGGGAACTTCGCGGCCACCGTGTCGGCGAAGGAGTTCACGAGGAACCCGTTGGCATCCACTTCACGCCACATCAGGCCTTCCATGATGCCGGTCACCCACATGGATGCCGCATAAAGGATGATCCCGATCGTCGCGAGCCAGAAGTGCCACGACACCAGCGTCAGCGAATAGAGCCGTTCCCGGTTCCACAGGCGCGGCACGAGGAAGTAAAGCGCGCCGAAGGTGATCATGCCGTTCCAGCCGAGCGCGCCGGAATGGACGTGCCCGATGGTCCAGTCGGTGTAGTGCGACAGCGAGTTCACCGCGCGGATCGACATCATCGGTCCCTCGAAGGTCGACATGCCGTAGAACCCGATGGAGATCACCATCATCCGGATCACCGGATCGGTGCGCAGCTTGTCCCATGCGCCCGACAGGGTCATCAGGCCGTTGATCATGCCCCCCCAGGACGGCATCCACAGGATGATCGACATCACCATGCCCAGCGTGCCCGCCCAGTCGGGCAGCGCGGTGTAGTGCAGGTGGTGCGGCCCGGCCCAGATATAGAGGAAGATCAGCGCCCAGAAGTGGATGATCGACAGCTTGTAGCTGAAGATCGGGCGTTCGGCCTGCTTCGGCACGAAGTAGTACATCATGCCAAGGAACCCCGCCGTCAGGAAGAAGCCCACGGCGTTGTGACCGTACCACCACTGGGTCATGGCCCCCTGGACGCCCGCCATCACCTCGACCGACGCGGAGCCGAAGATCGACACCGGGATCGCAAGGTTGTTGACCACGTGCAGCATGGCCACGGTGATG
The DNA here is from genome assembly GCA_036770665.1 of Meridianimarinicoccus sp. Taxonomy (GTDB): domain Bacteria; phylum Pseudomonadota; class Alphaproteobacteria; order Rhodobacterales; family Rhodobacteraceae; genus Meridianimarinicoccus. The sequence goes on from DAIPIS010000011.1 coordinate 9,322, forward strand.
ATGAACGCGAGGTAGAACCAGTTCGCCACGTAGATGTGGGGTTCCTTGCGCTTGACGAGCGTGCCCACGAACACGGCCAGATACGCGACCCAGACGATGGTCAGCCACAGGTCGATGTACCATGTGGGTTCGGCGTATTCCTTGGACTGGGTCGCGCCCAGCACATACCCGGTTGCGGCCAGCACGATGAACAGGTTGTAGCCCCAGAACACGAACCACGCGAGGTTCCCGCCCCACAGCCGCGCCGCGGTGGTGCGCTGCACCACGTAGAACGACGTGGCGATCAGCGCGTTGCCCCCGAAGGCGAAGATCACCGCCGAGGTGTGCAGCGGCCGCAGCCGTCCGAAGTTCAGATAGGGCTGGCCCCATTCGAAGTTGAGCTGCGGAAACGCAAGCTGCGACGCGATGAAGGTGCCGGCGATGAAACCGATGACCCCCCAGAACACCGTCGCGATCACGCCGTAGCGCACCACGCCGTCCATGTAGGCCGTGGTGTCGACCACCGGCTTCGGTTCGCCGACGCGGCGCAGGGTGTACAGGAACAACCCGCCCGCGACGATCATGATCAGAAGCATGTGAACGTTATAGGCGAGGTCACGCGCGTAATTCGCGGCGATCGCGGCGGCAAGGGTCACAAGCCCCAGCACAACGAGCTTTAAGGTGTCGGTCATCATTGTTCCCTTTTGCGTCCCTTCCGGGCTTGCCTGGCGACGTGGTGGCATATCCGAAAGACAGGACAGTCGGCCTGACAGTGGAGCGGGTATCTTTCGCCCCAAGCGCCCGGGCCTTGATCCATGTCAACACCCACGATAGCCCGTACGCATAGGGTTGCGAGCAGGACGGAAAGTCGCGGTCGCAATCGCCGCAGTCGGAGGAACCCATGGCCTATCGAAATCTCCTGACCATCATCCCGGACAGTGGCGCATTGGCGCTGCAGCTGGACGCTGGCGTGCGGCTCGCGCGGCAGCTTGACGCCCATCTCCACGTGCTCACCGTCGGCATCGACGACGTGCAGGTCGGCTATTACTTCGCCGGGGCCGACGCGGTGCTGCAGCAGACCAGCATGGCGATGGCCCGCGAAAAGGCCGACGCCCTGCTGGCCGATGTGCACGCCCATCTGGAGCCGGAGGATATCCGCTGGACCGCCGAAGCCGGTGTGGCGCAGATCGGCATGCTGTCGGACCTTGTCGCCGCCGCGGCGATGTTCAGCGATCTGGTCGTGCAGGCCCTGCCCTATGGCGCCCATGGCAGCGACGGGGCCGAAGCCGCCGTGGAAGCCGTGCTCTTCGCCGGGCGCGCACCGGTCCTGCTGGTGCCGGATGCGGGCCTGCCCGAAGGTTTCCCGCGTCACGCGGTGATCGGCTGGAACAGCGGGCTCGAAGCGATGGCCGCCGTGCGCGGCGCACTGCCCACCCTGCAACTGGCGGGCACGGCCAGCATCGCCATGGTATCGCCGCCCGAACGCGGACCCAGACAGGCCGCCCCCGGCGAACGGCTCGCCGCGATGCTGTCGCGCCACGGGGTCAGTGCCGAGGTCGCGCTTCTGGCCAAGACGCATCCGCGCATCGCCGATGTGCTGGCCGATCACGTGCGCGACCAGGACGCCGACCTGCTCGTGACGGGGGCCTACAGCCATTCGCGGTTCCGCGAAGCGATCCTCGGCGGGGCCACCCGCGAACTGCTGACGAAATCGGCCGTGCCGCTGCTGATGGCGCACTGACCGGGTACGCACGGCGCCGCGCCGCCGTGGCGCAGACGTCGGGGCGTGCGGCAGCGGGTCGTCGAAGTGTCGCCTCACCCTGTCAGAACCCTGTCTGGGGGCCCTGACAGGAGCAACCGGTCACATGGGCAACCCGCCGTCGCTGTCGTCGCCCGCTTCTTCCAGAAGCCGCGACAGATCGGGGATGACGATGTGCCGCTTGCCGCGCAGTTCGATCACCCCGTCGCGTTTCAGCGCAGACACCTGCCGACTGACCGTTTCCAGCGTCAGGCCCAGGTAATCGGCCATGGCCTCCCGCGTCAGGGGCAGGTCGAATTCCAGCGGTCCGCCCCGCCGCAGGCCGGATTGCAGCGACGCGTCGCGCCGGATGATGATCGCCAGCAGCGTCGCGATCTTTTCGCGCGCGGTCTTGCGGCCCAGCAGCAGCATCCACTCGCGCGCCGCGTCCAGTTCGTCCAGCGTCATTTCCAGAAGCCGTTGCCCGATATGCGGCGTGCGGATCATCAGATCCTCGAACGGGCGCTTGCGGAAACAGCACAGCACCACGTCGGTGGTCGCGGTCACGTCATAGGCCGCGGCACGCCGCCCCGGACGGCCCACGAAATCCGATGGCAGCAGCAACCCCACCATCTGCGTGCGCCCGTCTTCCATGGTCTGGCTCAGCGTGGCGATACCGGTCACGATCGACGCCACGAAATCCATCTCGTCGCCGGACCACACGATGGTCTGCCCGGCGTCGACCGTGCGGTAGAACTTCAGCGCGTCGAGCTCTTCAAGCTCGTCGGCCTCGCACCGCGAACAGACGGCCCTGTGCCGGATCGGACAGTCGCCGCACTTGATCGCCGTTGCCGCAGTCGCGGTCTGAAAGCCCATCCCTGTCACCCATTTGATCCGGATCAAAGCCCGCCGGTTTCATGACAGATAGTGATAGACGCATGGAAACAGCAACTCAACTCTCAAGACTGGGACTCTTTGACAGCCGGGTGCCGCGGTACACGAGCTATCCGACGTCGCCCCAGTTCTCCCGCGACCTCGGCGCGAGCGCCATGGACCGCTGGATCGCCGCGATTCCCGCCAACAGCGCGATATCGCTTTATCTTCATGTCCCGTTCTGCCGACGGCTGTGCTGGTTCTGCGCCTGCAGAACCCAGGGCACCAGCAACATGGCCACGGTGGAGGCGTATCTCGCGACGCTGCACACCGAACTGGCGTTGCTGAAATCCCGGCTTGCACCCGGCGTCACCTTGTCGCGGCTGCACTGGGGGGGCGGGACGCCCACGCTCATGTCCGGCGACATGATGCGCGCGCTGGCCGACCGAATCCTCGACATGGCCCCGATGGCGGAGGGCGGCGAATTCTCGGTCGAGATCGACCCGAACGAGATCGACGACGACCGGATGGATGCGCTGGTGGCGGCGGGCATGAACCGCGCCAGCATCGGCGTGCAGGATTTCGACCCGCAGATCCAGGAAACCATCGGGCGCATCCAGCCCTATGACCTGACCCGCCGGGTCGCCGATGCGCTGCGCGACCGGGGCATCGCCAGCCTGAACGCCGATATCCTTTACGGCCTGCCGCACCAGACCCGCGAACGCATCGCCGACAGCGTGCAGCAACTTCTGTCGCTCAATCCCGACCGGGTGGCGCTCTACGGCTATGCCCATGTGCCGTGGATGGCGCGGCGGCAGGCCATGATCCCCGAAGACGCGCTGCCGACGCCCGAGGCCCGGCTGGCGCTGTTCGACACGGCGCGCGAGCTGTTCGAATGGGACGGCTACCGCGGCATCGGGATCGACCATTTCGCCCGGCCCGATGACGGGCTCGCCGTGGCGCAGGCCGCGGGCCGGTTGCGCCGCAACTTCCAGGGCTACACCGACGATACCGCCGATGTGCTGATCGGGCTCGGGGCCTCGTCGATCTCGCGGTTCCCGCAGGGCTTCGCGCAGAACGCCGGATCCACCGGCGAATACACCAAGCACATCCGGGCCGGTGGCTTCGCCACCACGCGCGGCCATGCATTCCGCGGCGACGATCTGCTGCGCGCCCGGATCATCGAGGCGCTGATGTGCGATTTCCGGGTCGATGCCGCGGAACTGGGCGACCGCTTCGGCGTGTCGGGGGCGCAATTCGCGGCGCTCTGCCAGCCGGTCAAGGACCAGTTCGGGGCCTTCGTGGCCCTGGACGCGCGCGGACTGGCCATCGCACCGGACGGTCGCCCCCTGACCCGCATGATCGCCCGCGCCTTCGACGCCTACGACATGGCGTCCACCGGCCATTCCTCGGCCGTGTAGGACGGACCCGCAGGGGCGGCGGATCAGCCGCCCTTGCGCCGCAACGGCACGACCTTGCCGCCGTCCGCCTGCAGTTGCGGCAGGTTCAGCGCGGCGGCCAGCAAGTCCCGCGTATAGGGCGCGCGCGGCGCGTCGAACACCTGTTCCGCCGTCCCCGCCTCCACGATGTCGCCCCGCTGCATCACGATGACCTGGTGCGCCATCGCCCGCACCACGCGCAGGTCATGGCTGATGAACAGATACGCCAGCCCGTATTTCCGCTGCAGGCTGCGCAGCAGGTCCACGATCTGCACCTGCACCGTCATGTCCAGCGCCGATGTCGGCTCATCCAGCACCACCAGCCGCGGCCGCAGGATCATCGCCCGCGCGATGGCGATCCGCTGCCGCTGACCGCCGGAAAATTCGTGCGGATACCGGTCTGCCATGGCCGGGTCCAGCCCCACCTCGGTCAACATCTCGGCGACCATCGCCTGCGCGTCCTGCCCCTCCGGCACGCCGTGCACGCCAAGCCCCTCGGCGATGATCTGGCCCACGTTCATGCGCGGGCTGAGCGATCCGAACGGGTCCTGAAACACGATCTGCATGTGCCGCCGCAAGGGCCGCAGCGCGCCGGATTTCAGCCCCTGGATGTCCCGCCCGTCGAACAGGATCGGTCCCTCGGACCCCACCAGCCGCATCAGCGCGAAGGCGAGCGTCGTCTTGCCCGACCCGCTTTCGCCGACGATCCCCAGCGTTTCGCCCGCGCGCACCGACAGCCGCGCATCGTTGACGGCCTTCACATGGCCCACCGTGCGCCGCAGGATGCCGCGCGTGATCGGGAACCACACCCGCAACCCGTCTGTGCGCACCACCTCGGGCGCCTCCGCCGCCACCGGGTCGGGCCGCCCGGTCGGCTCCGCCGCCAAGAGCATCCGCGTATAGGCATGCTGCGGCGCGTCGAACACCGCCTCGGTCGGGCCCTGTTCCACGATCTCGCCGTGCTGCATCACGCAGACCCGGTCGGCGAAGCGCCGCACGATCCCCAGATCATGGGTGATGAACAGAAGGCTCATGCCTTCCTCGTCCTTCAACCGCTTCAAAAGATCGAGGATCTGCGCCTGGATCGTGACGTCGAGCGCGGTCGTGGGTTCGTCCGCCACCAAGAGCTTCGGCCCGTTCGCCAGCGCCATGGCGATCATCACGCGCTGGCGCTGCCCGCCGGACAACTGGTGCGGATAGGCCTCCAGCCGCGCCTCCGCGTCATGGATGCCGACCTTCTCCAGAAGGTCGATGATCCGCGCGCGCGCCTTGTCGCCGGTCAGCCCCTGATGCAGGGCCAGGCTTTCGCCAATCTGCTTTTCCAGCGTGTGGAGCGGGTTCAGCGATGTCATCGGCTCCTGGAAGATGAAGCTGATGTCGTTGCCCCGGATGTCGCGCAGCCGCGCTTCGGGCGCACCGACCATTTCCCGCGTGCCGAACCGCACCGACCCCGTGACCTGCGCGCTGTCGGGCAACAGCGCCACGGTGCTGAGCGCCGTGACCGACTTGCCGGACCCGCTTTCCCCCACCAGCGCCACGGTTTCTCCGGCCCCGACCGTAAAGCTCACACCCCGCACCGCATGCACGGTCTTGCCGTCCTGCGCAAAGCGCACATCCAGATCGGTGACGCGCAGAACCGTGTCCAGAACCGTGTCGGTCATCGGAATGTCTTTCGCGGGTCGAACGCGTCGCGCACGCCTTCGAAGATGAACACCAGAAGCGACAGCATGATCGCGAAGGTGAAGAACGCGGTGAAGCCCAGCCACGGGGCCTGCAGGTTCTGCTTGGCCTGCAAGGTCAACTCCCCCAGCGACGGGGCCGAGGACGGCAGCCCGAACCCGAGGAAATCCAGCGCCGCCAGTGCGCCCAGCGTGCCGGTGATGACGAAGGGCAGCATGGTCAGCGTGGCGACCATGGCGTTGGGCAGGACGTGCCGGAACATGATCGTGCCGCTGCCCACCCCAAGTGCCCGCGCCGCGCGCACGTATTCGAAATTGCGCGCCCGCAGGAATTCTGCCCGCACCACGCCCACCAGCGCCGTCCAGCCGAACAGCGTCATCAGGAACACCAGCAGCCAGAAATTCATCTGGAAGATCGCGGCGACGATGATGATGATGTAAAGGCTCGGGGTGGCCCCCCACAGTTCGATCACCCGCTGGAAGATCAGGTCCACCCAGCCGCCGAAATACCCCTGCACCGCCCCCGCCGCGATGCCGATGACGGATGTGAGTGCCGTCACCACCAGCGCGAACATCACCGACAGCCGGAAGCCATAGATCACCCGCGCCAGCACGTCGCGCGCGGTGTCGTCGGTGCCCAGCCAGTGGGTGCCGTCCGGCGCGGAAGGTGCCGTGCCATCGATGTCGTTGATCGTGTCGTAGCTGAACGGGATCAGCGGCCACAGGATCCGCCCGCGCACCACGTCCTGCCCGTCGAAGGCCCCCGTGTCACGCACCTGCGCGATGACCGCCTCGGGATCGTCCCAGCAGTCTTCCAGCCCGCCCGACACGATCAGGCACTGCACCTCCACGTCGCGATAGATCGCTTCGGTCGAAAAATCGCCACCGAACGCGGTTTCCGGGTAGAAGTTGAAGATCGGCGTGAAGATCTCGCCCCGGTACTGCACAAGGATCGGCCGGTCGTTGGCGATGAACTCCGCGAACAGCGTGATCCCGAACAGCACCGAAAAGATCACGAGCGACCAGTAGGCGCGGCTGTTGGCCCGAAAATTCCGCCACCGCCGCTGGTTGAGCGGCGACAGGCGCGGGCGCGGCACCGGGATGGCGGGGATATGGTCTGCAACGGCCATCTCAGGTCTCCCGCGTGTCGAAATCGATGCGCGGATCGATCCACACATACATCAGGTCCGACACCAGCCCCATCAGAAGCCCGATCAGCCCGAACACGTAGAGCGTGCCGAAGATCACCGGGTAATCGCGGCTCACCGCCGCCTCGAACCCCAGCCGCCCCAACCCGTCGAGCGAAAAGATCGTCTCGATGATGAGCGAGCCGCCGAAGAACACCGACACGAACACCGCCGGGAACCCCGCGATCACGATCAGCATGGCGTTGCGGAACACGTGGCCATACAGCACCCGCGCCTCCGTCAGCCCCTTGGCCTTGGCGGTCATCACGTATTGCTTCTTGATCTCGTCCAGAAAGCTGTTCTTTGTCAGCAGCGTCAGCGTGGCGAAGGCCGAAATGGTCGACGCCAGCACCGGCAGCGTGATGTGCCACAGGTAATCGACGACCTTGCCCCAGGCGCTCAGCTCATCCCAGTTGTCCGACGCAAGGCCGCGCAGCGGGAACCATTGCAGGTACGATCCCCCCGCGAACAGCACCAGCAGCAGGATGGCGAACAGGAACCCGGGGATCGCATACCCCACGATGATCAGACCGCTCGTCCAGGTATCGAACTTCGTCCCGTCGCGCACCGCCTTGCGGATGCCCAGCGGGATCGACACGAGATACGCAATCACCGTCGACCAGAGCCCGAGCGAGATCGACACCGGCAGCTTCTCGATCACCAGGTCCACCACCGAAATCGACCGGAAATAGCTTTCCCCGAAATCGAAGCGCGCGTAATCCCACAGCATCGTCAGGAAACGCTGCCACGCGGGCTTGTCGAAGCCGAACTGCGCCTCCAGCTCGGCGATGAATTCGGGCGGCAGACCGCGCGCCCCCATGTAGCGCTCGCCGTCGCCGCCACCGCCACCGCCGCCTGCGTCGGCCCCGCCGCCCACGGCTTCGAACACGTCGCCCTGTCCGTCCATCTGCGCGATGATCTGTTCGATCGGACCGCCCGGCACGAACTGCACCATGGCGAAGTTGATCAGCATGATGCCGATCAGCGTCGGGATGATCAGCCCCAGCCGCCGCAGGATATAGGCCCCCATCCTACAGCGCCCCGGCGGCCTTCAGCGCCGCCGCCTTGTCCGCATCCCACCACCAGATATCAAGATTGCCCAGCGAATAGGGCGGCAGGTTGTCGGGGAAACCGTACATGTCGAAATAGGCGACCGTGTGCGTGTCCTTGTTCCACTGGGGCACCCAGAACTTGAGCGACCGCAGCACCCGGTCCAGCGCGGCGATCGCCGCGTGCAGCTCGTCCTCGGTCTCGGCCCCCAGCACCACGTCGATCAGCCGGTCCACCGCCGGGTCGCGCAGACCCATCTTGTTGAACACGTCGTCATCCGCGCTTTCGGACCCGAAATACTGCCGCAACTCGGTGCCGGGGATGTAACTTGTGGACACGACCGCCGTCACCATGTCGAAATCGAACGCTGGCGGGCGTTCCCGCGCCTCGGCCTGGGCGTTGTCCACCCGCACGTGCCGGGCATCCACCCCCAACCGCTTGAGGTTCTCGACATAGGGGTTGATGACCCGGTCGAAGGTCTGGCTGTCGTTCAGAAACTCCACCGACAGGACCTGCCCGTCGCGACGCCGCAGCCCGTCCGCCCCGACGATCCAGCCCGCCTCCTCCAGCAGCGCCGACGCCGCGCGCAGGTTCGCCCGGTCCAACTGCCGGTCGCCGCTCTGCGGCAGGCTGTAGGGCGCATCGGTCAGCAGGCTTTCGTCGATCAGCCCTTCGTCGACCAGGGGGCGCAGGATCGCCACCTCCGCCTCCGATGGCGGCCCTTCGGGTTCGAGGTAGGAATTGTCCCAGAAACTGTCCACCCGCGCATAGAGGTCGTAGAACAGCGTCGTGTTGGTCCATTCGTAGTTGAACATCATCCCGATGGCTTCGCGCACGCGCGGGTCCTGGAATTGCGGTCGGCGCAGGTTGAACACCCACGCCTGCCCCGTCGCCTTGTCACCGTTGGGCAGTTCCGCCTTCACCACATGGCCCGCACCCAGCGCCGGGAAATCGTATCCCGTGGCCCAGATCTTGGAGCTCGCCTCGTTCCGGAATGTATAGCTGCCGCCCTTGAACCCCTCGAAGGCCGCGTTGTAGTCGGCATAGTACTCGATCCGCAGTCGGTCGAAATTGTACCGACCCCGGTTGATCGGCAGGTCCGCGCCCCACCAGTCCGGGTCGCGGTCATAGACCACGGTCTGCCCGATATCCATCCGACCCAGCACATAGGGCCCGGACCCCAGCAGCGGCTCCAGCGAGCTTTCCTCGAAATCCCGGTCGTTGGCTTCATAATGCGCCTGGGAAAAAACCGGCAAGCTGCCCACGTCGGTAATCAGGTCGCGGGTCGGAATCCCGTCGGCGAACACGAACCGCACGCGCCGGTCGTCCAGCGCTTCGACCGACGCCACCTTGCGCCCCAGTTGCGCCCGGAAACTCGGCAACCCCTTTTCGCGCAGGATCCCGAACGAAAAGACCACGTCCTGCGCGCTCAGCGCCGTGCCATCGGAAAACCGCACGCCGTCGCGCAGGGTGAACACCACCTCGGACCGGTCCTCGGGGTATTCGATGGTCTCGCACAGCAGGCAATAGGCGGTCCCGATCTCGTCCGCCGTGCCGGTCAGCAGCGATTCAAAGAAGATCGACGCCAGCCCCGCCGCGCGCCCCTTCACGGTATAGGGGTTCATGCTGTCGAACGACCCGAAGGCCCAGACGGACATCTCGCCGCCCTTGGGCGCATCCGGGTTCACGTGGTCGAGATGCGCGAAATCCGGCCCGTATTTCAAATCCCCGAAGGTCGCGATGCCATGGGCGCGGATCATGTCCGCCGCTGCGACGGGCCCCGACAGGGCCATGATCGCGCCAAGCGCCAGCAGGGCAACACGGTCCCGCAGGCGCGCATTCAGGTCGGCGGACATGCTGGCAGTCAGGTTGGCGGCCAGGTTGGCGGACAGTCGGGCACGGGCAGCGGCAAGGGGCATCGGATCCTCCGTCTGGGCATGGCTGTCATGCATCTGACGTAAAGCTATGGATCAACGCTGCAGACATTCAAGCCAAGATTGGCCCGGATTGCGCATCCGTGACCGGCCTTGCGGCGGCCGTGACCTGATGGTCAACGCGACAGAAAAAGGCCGCCCCGCAGGACGGCCCCCATGTCGCAACGGGAGCGGAGACGCTCAGTTCGCGGGCATTTCGAAATCCGGGGACTTCGAGATCAGATAGGCGATCAGGTCAGCCCGGTCGCCGTCCTTGGCAAGCCCGCGATAGTTCATGGACGTGCCCTGCGCAAAATCCGACGGGTTCGCGATCCACGCGCTCATCGTCTCGATGTCCCACACCCCTTCCGGCAGCGCGCCGGAATAGCCGAAGTCACCGATGGCCGCGATCTCGCGCCCCATCACACCGTCAAGATGCGGACCCACGCCGTTGGCGGGTTCATTGATCTTGTGGCAGGCCGCGCAGGCGCGGAACACGCGCTCGCCCGCGCCCGCGTCCGCAGCGGCGACAAGCTCGACCATGTTCACTTCCGCCACCTCTTCGTCGGCCGCGCCCTCGTCGCTGCCGGTGTCGATCACGTAGGCCTGCTCACGGGCACCGTGGCCGCCGTGGAACAGCGCCTCTCCCAGCCAGCTTCCCAGCAGAAAAACAAGCAACGCGCCACAGAACGCGCCCACAACCTTTGTCAGTGTCATCGTGTCAAGCATCCCACAGCCTCATGTCGCAAGTTGCCGTCATCTAGCGGGTTCCCCTCCCCGGCTTCAAGGTATAATCCCGCGACCAAACGACCGCGCGGCCCGACCCGTGCCAGAAAACATCGAAAACAGGACATAGATGCCCATCATCGCATTTCAGGGGGAAAACGGCGCCTATTCGCACGAAGCCTGCTGCAAGGCCCGGCCCGGCCATGATCCCCTGCCCTGCCGCACCTTCGAAGACGTGATCGACGCGGTGCGCCACGGACCGGCCGATCTCGCCATGCTTCCGGTGGAAAACACCACCTATGGACGGGTCGCGGACATCCACCGCCTGCTGCCGCAAAGCGGCCTGCACATCGTGGACGAAGCTTTCGTGCGGGTGCACATCAATCTTCTGGCCGTGCCCGGCACGCCCCTGTCACAAGTGCGCGAGGCGATGTCCCACACGGTCCTTCTGGGCCAGTGCCGGGGCTTTCTGCGCGAACACGGCATCCTGCCGGTCACCGGGGCCGATACCGCCGGGTCGGCGCAACTGGTCGCACAGGCGGGCGATCCGGCCCGCGCGGCGCTGGCCTCCGAACTGGCGGGACGGATCTACGGGCTCGACGTGCTCGCGCGCCATATCGAGGATCAGGACACCAACACCACCCGCTTTCTCATCATGGCCCGCGATCCGGACCCGACCCCGCGCGGCGACCACGGCATGATGACCAGCTTCGTGTTCCGGGTGCGCAACATCCCCGCCGCACTCTACAAGGCGATGGGCGGCTTTGCCACCAACGGCGTCAACATGACCAAGCTGGAAAGCTACATGGTCGGCGGCTCGTTCACCGCGACCCAGTTCTTCGCCGACATCGAAGGCCACCCGTCCGACCCCGCGGTCGCGCGCGCGCTGGACGAACTGGCATATTTCACGACCATGCTGGAAATCCTCGGCACATATCCCGCCGATCCCCGCCGCCACGACACCGGGGCGTGACACGCGCAGTCTGACGCAACGACGCGCGCCGACCCCGTCAGACCGCGCCCTGCCGCGCCACAAGCGCGCCCGCGACCCGGTCGAGCACCACCTCCAGACGCTGGCGCAGGGCCGGTTCGGCCACCCGCAGCACCGCCAGCACCGCATGCCCGCGCAGCCCCGACGCCGCCACCCGCAGGTCCGCCCGCAGCACCGCGCGCCCCGCCCGGTCCGCCCGATCTGCCTCCGCCTCCAGCGCCAGCTCGGCCCGGATCCCGTCCATCCGCGCCACCGCGCGGCAGGCATCGGCGGGCATCGGCGCGGGCAGCCAGACCCGCCCCTCGCGCGGCAGCCCGCCCAGTTGCCCCGTCACGCGCCAGTGCCGCGCCATTCCGGGTTCGGGCGGCAACGGCTCCAGCCGCACCGACAGGACCGCAATCAACCCCTCGGGATCGCCCAGCGCGCGGCGCACATGGGCCACGGGCAGGTCCACCGGCCGCTCCACCACCAGCCGCATCGCGCCTCAGCCCGCCCAGCCGGACGGCAGGCTGTCCGCCAGCCACCGGTCCAGCACGTGGCGCGCCACCGCACCGCGCCGCGCCGCCGTGATGTCGGGATGCACCCCCATGGCCGCGGCCAGCACGTCGTCGCGGCTCGCCCAGCGCACATCGTCCATTTCCGTCCGGTCGATGGTGATCTCCCAGCCCAGCGCCTCCGCCCGGCAGGCGATCATCAGGCTCGCGGGAAAGGGCCATGGCTGGCTCGTCAGATAGCCGACGCGCCCCACCCGCACGCCCGCTTCCTCGAACACCTCGCGGCGCACCGCCGCCTCCAGCGTCTCGCCGGGCTCCACGAACCCCGCCAGCAGCGAATACATGCGCTCCGGCCAGCCGGGCGAGCGACCCAGCAACACCCGGTCGCCCCGCGTCACCAGCATGATGACCACGGGGTCCGTGCGCGGGAAATGCTTCGCGCCGCAGGTCGGGCAGTCGCGTTGCCAGCCCGCCTGCGCCAGCAGGCTTTCGGCCCCGCAACAGGCGCAGAACCCGTGCCGCGCGTGCCAGTCCACAACGGCCCGCGCCGTCGCCGCCAGTTCCGCGTCGCGCGCATCGAGCCGCGTCATCACCGCCCGCAACTCGGCGAACCGCGCACCCGCCGGGAAATCGGGATGCACCTGTTCGGTCCGGTCGGTGAACCCGTCCAGCGGGCCATCGGGCGGCTCCGCGGGCGTCCATCCCGACAGATCGCGCGCGAACCGCGGCGCAGGCCCCGCCGCATCGCGGTCGTCCAGCCCCAGGAATATCGGCGGACCCGCCATCTCCAGCCCCGGCTGGCCCGGCACCAGCCAGCCCAGACCGGTCACGTCGCCCGGCCCCGGCCCGCCCGTCACCAGCGGCTTGCCGCGCCACAGCGGCACCACCCGCGCCCCCGGATGACACAGCGCCGCCGACTGCGCCGCCGCGTCGCCCCGCAGATGTGCGGCACGGTCCAGTCCCGACCCGCCGAACGTGAGCAAGACATCAGGCCGGAACGGCCGGGGCGCAGGGAAGGCGTCATCCATCATGGTCTCCGCCGGATGGCATAGCGCCCCGCGCTTTGCAAATCCTATCCCGCGCGCCCGATCCGCACGCACCCGCGCCCCGGTAAAACCGGCGGCGCATGGCGCGTGGCGCAGGCGCAACACCTGTTGCAACTCCGCCGCGCAATCGGCAACCATCGGTTGCGACCCCGGCCACACCACCGCACACTGCCGACAAAAAGGCGACATCGCAAAGGCACCCAAGGTCCGTGATCGAACCAGCAGTCCCCCGGCGCGGCACGCTCCGGCTTCGCATCCTGTGCAGCACCGACCTGCATGGCCACCTGTGGCCCTTCGACTACCAGACCGACACATCCGCCCCCGGCTGCGGCCTTGCGGGCATCGCCGCGCTGATCGATGCGGAACGGCGCGCGAACCCCGACTGCCTGCTCGTGGATTGCGGCGACATCCTGCAAGGCACGGCGCTGGCCGACCGCGCGATGGCGCAGACCGGGCCCGGCCACGTCCACCCGATGATCCGCGCCATGAACGCGATCGGCTACGACGCCGTGGCGCTCGGCAACCACGATTTCAACTATGGGCTGGGCGCGCTGCGCCGCGCGATCGACCCCGCCCGCTTTCCGGTGCTCTGCGCCAATCTTGTCGCGGCGCTGGGGCCGGAGCCGCGCGCGGACACGCCCATCGTCCCGCCCTGGTGCATCGTGACCCGCCGCCTCGCCGATGGCGATGGCACGCTGCACGACCTGCGCATCGGGCTCGTGGCGACGGCACCACCCCAGACCGCGATCTGGGACGCGGCGGTGCTGCGCGGCGATCTCGCGGCGCGCGACGCTGTCGATGCCGTGGCGGGGCACCTGCCCGATATCCGCGCGGCCGGAGCCGACATCGTGGTGGCGCTCAGCCATGCCGGACCGGGCCGCGCCGACCCTCGCGACATGGCCGACGACACCAGCCTCGCCATCGCCGCCCTGCCCGCGATCGACGCCGTGCTGACCGGGCACAGCCACCGCCGCCTGCCCGGCCCCGACTTCGCCGACCTGCCCGGCGTCGATGCGCGGACGGGACGACTGGCGGGCAAGCCCGCGGCGATGGCCGGGGCCTTCGGCAGCGACCTCGCGGTGATGGACCTCGATCTCGTACCGCGGGACGGGCCTGACACCGGACATGCCACCGGACATGCCAC
>DAIPIS010000011.1:23680-29508 GCA_036770665.1 Meridianimarinicoccus sp.
CACCGGACATGCCACCGGACATGCCACTGGGCCCGGCCGCGGCACGCGGGGCGGCTGGCGCATCGCGGACAGCCGCGTCACGCTCCGGAACGCGCGGGAAACACCGCCGCAAGCGGCCCTGCTGGACCTCACCGCACCCGACCACGCGGCGACCCGCGCGCAGATGGCCACCCCGGTCGGGCGCACGCGCACCCGGCTGCACGCGGCACTCCCCATGGCCGCTCGCGCGCCCGCGCTGGGGCTCATGGCACGCACCCAGATCGGCTGGGCGGCACGGACCGTTCCGGGCAGCGCACTGGCGGGCCTGCCGATCCTCGCGGCGGTCGTGCCGTTCAAGGCCGGTGGCCCCGCCGGGCCGTCCGGTTTCGTGGACATCCCCGAAGGCGCGCTCACGCAGCGCCACATGGTGGAACTGTCGCCCTTTCCCAACCGGCTCTGCGTTCTCGCGGTGACCGGGGCGGACCTGCGCGCGTGGCTCGAACGGACGGTGTCGGCCTATGGCACGATCCCGCCCGGCGCGGTGGACCTCCCCCTGCTCGACCCGCGCGCCCCGGCCTACAGCCTCGATGAAATCCACGGCCTGCGCTACGGCATCGACCTGTCGCGCCAGCCGGGATACGACACAGCCGATGGCGGATCGTTCACCGCGCACGGACCAGGCCGGATCACCGGGATCTGGCATGACGACCGCCCCGTCGCCGATACCGACCGCTTCGCCATCGTCACCAACAGCTACCGCGCGAATGGCGGGGGCGGTTTCGGGATGGTGCCGCGCGACACCCCGCGCCTGTTCAGCCGCGACACCCTGCGCGACATCCTCACCGCCCATGTCGCCGCCTGCGACGAGATCGCCGAAACCGACCCGGCACCCTGGTTCTTCGTGCCGCTGGGCGCGACCGCCATCACCCGCACCGCACCCCATGTGCGCGCCGCGACCCACGGCGACGGCCGCACCCGGATGGAGGACGCAGGCGCGGATCCCGACGGCCATCACCGCATCCGCCTGTTCCTCTGAACGCCTTGCGATGAAATTCTGGGCGCAGTCGCCGCAAAATTATGCACATGCTGTCCCATGCACCGTTTCGGCCCGATCATGGGCGTCGCGCATCTGGCGCCCCGCGCGACCGCCGATAGGGTCGGCTCCAACACGTCTTCCGCCCGTATCCGCAATGAAAGGATCCGCCTCCATGTTCCAACGTGCCCTTGGCGCACTGGGTCTTGCCGCCACGCTGGCCACCGGCGTCGCCGCCGGACTGGGCATCGGTCTGGCCGCCACCAGCGCCACCGCCCAGACCAGCATCGAATTCGCGCTCGACTGGAAATTCGAAGGCCCCGCCGCGCCCTATTTCGCGGCGATCGACAACGGCCATTTCGCCGCCGCCGGGCTGGACGTGACCGTCACCGCCGGCGCGGGCTCGCTCGAAGCGATCCCCAAGGTCGCCACGGGCGCCTTCCCCTTCGGCTTTGCGGACATCAACAGCCTCGTGAAATTCCTCGACCAGAACCCGGGCGCGCCGGTCATCGCCGTGATGATGACCTACGACAAGCCGCCCTTCGCCGTCGTCGGCCGCAAGAGCCGCGGCGTGGAAGCCCCCAAGGATCTCGAAGGCCGCATCCTCGGCGCGCCGCCGCCCGATGGCGCCTGGGCGCAGTTCGCGCCCTTCGCCACCGCCAACGCGCTCGACATGTCCAAGATCACCGTGGAACCGGTGGGCTTTCCCACCCGCGAACCGATGCTGGCCGAAGGCAAGGTCGATGCCGTCACCGGCTTCAACTTCTCCAGCTATCTCAACCTCGTGCGGCTCGGCGTGCCCGAAGACGACATCTCGACCATCCTGATGGCCGACCACGGGCTTGAGCTTTACGGCAACGCGGTCATCGTCAACACCGATTTCGCCGCCGCCAACCCCGAGGTGGTCAAGGGCTTCCTCGCGGCCATCGGCGCAGGCTGGAAGGACGCCATCGCCGATCCCGCCGCCGCCGTCGCGCAACTGCTGGAACGCAACCCGGCGGGCGATGCGGAGCTGGAAATCCGCCGCCTGCAACTGGCGCTCGACGCCAACGTCATGACACCTTACGTCATGGAAAACGGCATGGGCGGGATCGACGCCGACCGCATGGCCCGCGCGCTGGAACAGATCAAGGAAACCTACGACTTCCAGACCGAACCGGACCCGGCGCTCTATTTCACCGACGCGTACCTCCCCGAAGGCCGCATCGCGCTGAACTGATCCGCGGACCGGGGCACACGGCCCCGACCACGCGGCACGGGGCGGGTCAGCCCGCCCCGACCGCACCGCGACCTCACCCAGACCGCGCGATAGGGGCCGCCGACCGTCCTTGATCCCCCGGGGGGCGCTGGTCCACCGCCCCGACACCCCCCGAGGGACGCGCATCCGCCGCCCCGACCCAGACCCCACCGGGCGGCACCCCGCCCCCAACCGCACCAAGGGGCGGCCCCCGCCCCCAACCCCGGACCGCCATGGCCTACACCCCGGCGCATATCGAACTGCGCGAAATCACCCACGCCTACCGGACCGACAGCGGGCCGCTGCCCGTGCTCGACGGGCTGACCGTCACGATGGCCGAAGGCAGCTTCACCGCCGTCGTCGGCCCCTCCGGCTGCGGCAAGTCCACGCTCACCCGCCTCATCGCGGGCCTCATGCGCCCCGACGAAGGGCAGGTCTGGCTCGGCGGCAAGATGGTCACCTCGCCCCGCCCCACCGTCGGCATGGCCTTCCAGAACCCCGTCCTGCTCGAATGGCGCACGATCCTGCGCAACGTCATGCTGCCGCTGGAAATCGTCGGCGCGCGCATGTCGAAAGCCGAACAGGAAAACCGCGCCCGCGACCTCCTGGCCCTCGTGGGGCTGGAGGGGTTCGAGGACAAGCGCCCGTCGGAACTGTCGGGCGGCATGCGCCAGCGCGCGTCCCTGTGCCGCGCGCTCGTCCACCGCCCCGAGGTGCTGATCCTCGACGAACCCTTCGGCGCGCTCGACGCCTTCACCCGCGAAGACCTGTGGCAGACCATGGCCCGCCTGCGGGTCGAGGAAAAGTTCACCGCCGTGCTCATCACCCACGACCTGCGCGAAAGCGTGTTTCTCGCCGACAGCATCGTCGTGCTGTCGGGCCGCCCCGCCCGGTCGCAATACGTGATGCCGAACCGCCTCCCGCGCGACCGCACGCTCGAAGATCTCTACGGACCCACCGCGACCGAGATGCTGGCCACCCTGCGCCAGCAGATCCAGGTGGCCCAGGGCCGCGCCCCCGCCGAAAAAACCGCCGACGCCATCGCGCAGGCCGCCCAATGATGGCCCTGCGCAAGATCGCCGTGCCGCTTGCCGCGATGGCGCTGTTCCTGCTGGGCTGGGAATGGCTGGTCTGGGCCAACGGCTGGCCCACCTACAAGATGGCCGCACCCAGCGACCTCTGGCCCGCCTTCTGGAAATTCCGCGGGCTGTTTCTGGAATACGGCTGGCAGACGCTGTGGCGCACCGTGGCGGGCCTTGCGCTCGCCATCGTGGTCGGCGTCGCCATCGGCATGGTCATGGGCTTTTCCCGCACCGTGCGCGACGGGCTCTACCCGCTCCTCGTGGGGTTCAACGCGATCCCCAAGGCGACCGTGGTGCCGATCCTCGCACTCATGTTCGTGGGCCAGCACGACATGAACACGATCCTCGTCGCCTTCATGATCTCGTTCTTCCCCATCGCCGTGTCGGTCTCCATCGGGCTGTCGACGCTCGAACCCGAATACCGCGACATCCTGCGCAGCCTGGGCGCGTCGCAACTCACCGTGTTCTGGAAGATCGCACTCCCCAAGACCCTGCCCGAGTTCTTCGGCGCCCTGAAGGTTGCAGTGACGCTCGCCTTCATCGGCACCAACCTGATGGAGATCATCTCCCCCCATGGCCGCGGGCTTGGCGCGCTTTTCGACAGCGGCAAGATCAGTTCGGACTACCCGCTGATGTTCGCGGTGCTGATCGCCTTGGCGCTGTTGGGGATCGTTCTCTACTACATCGTCGTGTGGCTGGAAAAGACCTTCGCGGGCTGGGCCGAACGCAGCCCGACCTGACCCCGGACAAAGGACGGCGCACGCGCGGCCAAAGGCGCCGGGTCAAGCCCGGCGCGTCATCCGCCCGGATGGCCGACGATCGCCCGGCGTGACAGGCTGCGCACGCGCGCCCGCACGCCGAACACCCGTCGGCGGGACCGAAGGCGCGCCGGGCCTGACCCGGCGCCGCTCCCACACCGGATCAGACGAGAACCGTCTCGACCTCGATATTGCCCTTCGTGGCGTTGGAATAGGGGCAGATGAAATGCCCGCGTTCGGTGATCGTCTCCGCCACCGCGCGGTCGACCCCCGGCAGCGCCACCTCCAGCTTCACCTTCAACCCGAAGCCGCCGTCGTCGCGCGGGCCGATCCCCACATGGGCCGTGACCGTCGCGTCGTCGGGTACAGCGCCCAGCTTCTCGCTCTGGGCCGCGAAGCGCATCGCACCAAGGTAGCAGGCCGCATACCCCAGCGCGAACAACTCCTCCGGGTTGTGGCCCGCGCCCGATCCGCCCAGTTCCTTGGGGCTGGTCATGGTCACCGTCAGCATCCCCGACGCCAGCTTGGCCACGCCGTTGCGCCCGCCGCCGGTCGCCTGTGCCTCGGTCCAGTACTTCGTGTCCACGGTCATGATCGACTCCTGTCGTTTGCGATTGGATCGTGAGCGATGCATAACGACCCACACGCGACCGGTCAATCGCTTGCACCTTGATCGCGCACGACCTAAAACACCCCATGACCCTCGCTCCCGCCGACATGCTGTGCTTTGCGCTCTATTCCGCGACCCATGCCATGCACGCGGCCTATGCGCCGCTGCTGGGCCCGCTCGGCCTGACCTATCCGCAATACCTCGTGCTCAGCACGCTCTGGACCGCGCCCGAACCGCAGCCCGTGGGAGCCATCGGGCGCGCCCTGCATCTGGACAGCAACACCCTGACCCCGCTCGTCAAGCGGCTGGAAACCATGGGCCTCGTGACCCGCCGCCGCTGCAACCGTGACGAACGGCAGGTCCGCGTAGCGCTGACCGACGCCGGCCAGGCGCTGCGCGACCGCGCCGCCCATGTGCCGGGCTGCATCGCCGACCGCACGGGCCTGACCGACGCCGACATCGCCGCCCTGCGGGACATGGTGAACCGCCTGCGCGACCGTCTGCGCCGGACCTGACCCGCCGCCCGCGTTCACGGCGTGTCGCGGTCTTTCTCGGTCACGCGCGCCGCCCCGACCTTCCGGTATCGCATGGGCGCGACGCGCAAGATCGGTGCCCCCCTTTTGTGCGACGTGCTCTCGCCCAGATCGCGCTATTCGTCCAGCCGCCGCACCACGACATCGGCGAAGGCACCAATCATCATGTCGTAATATTCATCGCTGCTCTGCGCGAGCGTCAGGTCGCGGGCACTCGCCCCGGCAAGCGCGCCAAGATCCTTGACACGGATCACCAACTCGTAAGAGCTGAAATCGGTGTTCTGCGTCGTGTTCGACACGTTCACCTGACCCACCAGCCGGGTTTCGGACGAGTCATATTCCTGTTCGAAGAAATTGGACAACTCCACCTCCGACAGGTCGATGCCGATGGTCACGCCATCCTCGGCGACCCGATTTTCCAACCGCGTCAGAAGTGCCGTTTCAAGATCCGAATCGATGGCCGCGAAATGCTGCGCCGCCGCCGTGTTGGCGATCGCCGTCAGATCCACTTCGACGTCGATCTCCTTGACCATCGTCTGTGCCGATATCATCCCCGCGCCCGAAACGGCCATGGCGATGGAAAGCGAAATCAGTCG
>DAIPIS010000373.1:0-1538 GCA_036770665.1 Meridianimarinicoccus sp.
TCGTTGATCGACTTCCAGCCGGCGATCGACGAGCCGTCGAACATGAACCCGTCTTCAAGAAAGTCCTCGTCGACCTGGTCGGCCATGACCGTGACGTGCTGCAGCCGCCCACGCGGGTCGGTGAAGCGGATATCGACATATTCGATATCCTCGTCCTTGATCATCTTGAGTATGGCGTCCTTGCTCATCGCGGTGGGGTCCTCTTTCAGTGTGGAAATTGCCGATACGGCGGTGCAGGTCAGAGAGCGGCTTCGCCGTCTTCGCCGGTGCGGATACGGATGGCCTGTTCGACGGTGGACACGAAGATCTTGCCGTCGCCGATCTTGTCGGTCTTGGCGGCGGTCAGGATCGCTTCGATCGCGGCCTCCACCTGATCGTCGGGCAGCACGACCTCGATCTTCACCTTGGGCAGGAAATCGACGACGTATTCCGCCCCACGGTAGAGTTCGGTGTGGCCTTTCTGGCGTCCGAACCCCTTGACTTCGACCACGGACAGACCCTGAACGCCGATGTCCTGAAGGGCTTCCTTCACTTCATCGAGCTTGAAGGGTTTGATGATGGCCTCGATCTTCTTCATGCTTGGTCTCCCCCGCCGATCCGTTGGCTGTGGTCAGAACACTTCCACCCGGCGGTCACAATTGGCTAGGCTTTCCGTGTTTCCCACGGCAGGACGATTCCTGCATGTGGTGTTAGAAAATAGGCGAGGCGCCTAGTAAATGGACGAAATGAAAAAAGATGCGCAGTTGGGGGGCGATGTCGTGCTGACTGCCGCTGAAATGCGCAGTCTTGAGACGGCGGCGATCGGGGCGGGGATCGTGACCGGGGCCGCGCTCATGGACAAGGCCGGGTGCGGCGCGGTGGCCGCGATGCTGGCGCGCTGGCCTGAACTGCGGCACGGCGCGCGACGGGCGGTCGTGCTGTGCGGGCCCGGCAACAACGGTGGCGACGGCTACGTGATGGCGCGCGAACTGGCGGCGCGCGGCTGGTCTGTGGCTGTTCATGTGCTTGGCGTTCCGGCGGACCTGCCGCCTGACGCGCGTGCCGCCCATGACATGTGGCGCGAACTGGGCACGGACGCGCCGTTGTGCGAAGCCCCCACGGCGATGCGTGGCGCGGATGTGGTGATCGACGCGCTTTTCGGCATTGGTCTAGCCCGGCCTCTCACCGACGAGGTTGCCGCCGTTCTGGCCGCGGTGCCGGCATCGGCCCGCCGGGTGGCCGTTGATGTGCCTTCGGGGCGGTGCGCGGACACGGGCGATGTGCTGGGTGCGGCCTTTGCGGCTGATCTTGTGGTCACGTTCCACGCGGAAAAGCCGGTTCACGGGATGCTGCGCGCCAACGGCGTCGCCGTCGTCATTGTGGACATCGGCCTATGACCACGACAGGCATGCCACCGCTGTCGCCCGCCTTGGCCGCCCGACTGGCCAAGCACGAACACCAGCACAAGTATGATCACGGTCACGCGTTGATCGTGGCGGGCGAGCCGGGCCATGGCGGGGCGGCGCGGCTGGCGGCGATGGGCGCGTTGCGCGTGGGGG
>DAIPIS010000374.1:0-1531 GCA_036770665.1 Meridianimarinicoccus sp.
CCAGTTCCACCGTAACCTCGTGCCGGTCGCGGAAGGCGTCGATGACTTCGTTCACAAGGTCTTCGGGGGCGGAGGCACCTGCGGTGATCGCAAGTGTCCGAATACCGTCGAGCGCGCGAAAGTCGATGTCGGCGGCGCGCTGCACGAGTTGCGCATAGGCGCAGCCTGCCCGCGCGCCCACGTCAACCAGCCGCTTCGAATTGCTGGAATTCGGCGCGCCCACCACAAGCAGCGCGTCGGCGCGAGGGGCGGAAGCCTTCACGGCTTCCTGCCGGTTGGTGGTGGCATAGCAGATGTCTTCCTTGTGCGGGCCGACGATGGCCGGGAACCGCGCGCGCAGGGCCGCCACGATATCCGCCGTGTCGTCCACCGACAGGGTGGTCTGCGTCACGAACGCCAGCTTGCCGGGATCGCGCGGCGCAACGGTCGCCACGTCGGCTTCGGTTTCCACCAGCAGCACCTCGCCTTCCTGCAACTGCCCCATGGTGCCGATGGTTTCGGGGTGGCCCGCATGGCCGATCATGATGATCTGAAGCCCGTTCTCGGCGTGGCGGGCGGCTTCGATATGGACCTTGCTCACGAGCGGGCAGGTGGCGTCCACATAGATCATCTGGCGCCGGGCGGCCTCCAGCGGGACGGCCTTGGGCACGCCGTGCGCGGAAAAGATGACGGGCCGGTCGACCGGGCAGTCGTCCAGTTCTTCGACGAACACGGCACCCTTGGCGCGCAGCCCGTCCACCACGTATCTGTTGTGCACGATTTCGTGCCGGACATAGACGGGTGCGCCCCATTTCTCGATCGCCATCTCGACGATCTTGATGGCGCGGTCGACCCCGGCACAGAAACCGCGCGGCGCGGCAAGCAGGATGGTCAGCGGGGGCTTGGTCATGGCGGAACTCCGGTTCTGCCCCAGACCTAAGCCCTGTGTGCGCGCGGGTCCAGAGGGGCTGCGCAGGGCGGACGCTGTCACGCGGGCGTGACTTGAGCCTCCGGCGCTGGAAGCGTCTAGATATGGCGCGCCTCAGGAGGATGCAGGATGCGGCAGGTGATCGGCGGGGCAATTGTGGCGGGGATGTTGATGCGGTCCGCCACGGCACAGGGTTTTCTGCCTTGGGATGACCCTGGCGCGGTGGCGCGCGGGGCCGATATCTATGCCGCGGAATGCGCCAGTTGCCACGGGGTCGCGCTTGAAGGGGCGGCGGACTGGCGCAGCCCGGGCCCGGATGGCCTGCTGCCCGCGCCACCCCACGACGCATCGGGGCATACGTGGCATCATGCGGACTCGGTCCTGTTCCAGATCACGAAGTACGGGACCGCCGCGGTCGTGGGCGGCGGGTACCAGAGTGCGATGATGGGCTTCGGCGACATCCTGAGCGACGACGACATCCGCGCTGTGCTGGCGTATATCAAGAGCACATGGCCGCCCCGGGTGCGGGCGATGCACGACCGGGTAAACGCGGGCGGCTGACTTCGCGCGCACATGCTGGTGCCCATCGCCATGGGGTGACTTCGGCGGTGCGCATGAGAGCGT
>DAIPIS010000124.1:0-7036 GCA_036770665.1 Meridianimarinicoccus sp.
TGCACAACACGCTCGCCAAGGACAAGGAGATCGAGGACCGCTGGCGCAAGATGCCGACACCGCAGCACGGGCGGCACCTCGCGAACCACGTGGAGCCGGAGGTGGTGCAGGCCCTGCGCGATGCGGTGGTCGCGGCCTACCCGAAACTGTCGCACCGGTATTACGAGTTGAAGCGCAAGTGGCTGGGGCTCGAGGTGCTGGAGGTGTGGGACCGCAACGCCCCCCTGCCCATGGAGGCCGACCGCCTGATCGGCTGGGAGGAGGCGCGCGCCACGGTGCTGGACGCCTACGCCGCCTTCGATCCGAAAATGGCCGATCTGGCGCTGCCGTTCTTCGAGCGCGGCTGGATCGATGCGGGCGTGAAGCCGGGCAAGGCACCGGGGGCGTTCGCGCATCCGACGGTGACGGATGTGCATCCCTATGTGATGCTGAACTACATGGGCAAGCCGCGGGACGTGATGACGCTGGCGCATGAGTTGGGGCACGGGGTGCATCAGGTGCTGGCGGCCGATCAGGGCGAACTCTTGTCGTCGACGCCCCTGACGCTGGCCGAAACCGCCAGCGTCTTCGGCGAGATGCTGACATTCCGCACCCTTCTGGACCGCGCGGCGACGGACGCGGAGCGCAAGGTGCTGCTGGCGGGCAAGGTCGAGGACATGATCAACACGGTCGTGCGGCAGATCGCGTTCTACGATTTCGAATGCAAGCTGCACGCCGCGCGGGCAGAGGGGGAACTGACGCCGGACGACATCGGTGCGCTGTGGATGAGCGTGCAGGCCGAAAGCCTGGGGCCCGCGTTCCGGTACATGGAGGGGTATGACACCTTCTGGGCCTATGTGCCCCATTTCGTGCATTCGCCGTTCTACGTCTATGCCTATGCGTTCGGCGACGGTTTGGTGAACGCGCTCTATGCGGCCTATCAGGATGCGCCGGAGGGGTTTCAGGCCAGATACTTCGACATGCTGCGCGCGGGCGGGTCGAAGCATCACCGCGACCTGCTGGCGCCCTTCGGGCTCGACGCGGCGGACCCGGCGTTCTGGGACAGGGGGCTCGCGATGATTTCGGGCCTGATCGACCAGCTGGAAGCGATGGAGGACTGAGGCAGCGGCGGGCGGTCCCGGCGCGCGTCGCCCGGTCGCCCGCGGGATGCCGCCCCGGCCCCCGCGCCGGGGCCCCAAGCCACAGGCGTCCGGCTCGCCGTCCTGCGCGCGGGGCGGGCGTGTTGCGCCGCCTGCCGGCACGACGCCGGTCGATTGCGGTCGATTGCGGTCGGTGGGGCCCCGGCGCGGGGGCCGGGGCGTCTTCGGCTTGGGCTGGTGCCGTGGGCGCGTCGGCCCGGTGCCGGAGGTGCGCGCGTGGCGAACGGGCGTCGCCGGCGTCGTGGGCGCGGTGATCCGGTCGGGCGATGCGGCGCGCAGGCGCGGGATTTGTCGCTTGACGCCCGCCGGTGGTTTGCCTAAGTCGGCGCGCACTGGCGGAGTAGCTCAGTTGGTTAGAGCAGCGGAATCATAATCCGCGTGTCGGGGGTTCGAGTCCCTCCTCCGCTACCAAACAACCCCGTGATGTGTATCGTCGAGTGTTCGCACTCATGCCGCGAGCAAGCCTGTGGTCCCGTTCGGGGCTGCACGTGGGCAGGTATCGGCTACAAGAACGTTCGGCAGGATTTGGAGCGGTAAGCAGTCTGAAGATGCGCGTTCGAAGATGTCTCGCGCTTCGCGAAAAAGCCTGCGGCAGCTTTCGCGCGAGCCGCCCAAAGCATGGGTGCGGGATGATCCACGACCAATTCATGGGAGATGAGCGTGCAAGACACGATCGACATCGCCCCTGAATTTCTGACCGACACGCAAGTCGCACGGCGATGCGGCACACCCGTCCCAAGCGATTGGCGATGGAACAGCGAGGGCCATTTCCCCCGCCTGTCCGTGCGGGCAAAGGGTCGACACGGTGGCGCGTCTCGGACCTCGCGGCGTATGACGCCACGCTGCGTGCGTGCATGGCGTGCGCGTGCAGTGCATAGCGCGGTCAGGCACGCCATCGACCACGCCCTGCCTTGACCCGACCCAGCGCTGCATCTGACGATTACCCGGTCGGCCACGGCGGTTTCATCCCTGGGCACGGGCAGCCGTGCGGATGCCTGATCTCGCATGCCACGATTGAAACACTGCGGCAAATCGGGTCGTTTCTGCGTCGTCCGACGATCGGCTGCGCATTCATTTGCCATCTGCATCCGGGACTCGACCCGGCCGACGGGTTTTGCAAGATACGGTGCAGGACTTGGAGCGTCGGAACGACGTGAATCTGTCCGGACAACGACTTGATCGCGTGAATTGCAACGGAGCCTCCGGCCATGTTCGAAGTCATCATCATCAGCTTTGCGTTCTTCTTCGGTCTCGCGGTCCGTCAGGTCGGCCTGCCGCCGCTTGTGGGGTTCCTTGCGGCGGGGTTTGCGATCAACATCTTCGGCCCGCCGCTTGGTCTGCCCGGCTACACCACCGAAACGCTGGACCATGTGGCGCATCTGGGCGTGCTGATGCTGCTGTTCACCGTCGGTCTGAAGCTGAAGCTGGAACAGATCGCCCAGCCGCAGGTCGTGGGCGGGGCGCTGCTGCATTTCGCCATATCCGTCGCGGTCTTCCTGCCGGGGCTGAAGCTGTTCATGGG
Source organism: Meridianimarinicoccus sp. (assembly GCA_036770665.1). GTDB lineage: Bacteria > Pseudomonadota > Alphaproteobacteria > Rhodobacterales > Rhodobacteraceae > Meridianimarinicoccus. Next base: position 2,662 of record DAIPIS010000124.1, read on the forward strand.
GCTCGACTGGAACACCGCGCTGCTGCTGGCGATCGCGCTGTCGTTTTCGTCCACCGTTCTGGCGGCGAAACTGCTGGAGACCAAGCGCGAGCTTGGCGCATTCCATGGCCGGACCGCCATCGGTATCCTGATCGTGCAGGACATCATCGCGCTGGTGGTGCTTGCGGTCTGGTCCGGCCAGACGCCGAACGTCTACGCCTTGCTGGTCTTTGCCGTCCCATTGTTGCGCCCGGTGCTGCACGGGTTGCTGGATTTCGCCGGGCATGACGAGTTGCTGGTGCTCATGGGGATGCTGCTGTCGCTGGTGATCGGCGGCATGGGGTTCACGGCGATGGGCCTGTCGTCCGAGATCGGCGCGCTGGTCATGGGCGTTCTGCTGTCCACCCATGCCCGCGCCAAGGAACTGGGCGCGTCCATGTGGTCGCTCAAGGAGATTTTCCTCGTCGGGTTCTTCCTGCAGATAGGGTTGACGGGCCTGCCGGACTGGGGCGCCATGGCCTTTGCCGTCGCGACGGGGGTCCTGCTGGCGTTCAAGGGCGTGCTGTTCTTCGCACTCATGATCGCGTTCAAGCTGCGGGCGCGCAGTGCGTTCCTGACGGCGCTGAGCCTGACCGCCTACTCCGAATTCGGCCTGATCGTGGCGGCGGGGGTTTTGCCGGAATACCTTGTTTCGCTGGCGATCGCCGTGTCGGTGTCCTTCGTGATCTCAGCGCCGCTGAACCGTTTCGCGCATCCGCTGTTCGAACGCTACGAAGACGCTTTGCGCCGGTATGAACGCGATACGATCCACCGGGATGAACAGCCCAAGAACATGGGCGACGCCGATGTGCTGATCTTCGGGATGGGGCGGACGGGCAGTGCCGCCTATCAGTTCATTGCGGATCAGGGGCTGAAGCCGCTCGGCCTTGATGCGGACACCTACAAGGCGAAGGCCCATCACGACGCGGGGCGCAACGTGCTGTTCGCAGACGCCGAGGACAGCAATTTCTGGCGCAGTTGCAATTTCGGCGGGATCCGGGCGGCGATCCTTGCCATGGACGATCTGGAAGCCAAGCTGATCGCGGCCCGGTCGCTCCGCCAGCGCGGGTTCACAGGCCCGATCGTGGCACACGCCCTGCACGAAGCCCACGAGGCGAAGATCCGCGAGGCGGGGGCTGATCATACCTATCTGACGATGAACCAGGCCGGGATCAGCCTGGCCGAGCAGACGACGGAAGCAATGGCCAAGTCCTGAAGCCGCACCTGTCGCGGGTGCGATCGTGAACCATCATGCGAAACCTGCCCGGACGTGACCGGACGGCTTCAACGACGCAGGCTTCATGGTGTGGGGAGCCTGTTCCTGCGTCGAGATCGCAGCCTCGAGAAGACATTGCACCACGTGATCTGCACATGCGAACGACTGCCCTCCTCGCGTTGCGACGGATGCCCGCGCACACGGCCTGGCTGATCCGGTCCGGGATCGAAGCCTATGCGCAAGAGCCCGGCGCAGCATATCGGCGCAAGATATCGGCGCACTGGCCAACGGCGGGACGAAACGGCCCGGCACCGCCCCGACCCCGCGCGCCGCCCGACGGGCCGGGGCGCTGCGGCGGCGGAGGCAGCAGCGAAGGCGAGGACGGCGACGGCCCGGCTTGCCCGACCCCGCGCGGCAGATATAATCGCGCCATGGATGCGACACGCCTGTGCCAACCCCGCCCCAAGGCCGCGTCAGCAAGCGCGGCCCGGCATCGTGCGTGCCGCGCGCCATGTGGCGGTCCGCGCCCCGTGGTTCGCCCGCGGCGTGGGACACACATGGCGCGGACGATCTGCGATGCCGACCGTGCCGATCCTGCGGCCCATGGGCGGACCACCGCGGCGGGACATCCCGGCGTGCTGTGGCGGCAATGCCGGATCCGGGTTCGCATGTGCGGCGACGACTGCGCGGGCCGGATCGTGCGCACCGAACCCCGACGCCCGACGCCGCGGGCGGCGCATGTCGCTGGCGGCAGCCGGACCGGCGACAACGGGACCGGCGACAGCGCCAAGCCCCGTTCGCATCGCCGCGCGCCGCTGACGACACGCACCCTTCCATACCGGGAGACCTGACATGCCCGCCCCCATCACCGGCAAGTGGCAGGGCGCCGGTGCCGCGCTCGTCTGCGGATCGCTGATCCTTCTGCTGTCGCTCGGCATCCGGCACGGGTTCGGGCTGTTCCTGCAGCCGGTCAGCATGGATCAGGGCTGGGGCCGCGAAACATTCGCCCTTGCGATCGCGTTGCAGAACCTTGTCTGGGGGGTCAGCCAGCCCTTTGCCGGGATGCTGGCCGACCGGTTCGGCGCACGGGTTCTCGTGGTCGGCGGTGCCGTGCTCTACGGTTTCGGGCTGTGGGTCATGAGCGTCGTCGGCGGTGCTGCGCTGTTCGTTCTTGGCGCGGGTGTCCTGATCGGGCTCGGGCTGGCGGGAACCACCTTTCCGGTGATCTTCGGCGCGATCAGCCGGCTGGTGCGGCGTGAGGATCGGTCGCTGGCGATGGGGATCACCATGGCGGTGGGATCGTTCGGGCAATTCGCCATGCTGCCCGTGTCGCTCGGGCTCATCGTCGGGCTGGACTGGCAAGGCGCGCTGATCGCGCTGTCCGTGCTGGCACTGGCGATGGTGCCGCTGGCCTACGGGATCCGGACCGCGCCGGCCCCCGTGGCCAGCGTGCTGGAGGACGTGTCCTTCGCCCAGGCCCTGCGGGATGCCTTTGCGGAACGGGATTTCTGGCTCCTGTCGCTCGGGTTCTTCGCCTGCGGCTTCCAGGTGGTGTTCATCGCGGTCCATCTGCCCGCGTTCCTGGCGGACGAGGGCATCGGCAGCGACACGGCGATGATCGTTCTGGCCCTTGTGGGGTTGGTGAACATCGCGGGCACCTATTACGCGGGTCTCTGGGGCGGTCGCCACCGCAAGCCGATGCTGTTGTCGTGGATCTATCTTGGTCGGGCGGTGGCCATCGCCGCCTTCGTGCTGCTGCCGATCACGGTTACCTCGGCCTATGTGTTCGGCGCGGTGATGGGGCTTTTCTGGCTGTCGACGGTCCCGCTGACCAACGGCACCGTCGCCGCCGTCTTCGGGGTCAAGCACATGTCCATGCTGGCCGGGATCGTGTTCCTGGCGCATCAGCTCGGGGCCTTCGCGGGCGGATGGCTTGGCGGGTGGCTCCATGATCGCACGGGCAGCTACGACATGGCGTGGGGCATCGCCATCGGTCTGAGCCTGCTGTCCGCCGTCCTGAACTGGCCGATCACGGAACGCACCCTTGCGGAACGACGGGCACGGGCATGACCGGTCACCGGGTTCTCGTCTGGGGGATGACTGGCCTGGGCGCGGCGCTGCTTGCGGGCCTGTTCCTGCTCTATCGGCATCCGCTGTTCGAGATGTATCTGGCCAACTGGATGCCGTGCTGACCCGCCCGCGCCGCCGCCCCTGCCCGCCCGGATCGGATCCGGTCAGGCCGCGGCGTGGGAGGCGGCGCGGGAACAGGCGGCAGGATCACCGCCGCCCTGCGGCGCTGTGGCCCCGTGACACCGGCACCGCTGTGCCCGAGGGCAAGGGGTTGTGGGCGGCACGCGGCGTGCGGGCCTGTCGTGCGGCATTGGGCGCCACGTATGGTGCGGGCGCGGCCCGCGCTGCGGCAGGACCGCACGACTGGCGGCTGGCGTGCCGCCCCGGCACCAAGACCCGGAACGGAGGAGACACCGGATGTCACTGAAACGGCTTGTGGCCATGGCAAGCGTGACGATCGCCCTGCATGCCCTGCCCGCGCTGGCGCAGGACGCGGCCATCGACGCGATGCAGGAATACATGATGTTCTCGGACTACGAGGCCGGGATCATCCTGCCCCGGCAGATCGACCGGACCGTGTTCGACACGGCGCTTCTGGTCGATACCCGCGATGCGGCGCAGTTCGCCGAGGGCACGATCCCCGGCGCCGTCAACATCGAATGGCGCGAGGTGCTCGACCGGATCGACGAGATCCCGGAAGACCGCATGACGATCCTGTTCTGCAACACCGGCAGCCTGTCGGCGCAGGCCGCCTTCGCGCTGCGCGTGGCGGGACGGTCGAACGTCGTCATGATGCAGTCCGGCCTTGGCGGCTGGCAGCAGGACGCCGCCTACAAGCCCTGACGCGGGCGGGCCCTGACCGACCCTGCCGACAGGCCGCGCCGCACCGTGCCCGCACCCGGCCAGTCGGCCCGGCGTCTCGGACGGCGCGGCCTCGCCCGTCCCGTGGTCAGCCCGACAGGAACCCTGCGGCGGGCCGGAGTGCCGCGCGTGGCGGCACCCCGGCGCCGCCGCTTAATGCCGCTGCCGCCGTGGCTGGCGACGCGCGGCACCGCGGGCGGTGCCCGTGCC
>DAIPIS010000125.1:0-5259 GCA_036770665.1 Meridianimarinicoccus sp.
GCGAGCTCGCCTCCACCATCACCCACAAGGAGACGCAGGCGCTGATGGGCGATTACCGCGCCGTTGCGCTGAAACCGGCGGATATCGCGCGGGCCGTGCGCCAGTTGATCGACGCCCCCGCGACCGTCGACACGACCGAAATCACCATCCGCCCCACCGCATCCGCAAATTGAGGTTCCCCGTGGAAAAATCGACCATGCTCGCAGCCGCCCTTCTGGCCACCGTCGCGGAATTCGCCCGGGGTGCTTCGCCGCATCCCTATGTCGGGATGTGGGTCACCGCCAACAACCGCATCCGGCACGAACTGCTCCCGAACGGCCGCTATGTCGAGGCCCGCGACAATCAGGAACGCGCCTACGAAGGCCGTTACGAGATCACCGGCACGCACATCGACTACTGGGACGACAGCGGCTTTACCGCCGACGGTGAATTCGTCGAGCCCGACGTGCTGCACCATGCCGGCATGATCTTCCATCGGAAGTAACCGCGATCCCGCCGACAAACAGCCGACAAATACTCACCCGTTTCGGACCGGCACCGGTCGGCTTTCCCTTCTGCGGGGAGGCCGACGCGAACGTTCGGGGTGCGACCTGTTCGAAAGTCCACCGGACAGCGCCCGTCCCGGCCGCGAAGACGGGGCCCCGACGACCAACGGGACACCCGATCGGCCGCACCAAGGGCGGCATGAAGACGAAACGGCAGGCCAACTGCGACAGCAAGGGCCGACCATGGGCTCTCTTCGTCACCGCCGGACAGGTCCGCGACCACACCGGGGCGCGGGCTCCACGCGGCAGCGTGCCGGATATCGACTGGCGGCGCCGGGCCCGCGGCCACGGCGCCGACCGGTTCCGGGAAGGGTCGCAAGACAAGGGGATAATGCCTTGCAGCGCCGACAGGCGGTCACGCAGCAAGCCCGTCCGTTGCGACCGGCGCCGCGACACACGCCGCAACGGGATGAGGCTCATCTTCCGGCATCCGGTGCACAGGGGCAGGGTTCCCACTCGGAACGACCGATACCCGAAGGTCTTCCCTTCGGCCAGCGCGCTCGCAGTCTACTTCTTGTTCTGGCCTTGAAACGAGACCGCGTCCCGACCGTGACACCCACGCCGGCGCCCACCGGTCTCGGTCCGGCAGATCACGCGTTCTCATCAAGAAAGATGGTGAGCCGTGCAGGATTCGAACCTGCGACCCACTGATTAAAAGTCAGTTGCTCTACCAACTGAGCTAACGGCCCATCCTTCTTGCCGACTGGCCTGACGGGCCGGGTCGGCGTCGTTCCGGGACGTGGTGGCACGATACGCCACTCGGTTCCCGTCGAAAGACCCGGCCACCTGCATCGCTGCCGGACCCGGTCGCCTTTCAAGACCTGCGCTCTACAAAGCGCGGCCGGAGGGGTCAAGGGACTTCGCGCGGTTTTTTCGGCGCGGGCTGGATTCCGTGTCAACGGCGGACTATACGCCGCCCATGACCGCAGCACCGCACCCACAGGCCCTGCCCTTCGTCAAGATGCACGGGCTGGGCAACGATTTCGTCATCCTCGATACCCGCACCGGCCTGCCGCCGGTGACCGGGGCGCTGGCGCGTGCGCTCGGGGATCGGCACCGGGGCGTGGGGTTCGACCAGTTGGCTGAAATCCTGCCCAGCGACCGGGCCGACCTGCGCTTGCGGTTCTGGAACGGCGACGGCAGCCTGTCGGGGGCTTGCGGCAACGCCACCCGCTGTGTGGCGGCGCGGGAAATGGCCGCGACAGGTGAAAGCATCCTGCAGCTGGAAACCGACCACGCGATCCTGATCGCGACCCGCCTGACGGACGGGCGGATCAGCGTCAACATGGGCCAGCCCCAGCGCGAATGGCACGCGATCCCGCTCGCGCGCGACGTGGACACGCTGGCGCTGCCGCTCGCGGGCGCGCCTGCCGCCGTGGGCATGGGCAACCCGCACTGCATCTTCGTCGTGGCCGACGCCGCCGCGGCCCCGGTCACCGCGCGCGGCCCGCAGGTGGAACACGACCCGCTGTTCCCGCAGCGCACCAACGTCGAATTCGTGCAGGTCCGCGCCGATGGCACCCTGCGGCTGCGGGTCTGGGAACGCGGGGCTGGTGTCACGCTCGCCTGCGGATCCGGGGCCTGCGCCACGGCCGTCGCCACCCACCTGCTGGGCCTCACCCCCCGCGCGGTGGAGATCGAGCTGGACGGCGGCTGGCTGTCCATCGACTGGCGCGACGACGGGGTATGGATGACCGGACCTGTCGCGCATGTCTTCGACGGCACGCTCGCGCCCGGCTGGCTGGCGGGCGTCCCATGACCGCGCCTGTCTTTTCCACGCACGGCTGTCGGCTCAACGCCTATGAATCCGAAGCGATGCGGCGGATGGCCGACACCGCCGGGCTGCGCGACGCGATCGTCGTGAACACCTGCGCCGTGACCGCCGAGGCCGTGCGCAAGGCCCGGCAGGACATCCGCCGCGCCCGCCGCGACAACCCCGGCGCGCGCATCGTCGTCACCGGTTGCGCGGCGCAGATCGACCCCGCCGGCTTCGCCGCCATGGCCGAGGTCGACCATGTCATCGGCAACAGCGAGAAGATGTCGCCCGACACCTGGTCCCGGCTGGCGGGCACGCGGGATGACTCCCGCGTGCAGGTCAACGACATCATGTCGGTGACGGAAACCGCGCATCACCTGATCGACGGCTTCGGCACCCGGTCGCGCGCCTATGTGCAGGTCCAGAACGGCTGCGACCACCGCTGCACCTTCTGCATCATCCCGTTCGGGCGCGGCAATTCCCGGTCGGTCCCGGCGGGCGTGGTGGTTGACCAGATCCGGCGGCTGGTGGATGGCGGGTTCCATGAAATCGTGCTGACCGGCGTGGACCTGACAAGCTGGGGCGCGGACCTGCCGGGCACGCCGCCCCTTGGCAATCTCGTGCGGCGCATCCTGCGGCTGGTGCCGGACCTGCCGCGCCTGCGCATCAGTTCCATCGACAGCATCGAGGCGGACCCGGACCTGATGGAGGCCATCGCGTCCGAACCGCGCCTGATGCCGCACCTGCACCTGAGCCTGCAAGCAGGCGACGACATGATCCTCAAGCGGATGAAACGCCGCCACCTGCGCGACGACGCGATCCGCTTCTGCGAAGACGCCCGCCGCCTGCGCCCCGACATGACCTTCGGCGCGGATCTCATCGCGGGCTTTCCCACGGAAACCGACGCGATGTTCGACAACTCGCTGCGGCTGGTGGACGAATGCGGGCTGACGTGGCTGCATGTGTTCCCTTATTCGCCCCGTCCCGGCACGCCCGCCGCCAAGATGCCCCCTGTGGACGGCGCCGCGATCCGCGACCGCGCGGCACGGCTGCGCGCCGCGGGCACGGCGGCGGTGGCCGCGCACCTGGCGGCACAGGTGGGCATGACCCACGACGTGCTGATGGAATCGCCTGTCATGGGCCGCACGCCGCAGTTCGCCGAGGTCCGCTTCGCCGCCCCCCAGCCAGAGGGCCGGATCGTGCAGGCCCGCATCGTCGGGCAGGACGGGACCCGGCTGGTCGCCTGACCGGTCGGGCCGCGTGGCCGCGGATGCGCCCTCCGGCGCCAAGCCTTGACCTGTGATCGGTTCAAGTGTTAACCTTGGGTAATGCACGTGAGCAGAAGGCGCATCGCGATGAACACCCTCACCGGTCTGCTGGCAGCCGCCGCCATTGCCCTCCCCGTTGTCGCGGCGGCTTCGCCCCTGCCCGTGTTTCCATCCTACGGCGCGCCGGGTGCCTCGGACGTATATCCGGGCGCGGAATTCGACTGGCCGGCACCCTTTGTCGGGTATTACTGGCGCGTGGACATCGCCAGCGTCACGACCGTTCCGACCCTTGTGGTCGACTTTACCGTGACCAACACCAGCACCACACCCCTTCTGGTGAACACCTTTCAGGCATTCGGCAATTGCGACGGCAGCAGCCCGACATGGAAACCCGGCTTCACGCTGTTGATCGACGGGATCGAAACGCCGTGGACGGCGGTGGAAAGCGACCCCTGCGGCTATCACGATTACCTGGACTTCATCCTGCCGGTCGGCGACACCCGCTTTTCGGTGGCACTTGACGATCTGCCCGACGCGACAGCGATCTACGTGGACATGCGGTTCGGCAACGTGATCCCGGCCATCCCGCTGCCGCCCGCGGCACCGCTGATGCTGGGCAGCGTCATGGCGCTGGCCCTTGTCAGGCGGCGACGCCCGCTCTGACCGGGCGGGTCGGTGCCGTGCGGCGTATCCGGCTCATGGACAGCCAAAAGAACGCCAGCCGCCACCGGTGACCCTTGCCCGCCGCGCGGCTTCCTGCTTCATTGGGGCGACCCAACCGGAGGCTGCCATGGCCCTGCCCCTTGTTCCCACTGCAATCGTCGCCGCGCGCTACGCCGCGGTCGGTCTGGCCGTGTACGCTGCGTGGCGTGCGGCGGCCCCCGCGCGGCGCGACCAGCGCACCGAAGACGCGCTGGACGACCTGCCCGAAGGCACCACACTGCACCGCGATGACGATGCCACGCGCGGCACCCTGCGCCTGCGCCGCACCATCCGGCTGGGCGACCGCGGGCCGGGGCTGGAAATCGACCTCGCCGCGCTGGCGCGGCTGCGGATGCGCCGCGCGTGACGCTGCGCCTGATCGGGTCCGCGACATCGCCCTTCGTGCGCAAGGTGCGCGTGCTGTTGGCGGAAGCCGGCCATACCGGCGCGGTGGACATGGTTGCCGCCGCTGGAACGCCGCTCGATCCCGGGACGATGCCCGTCGCGCAGAATCCCCTTGGCAAGATCCCCACGCTGGAACGCGATGACGGTCCTGCGCTCTATGACAGCCGGGTGATCTGCCGCTATCTGGATGACCGGTTCGCGGCGGGCCTCTATCCCGCGCCGCCCGCGCTCTGGTCGGTGCTGACGCTGGAAGCAACGGCGGACGGGATACTCGAAGCCGCCGTCGCGATGGTCTACGAACTGCGCCTGCGCGACGCGACGCAGGTCAGCGCGCCGGTGCTCGACGCCCAGTGGACCAAGATCGCGCGAAGCCTCCGGGCGGTCGAAGATCGCTGGATGGGGCATCTGGCCGGCAGGCTGGACATGGGACAGATCGCGGTCGGTGTGGCGCTGTCCTATCTGGACTTCCGGCACGATGCGCGCGCCTGGCGCACCCACGCCCCGGCGCTTGCCGCCTGGCACGCGGCGTTCTCGGCGCGCCCATCCATGCTGTCCACCGCCCCGCCCGACGCGTGACCATGCC
>DAIPIS010000125.1:5359-7033 GCA_036770665.1 Meridianimarinicoccus sp.
GCGCAATGTCGGCGGTCCCAGTCAGAAGTTCAGGCTGACCCCAAGGTTGAGCGCATTGGTGACGATGTTCGTCTCCAACGTCCCGCCGGACGCAAGGTCCGCCTTGTTCTGCGAATAACTGCCCTTGTATTCTCCGAACACCGACCAGCGTTCCGACACCGGGAAACTCGCACCGGCGACCCACTGCACCGCCGGTCCGGTCAACTGGTATTCGAAGGTCTTGCCACCTGCGCTCTGCACGTCCACGTGGGGGATCGCCACGCCGACGCCGCCACCGACATAGGGCGACAAACCCATCGGCGCGTTGGGGAAGCGGCGGAACACGTTCACCGTCAGCAAGTTAAGCCCGTCGGTGAATTCCAGTCGGTCGAAGCCGGACTCGGCCAGCGTTTCGTCATCGGCATAGACCTTGGCGTGATTGAATTCGACCCCGAAGCCCAAGGTATCGCTGCGCCACCAGGTGCCGCGAAACCCGTAATACGGCGGTGCTTCGAAGGAATTTCCCTCCCATCCCGCCGTGAAGTCGAAATCCCCGACGCCGCCCGGATCGCTGCCCGACACGTCGCTGTGCGGCGACGTCTGCCAGCCGGTATAGATGCTCAGCTCGAACTCCGCCACGGCCGGGCCGGCCACGAGCGACGCGGCAGCGGCAAGAAGGGCGAAGCGCAGACGAAACGACGGCATTGGCGAACCTTTCGGGGCAAGCGACACGAACAATCAGGCGAGATTCGCGCAGCAGACCCAATCTTTCAAATAATCCGTCGCGTCGGAGGGTGCAAGAACTGCAACGGAAACGTGTGCGCCCGCGCCGCGCGCCGCCACGGCGCCTGCCCGAACCGGCCCGAACCGGCCCGAACCGGCCCGCGCGGCGCAATGGCGCAGTCCGGTCCAGCACGCCCCGCGCTTTTCGCCGGTAAAACTGCGGCATTTCGCACGTCGCGCGCGTCATTGTTGTCTGGACGGGTCGTGCCCCCCGGTCTAGTTACACGCCATGGCTTTGCCGGTGTACCCGGCCACGGCCCCATCCGGGCCGAGCTTCCCATAAGATGGAGAGTGTCAGTGTCACACACCGAAGACCACGAAGGAACCCGCCGGGATTTCCTCTACTATGCCACGGCCGGTGCCGGTGCGGTTGCCACGGGTGCGGCCGTCTGGCCGCTGGTCAACCAGATGAACCCGTCCGCGGACGTGCAGGCGCTGTCGTCGATCCTCGTCGATGTCGGCGGCGTGTCCGAAGGCTCGCAGATCACCGTGAAGTGGCTCGGCAAGCCGGTGTTCATCCGCCGCCGCACCGCGAGCGAGATCGAACAGGCCCGCGCCGTACCGCTGGAAGACCTGTCCGACAAGATGGCCCGCAACGCCAACATCGAAGACGATGCGTCGGCGGCGGACGAAAACCGCAGCCTTGACGACTCTGGCGAGTGGCTGGTGCAGATGGGCGTGTGCACGCACCTCGGCTGCGTGCCGCTCAACGACGCGGGCGACTACGTCGGCCCCGACGGTGTCGGTGGCTGGTTCTGCCCCTGCCACGGCTCTCATTACGACACGTCCGGGCGCATCCGCCGGGGACCCGCACCGGAAAACCTGCCGGTGCCGCCCGCCGCGTTCACCGATGACGTCACCATTCAACTCGGTTAAGGGAGACACCGAATGTCCGGAATTCCTCACGACCAT
>DAIPIS010000126.1:0-7004 GCA_036770665.1 Meridianimarinicoccus sp.
GACATCTGCCCGCGTCGCTGGTGGCGCAGAACCCCGGCTGGCTGCGCCCGCTGGTGGGTGTGACGCCGCCGGGGGGGCATTTCCTGCATGTCATCGCCTTCGAGATCGGGCGCGGCCCGGATGGCAAGTGGTGGGTGCTGGGCGACCGGACCGAGGCCCCGTCCGGTGCCGGCTTCGCGCTGGAAAACCGCACGGCGACGGCGCGCATCTTTCCCGAGTTCTTCGGCGGGCACGACATCCAGCGGCTCGCGGGGTTCTTCCGCGCCTTCCAGCAGACCCTTGAACCCGCCCCGGACGGGCGCGCCCCGCCAGGACGGATCGCGATCCTGACGCCCGGCCCCATGAATGACGGCTATTTCGAGCATACCTTCATCGCGCGCCACCTTGGCCTCCTGCTGACCGAGGGCGAGGATCTGGTGGTGCGGGGCGGCCGCGTGCTGGTGCGGACGGTGGACGGGCTGCAGCCGGTGTCGGTGCTGTGGCGGCGGATGGACGCCACGAGCTGCGATCCCATCGAACTCGATCCGCAGAGCCAGTTGGGCACGCCCGGCCTGATCGATGCGCTGCGGCAGGGCGGCGTGCGGATGGTGAACGCACCGGGCACCGGCATTCTGGAAACCCGCGCCTTCCTGTCCTTCCTGCCACGCATCAGCCGCGCGCTGACCGGGGCCGCACTTGAGATGCCGAACATCGCCACGTGGTGGTGCGGGCAGCGACGCGAACGCGACCACGTGCTGGCGCAGCGCGAGCGGATGATGATCGGCCCCGCGTTTTCCACGCGCCTGCCGTTCGATGCGTCGGACGGCACGGCGCTTGGCGGGGGCACGGACCGGGACGGGCTGATCCGCAAGCTGACCGCCGAGGGGCGCGACCTGGTCGGGCAGGAAGCCGTGACCCTGTCCACCACCCCCGTCTGGGCGGATGGGCGGCTGGTGGCGCGGCCGCTCGCGTTGCGGGTGTTTCTGGCGCGCACCCCCGATGGCTGGCAAGCCATGCCCGGCGGCTATGCCCGGATCGGCAGCGATGCCGAAACGGCGGCCATCGCGATGCAGCAGGGTGGCAAGGTGGCGGATGTCTGGGTGGTCGGCAGAACCGCGCGCGACGGTGCTGCGACGGTGCAGCGCCCCGCCCTGCCCCGCACCCACCGGCAGGAAGCCGAAGCCCTGCCCAGCCGGTCGGCGGACAACCTGTTCTGGCTGGGCCGCTACGTGGAACGGGCGGAGGCCGCCATGCGGCTGTTCCGGGCCTATCACGACCGGCGTAGCAGCGGGCTGCCGCCGGACATGCCGTTGATGCGCGAATTGCAACGCAAGCTGGTGCCGACAGCGCCGGGATCGACGCTGGTGCCGGACGCGGCGCAGATGGCGCTGGCCTTCGACATGCCGCTCGAAGCGGGGCTGACCTGCGCCGGCCGGGTGCGCGACCGGTTCTCGGTGGACGGGATGGTGGCGCTGCAGGATCTCGTGAAGACCGCACGGACCATGCGGGCCGAGACCATCGCGCCCGAGGACATCCCGCGCAAGGTCAGCGTGCTCTTGCGCAAGATCACCGGCTTTTCCGGGCTGGTCCATGAAAACATGTATCGCTCCACCGGTTGGCGGTTTCTCAGCCTCGGGCTGTCGCTGGAACGTGCGGCGCAGACCGCGGCGCTTCTGGCCGATCTTGCGCGCGATGACGCCCCCGACGGTGCGCTCGACCTGCTGCTGGAACTCGGCGACAGCGCGATGGCGCATCGAACCCGCTATGCCGGGGCGGCGACGCCGGTGAGCGTGGCCGACCTGATGGCGCTGGACGACGCGAACCCGCGCGCGATCCTTTATCACCTCAACCGGGCGAAGGTGCAGATCGACCAGTTGCCGCGCGCAACCGAACAGGGACGGATCGGGCCGGTGGCGCGACTGGTCCTGCAGCTGCACACCCGGTTGCAGGTGGAAACCCCGGAAACCCTGACGCCGGCCAAGATGGACGCCATGCGCACCGGCCTGTGGCGTCTGTCGGATTTCATGTCCGACAGTTACCTGCGCTGAGATCGCCATGCGGTTCGATATCCGGCTTCGCATCACCCACGACTATCCCGGCGCGGCGGGCACAGGGCGGCATCGCATCCGCGTGACGCCCGCCGACCTGCCGGGGCGGCAACGGCTGCTGCAGCGCCACCTGCTGGTCACGCCCGCGCCAAGCGAAACCAGCACGCGGCCGGATTTCTTCGGCAATCCCGCGACGCTGGTGGTGCACGACGACCCGCATGAACAGATGGTCATCGCCATGCGCGCACAGGTCGAGGTCCTTGAACGGTCGGGCGATCTCGATGTGTCGGCCGCCCTGTCCGACCTTCCGACCGAGATCGACGCGCTGCAGACGCTGGCGCCCGACGCGCCGCATCATTTCCTGGGGCTGTCGCCGCGGGTGCCCGCGAACGACGACATGGCAAGCTACGCCGCCGTCCACCGCGCGCCGCGCATGACGGCGCGCGATGCGCTTGAATCGGTGGGCCGCGCGCTGCACGCCGACATGACCTTCGACCCGCGCGCCACCACGGTGGACACGCCGGCCGCCGTGGCCTTTGCCGCCCGTCGCGGGGTTTGTCAGGATTATACCCATATCATGATCGCCTGCCTGCGCAGTCTCGGGGTCCCCGCGGGCTATGTCAGCGGGTACCTGCGCACCGATCCGCCGCCGGGCCAGCCCCGGCTGGACGGCGCGGACGCGATGCACGCGTGGGTCCGGGCGTGGTGCGGGGCCGATGCGGGCTGGGTGGAATACGATCCGACCAACGCGGTGTTTCCGGGCGGCGATCACATCGTGGTGGCCGTGGGTCGCGACTACGACGACATCGCGCCGGTGCAGGGCATCCTGCGCACCTCCGGGCCGAACCTGATGAGTCAGGCCGTCGACGTGATTCCCGTGCCGGATGCCACCGATCCCGGCGCACAGGGCACGCGCACGGCCTAGGGGCTTCGCGCCCTGCACGGAATGCACACCGGCGTCAGCCTTGCTGCCCGGATTATGAGCAGACCCGTGGCGCCGGGGCGTTCTGCGCAGTGGCGGCTTTGCACCGCCGGGAAGCCCCGGCATGTTTGGAATGTCGAATGGTGCGGCACTCACTTGTTCCTCCCTTGCTGGGTGCTGCACCTTTCGGCGCGACAGGGCCAAGTTGCCCGACGGAGTAGAAGCAGTCAGGCGGTCCGCCGTCGGGTCATTGCTCCAGCCCCCCCTCAACCGGATGGAGACTGCACCATGACACCGCAAGGACCCGGATCGCTTCAGGAACTGGATCGCGAAGCCCGCATCGGCGGCATGGGACGCGAACGCGCCCGCGCGGTGGCGCTGATCGACCTGTCGGATTTCGACGCCCGCCGCGACGCGATCGCGGACCAGCTCTGGGACGCGGCGACCGGATTGGGCCTGTTCCAGCTCACCGGCCACGGCATTCCGCTGGCGCAGATCGAAGACGCCTTTGCCCTGTCCGAAGCGTTCTTCGCCTTGCCCGAGCCCGAAAAGTCCGGGATGCCGCTGCGCCCCGGCACCAACGCAGGTTGGGAATTCAAGAGCCAGGTGCGCCCCTCCACCGGCACGCCCGACCAGAAGGAAAGCTACCAGATCACGCGCCCGCGCATGGACGGGCTCTGGCCGGACGACGCGCGCCTGCCGGGGTTCCGCGACCGGATGCTGGCCTTCGAGCGCGCCAACTGGGAGGTCGCCATGCAGGTGCTGTCCTGCTTCGCGGTCAAGCTGGGCTGGCCCGCGGATTTCTTCACGGCGCACCACGACCCCGACAGCCCCGAATACCAGTCCACCCTGCGGCTGATCCACTACCTGCCGATGACCGACGCGAAGCCCGCGGATTTCGACGGCTGGCGTGCCGGGGCGCACACGGATTTCGACTGCCTGACGCTGTTGCACCAGAAAACCGGGCAAGGCGGGTTGCAGGTCTGCCCGGGGGCGGAGGCCGAAGGCGGCGACTGGACCAGCGTGGAGCCTGTCACCGGGATCATCACCTGCAACATCGGCGACATGCTGATGCGCTGGTCCGACGACCGGCTGTTGTCGAATCCGCACCGGGTGCGGATGCCGCGCCCCGACGAATATCTGGGCCCGCGCTATTCGATCCCGTTCTTCGCGCAGGCCAACCGCGACGCGGTGCTGCAGGGACCCGAAGCCAAATACCCGCCCATCACCGCCGCGGATTATATCCAATCGCGGCTGTCGGCGAATTTCGCGGCCTTGCAGGCCCGGCAGTCGGCGGGCTGACACGGCGCAGGGCGTTGCGGGGCGTGGCTTTGGGGCCACATGGTTTCCGGATTTCCCTACCTTGGTAACCATTGTGCGAAATTGGGCTGGTTTTTGAAATTAAATTACCATGTGATGGTGGGAGATGAAAGGAGTCCCCCATGCCCACAAGCGCCCCACAGCCCCCGCAGCAAAGCGTCCCGCCGATGGCACGCCACCCCCGCCCGGACCCGGCCAAGCCGTTCGAATTCAAGGACTGGGCCATGATCTGACCGGACGCGCGCACCCCGCACCCCGCGGGCTTGCGCGCTGCGACCTGGTCCCGGACCCCATGACGACGCCCATCCGGAGCATCCGCAATCTTGGCCCGGCCATGGAAGCCGCATGCCACGCCGCGGGCATCATGGACGCCGAAGCGTTGCGGGCGCTGGGGGCCGATGAGGCCTATGCCCGCATGATCGCGCAGGGCCACCGCCCCCATGTTATGGCCTTCTCCGCCATCGCATTGGGGTTGCAGGACCGGCACTGGAACGATGCGGACCCGGCCGAAAAGGCAGCGCTCCGCGCCCGTTTCAACGCGGCGAAAGCCGCAGCGGGAACCGCACCCACCCAGGAAAAGGGCCGCACCCCGATGGATGCGGCCCTTGTCGAACTTGGGGTGATCGTGAAACCGGCGGCTCAGCCGACCAGTTCGAGACCCGAGAAGAAATAGGCGATCTCCAGCGCGGCCGTTTCCGGCGCGTCCGACCCGTGGACCGAATTCTCGCCGACGCTTTCGGCGAATTCGGCGCGGATGGTGCCCTGCGCGGCATCGGCGGGGTTGGTGGCCCCCATCACTTCGCGGTTCTTCGCGATGGCGTTGTCGCCTTCCAGAACCTGCACGACGACCGGGCCGGACGCCATGAATTCGCACAGCTCGTCGTAGAACGGGCGCTCGGCATGCACCGCGTAGAACACGCCGACCTGCGCCTTGGTCAGCTGGATCCGCTTCTGCGCCACGATCCGCAGGCCCGCTTCCTCGAACTTGGCGTTGATCTTTCCGGTCAGGTTGCGCTTGGTGGCGTCGGGCTTGATGATCGACAACGTGCGTTCAATGGCCATGATGATTACTCTTTCCCGTGTCAGCACGCAGGCACCTTGCCCGCGGTTTTTGTCGCAGGCCTGCTAGCATGGGGCCGGGTCGTTGAAAAGCCGCGATTGACGACCCGCCGCAGCGGGTCGCCGGATGCGACTTGCGCGTCACTGCACGCCGCCGGCGCCCGTCCCCGCGCCGGTCCCCATGCCGCCGCCGGTTCCGGATCCGGTACCGGTCCCCATGCCGCCACCATTGCCCATGCCCCCGTCGTCGGGTTCGGGCAACGGTTCGAATTCCCGGTCACGGTAGACGTATTCCTCGGCCTGTTCGGCGTCCTCGCGGGTGATGTCCAATTCGACGACATTCGCGTCGTAGGAAATGTCGAGACGGCTCCAATCGACCGCGATGGCCTTTGATCCGAACCCGAGAAAGCCGCCGACCGAAACGATCACCGCGTTCACCGACCCGTCTTCTTCGTTGATGATGATGTCCTGGATCGGTCCGATCTGCTCGTTGTCGGGCGTGACGATCCGTGCGCCAAGTATCCAGTCGGACCGCAGTTCCGATCCATCCTGTCCTGACACGATCGCGTCGTCAGCGCTCTGCGCGACGGCGAGCGGTGCGAGTGCGATCGTTCCGGCGGCGACAAGGGAAGCAATGAGCGGTTTCATGATGTCCTCCATCGGTTGATGCCCGTCTGATGCTCGTCTGATGCCCGTCGCATCGGGCACGCCTCAGATGTGAGGTCCCCCGGACCTCCTTGCAAAACCGTCGGCCAGATATTGCCGGTTTCGGGGAAAACGGTGGCGGGAAATTGCCGGGACCGGGCGACCGGATCGCATTGACAAGCCCGCTTGCGTCGGTCACTCGGCCTCATGCTCAAGATCAGCGACATCTCCTATTCCGTCGAAGGGCGCCCCCTGTTCGAAGGGGCCAGCGCAGACATTCCGACCGGCCACAAGGTCGGTCTGATCGGGCGCAACGGAGCGGGCAAGACCACCCTGTTCCGGTTGATCCGGGGCGAACTGGTGCTCGAAGGCGGTTCCATCGGCCTGCCGGCGCGGGCCCGCATCGGCGGCGTGGCGCAGGAGGTTCCGGCGTCGGAAACCTCGCTCATCGACACGGTGCTGGCGGCCGATACCGAACGCGCCGCGCTGATGGCCGAAGCCGAAACCGCGCAGGACGCGACCCGCATCGCCGAAGTACAGACCCGGCTCGCGGATATCGACGCGTGGTCGGCGGAAGCGCGGGCAAGCTCGATCCTGCGGGGCCTCGGGTTCGACGATGCCGAACAGAAGATGCCGTGCAGCGCGTTTTCCGGCGGCTGGCGGATGCGGGTTGCGCTGGCGGGGGTGCTGTTCGCCCAGCCGGACCTTTTGCTGCTGGACGAACCGACCAACTACCTCGATCTCGAAGGGGCGGTTTGGCTCGAAAGCTACCTGGCGCGCTATCCGCACACGGTGCTGATCATCAGCCACGACCGGGGGCTTCTGAACCGCGCGGTGGGCGGCATCCTGCATCTCGAAAACCGCAAGCTGACCTATTACCAGGGGCCCTACGACCAGTTCGCCCGCGCGCGGGCCGAACAGCGCGCCGTGCTGTCCGCGCAGGCCAAGAAGCAGGAACTGCAGCGCGCCCACCTGCAAAGCTTCGTGGACCGGTTCAAGGCGAAGGCGAGCAAGGCCAAGCAGGCCCAGTC
>DAIPIS010000375.1:0-1517 GCA_036770665.1 Meridianimarinicoccus sp.
GCCCATGACGCGAAACCGCCCCGGCGGGACCGGGGCGGCGCAGACAGGGTTCGGACAGGGTTCGGACGGAATTTCAGACCACCGCACGGCCGATCACGCCGGCGCACGCGCGAATCACGGGATCGTGCGCCGTGCCGTCACCCGGTCAGGCGAAACCGGCGTCAACCAGCCCGCGCGCGAGATCGCGGTAAGGGGCCGCCAGCGGACCATCGGTCGCGGCGATGGGCGTGCCGGTGTCGCCCGCCAGCCGCACGTCGATGTTCAGCGGCAGCGCGCCGAGGTAGGGCAGGCCATGGGCGCGGGCCTCGGCCTCCACCCCGCCCTGGCCGAAGATGTGATCCTCATAGCCGCACTTGGGGCAGATATGGGTGCTCATGTTCTCGATCAGCCCCGCGATCGGCACGTTCATGCGCTGGAACATCTCCAGCGCCCGGCGCGCGTCCATCAGCGCCACGTCCTGCGGGGTGGACACGATCACCGCCCCCGTCACCGCGTAGCGTTGGCACAGCGTCAACTGCACGTCCCCCGTGCCTGGCGGCATGTCGATCAGGAGCGCGTCAAGCTGTCCCCACGCCACCTGCCCCAGCATCTGCTGCAGCGCGCCCATCAGCATCGGGCCGCGCCAGATCACCGCCTTTTCCGGCTCGACCATCAGGCCCAGCGACATGACCGTGACGCCGTGGGCATGCAGCGGGATGATCGTCTTGCCGTCGGGCGATGCGGGCCGCTTGCTCACGCCCATCATGCGGGTCTGGCTGGGCCCGTAGAAATCGGCATCCAGCAATCCGACCCGGCGGCCCGACCGCGCCAGCGCCACGGCAAGGTTGGCCGACACGGTGGACTTGCCCACCCCGCCCTTGCCCGACCCGATGGCCAGGATGCGGTCCACGCCGGGCACACCCTGCGGCCCTGCCTTTTCGTCGCCGGTGGCGTGACGGCCCAGTTTCAACGATGGCGGCGCGGATGTGGGGGCCGCACCCTTGGGCGATGGCCCGTGCGCGGTCAGCGCGGCGGACACGCGGGTGACACCGGGAAGGGCCGCGACCCGCGCCTCGGCGGCGGCGCGCAGCGGTTCGAGCCTGCGCGCGGTGGCCGGATCGGCCGCCTCGATCACGAACTGCACCGCGCCATCGGGTGCCACGCTGAGCGCGCGCAGCATGTCGGCCCCGCCGAGCGTGCCGCCCTGCGGCAATTCGAGATCGGCAAGCGCGTTGGCGACCTGCTCCCGTGTCACAGCCATGATGATCTTCCCGTTCCTGTCCCAACCCGTCGGCTCTACATGGGCGCACGGACGGGGTTTGTCACGCCGCGCCTCACCTATGCGATTTCTGCATGGCAGCGTTGCATCCAAAGACATTGTGCAGGTGCAGCATTCTGCTATCTCTACTTCAACGGCTGATGGAAAGACCAAGATTGGTTGCCCGGAAGCCTGAAGATCAGAAGACCTTTCCTCCTCCCTAGGTCTTCTGTGTTTGGCGGTGGCACCCTCCTCCTCCCTGGTGTCACCGCCTTTTTTC
>DAIPIS010000376.1:0-1510 GCA_036770665.1 Meridianimarinicoccus sp.
GCGTCTTGGCGGGGCGTCTCGGCGGCGTCCTGGCCACGTCCGGACGGCGTCGCGGGCCGCCATGGGGTCAGGCGGCGCCCCGTTTTGCATCGGGTGTCACTGCCGCCGCCGTGTCGCCCGCCGCCGTATCAGCCGCGTCGGGACGCGCCGCGCCGCGCCGCCGGGCCGGGGTCGGGCGGACCTTCTTTTCGATCTCGTCGTAAAGGAGCGCCGCCACGTTCTTGCGGCTGGCCTTTTCGATGCCTTCGAGACCGGGGGAGGAGTTGACCTCGAGCACCTTGGGCCCGTCTTCGGACCGCAGCAGATCCACGCCCGCCATGTCGAGCCGGAAGGCCCGCGCGGCGCGCACGGCGGCGTCGCGTTCGGTCTTGGTGATGCGCACCGCCTCGGCGTGCCCGCCCTGGTGCAGGTTCGACCGGAAATCGCCTTCGGCGGCGATCCGCTTCATCGCGGCCACCACCCGACCGCCGATCACGAGACAGCGGATATCCTCCCCCGCCGCTTCCTTGACGAAGTGCTGCACGAGGAAATTGGCCTTGAGCCCGCGGAACGCCGAAATGACGGATTCCGCGGCCTTGCGGGTTTCGGCCAGCACCACGCCCTTGCCCTGGGTGCTTTCCAGCAGCTTGACGATCAGGGGCGTGGAGCCCACCAGCCCGATCAGGTTGCCGGTGTCCTTGGGAGAGGCGGCGAAGGCGGTGGCGGGCATGCCGATCCGGTGCCGCGCGAGGATCTGGTGCGCGTGCAGCTTGTCGCGGCTCGCCATGATGCCGTCCGAGGGGTTCACGCAATAGGTGCCGATGGTTTCGAACTGGCGGATCACCGCGCAGCCATAGGGCGTGATCGACGCGCCGATGCGCGGGATGATCGCGTCGTAGCGCGCCAGCCGCTTGCCGTCGTAATGCACTTCGGGGGCGAGCTTGTTGATCGCCATGTAGCAGCGCGTGGTGTCGATCACCTCCACCACATGGCCGCGCTTTTCGCCTTCCTCGACGATCCGGCGGGTGGAATAGGTGCCTTCTTCCCGGCTCAGGACGGCGATGCGCAGCGCGCGGGTGGGGGCCGCGGCCTTGACGGCGGCGGAGTGGTAGACCTCGTAGGTCTTGGTGGGTTGGCAGAACCGGGTGGAGGGCGTGATGATCATGTCGTCGCGCAGCGCCTGCCGCCCGAGGAGCATCCGGTAGGCCATCTGGGTGCGGTCGGTCAGCGTGATCTCGATCGGCCAGCGATGCCCGCCAAGCACGATGTCGGACTGGATCACGAAGCGCCATTCGGATTCGCCGTTGGACGACGTGACCTCGCGCCGGTCGATGATCGGGGCGGAACAGGGGATCGACACGTCGTCGCGCCCCGGGATGGGGTGGATGGCGAACCGGACCTTTGGCGCGTTCGACGGCCCGAAGGCTTCGATGTCGAAGGCGTGCAGCGCCGAGGTGCGCGCGCCCGTGTCGATCTTGGCGCGCAGCGCCGGCAGGCCGAGGGCGGGCAGCGAAACCCATTCCTCCCAGCC
>DAIPIS010000127.1:0-6941 GCA_036770665.1 Meridianimarinicoccus sp.
TCGACGGCGCGACGCTCAAGCGCGTGGCCGAGACCTTTGCCAAGGACCGCCCGTCGACCTTCATCTGGTGCATGGGCGGCACCCAGCACACGGTCGGCACGGCCAACGTGCGCGCCTACAACATCCTGCTGCTGGCCACCGGCAACGTCGGCGGCGAAGGCAGCGGTGCCAACATCTTCCGCGGCCATTGCAACGTGCAGGGCGCCACGGACTTCGGCCTCGATATCGGCAACCTGCCGCTGTATTACGGTCTGGGCGTCGGGGCCTGGAAGCACTGGGCGCGGGTCTGGGACGTGCCCTACGACTATTTCGTCGGCCGCTTCGATGCGGTCCCGGCCAAGGGCGGTCGTGACGCGCGCACGGCGGTCGAAAACATGGAGGTGCCCGGCATCACATCGACCCGCTGGTTCGACGCGGTGACGATGGACGCCGAAGAGGTCGACCAGCAGGACAACATCAAGGCGATGATCGTGTTCGGCCACGGCGGCAACACCGTGCCGCGCATGCAGGACGCGCAGCGCGGGATGGACGCGCTGGAGCTTCTGGTGGTCGCCGATCCGCATCCGACGACCTTTGCAGCACTCCACAGCCGGACCGACAACACCTATCTCCTGCCGATCTGCACCCAGTTCGAATGCTCGGGCTCGCGCACCGCGTCGAACCGGTCGGTCCAGTGGGGCGAGAAGGTGGTGGAGCCGATCTTCGAATCCGACAACGATTACGCGGTCATCTATGCGATGTCGCAGCGGCTCGGCTTCGCGGACGAGATGTTCAAGAACTTCGAGATGGTGGCGGGCAAGTTCGGCCCCGAACCAGTGCCGGAATCGATCCTGCGCGAGATCAACCGGGGCGGCTGGTCCACCGGCTATACCGGCCAGAGCCCGGAGCGGCTGAAGGCCCACATGGCCAACCAGCAGCATTTCGACCTGATCACCCTGCGCGCCAAGGCCGATGCCCCCGACGAGATCAAGGGCGACTACTACGGCCTGCCCTGGCCGTGCTGGGGCACGCCGGAACTGCGCCACCCGGGCACGCATATCCTGTACAACACCAACCTGCGCCCGATGGACGGCGGCGGGGCCTTCCGCCCCCGTTTCGGGCTGGATCGCGATGGCGAAACACTGCTGGCCGAAGGCAGCTGGCCGCTGGGCTCCGAGATCGAGGATGGCTACCCCGAGTTCACCTATGCGCTGTTGCAGCAACTGGGCTGGGACGGTGATCTGACCGCCGACGAACTGGCCGTGATCCAGCGCATCGGCGGCAACGACCCCGAAGCCATGGGCGCGGTGTCGTGGTCCATCGACCTGTCCGGCGGCATCCAGCGCGTGGCGCTCCAGCACGGTTGCGTGCCGTTCGGCAACGGAAAGGCGCGGGCCGTGGCCTGGAACCTGCCCGACCCCATCCCGGTGCACCGCGAACCGATCTACTCGGCGCGTCCGGAACTGGTGGCGAGCTATCCCACCAATGACGACCGCCGCCAGCAGCGCATGCCCAACATCGGCAAGGTCGTGCAGCAGGACGTGGTGGAGCGCAAGGTGGCGGAACAGTTCCCGATCATCCTGACCTCCGGGCGTCTGGTCGAATACGAGGGCGGCGGCGAGGAAACCCGCTCCAACCCGTGGCTGGCCGAGTTGCAGCAGGACATGTTCGTCGAAATCAACCCCGGCGACGCGCAGTCGCGTGGGATCGTCGACGGCGGCTGGGTCTGGGTGACCGGCCCCGAAGGCGGGTCCAAGGCGCGGATGAAAGCACAGGTGACCGAACGGGTGGCGGCGGGCGTGGCCTTCATGCCCTTCCACTTCGCCGGCTGGTTCCAGGGCGTCGATCAGCGGGACAAGTATCCCGAAGGGACCGACCCGATCGTGCTGGGCGAATCCGTGAACGTCATCACGACGTACGGCTACGACCCGGTGACCGGCATGCACGAAGGCAAGGTGACCCTTTGCCAGATCGCGGCTGCATAAGCGAGGATGTGAACAATGGCACGGATGAAATTCCTCTGCGACGCCGACCGCTGCATCGAGTGCAACGCCTGCGTCACCGCCTGCAAGAACGAGCACGAGGTGCCGTGGGGCATCAACCGCCGCCGCGTGGTCACCCTCAACGACGGCCTGCCCGGCGAGCGGTCGGTGTCGATGGCCTGCATGCACTGCACCGACGCGCCCTGCGCCACGGTGTGTCCGGTCAAGTGCTTCTACACCACCGAAGATGCGGTGGTGCTGCACAACAAGGACACCTGCATCGGCTGCGGCTACTGTTCGTATGCCTGCCCGTTCGGCGCGCCGCAGTACCCGCAGACCGCGAACTTCGGCACACGCGGCAAGATGGACAAGTGCACATACTGCTCCGGCGGGCCGGAGCCCGACATGAGCCACGCCGAATACGTGAAGTACGGTGCGAACCGTCTTGCCGAAGGCAAGCTGCCGCTTTGCGCCGAGATGTGCTCGACCAAGTCTCTTCTGGCGGGCGACGGCGACATCATCGCCGAAATCTACCGCGAACGCGTGGTGACGCGCGGCTATGGGTCGGGTGCCTGGGGCTGGCGCACGGCTTACGGCGAAACCGTGACGGTGTGAAGGAACGCATGATGACACATTTCCTGTCCCGCCTCGCGATCGCCCTCGGGCTGGTCCTTGCGCTGTCCGTGTCGGCACCGTCGGCACAGGCGCAGGTGAACCCGACGCAGCAGTCGGTCACCGAAGATGCGCTGTTCGACGCGCTCGGAACCGCCCCCGTTTCCGGGCGCATCAGCATCCCGGATTCGAATGCAGGCTACCTGATCAAGCCCGAGAACAAGTCATGGGCCGCGCTGCAGGGCAGCACGCTGCACCTGCTGTCCATCGTCGCGGTCGTCGGCATGATCGTGCTTCTGACGCTGTTCTACCTTATCCGGGGCAAGATCATGGTCGACCGCGGCCTGTCGGGCCACAAGATCGAACGGTTCAAGTGGATCGAGCGGTTTGGTCACTGGACGCTGGCATCGACCTTCATCGTGCTGGCGCTGACCGGGCTGAACATCATCATCGGCAAGACGGTCATCCTGCCCCTGATCGGCGAAGCGGGCTTCGGCACGCTCACCGCCTGGGGCAAGATGGCGCATAATTTCCTGGCGTGGCCATTCATGCTGGCTCTGGTGCTGATCTTCCTGCTTTGGGTCGCCGACAACCTGCCGAACCACGTGGACCTCGAATGGGTCAAGCAGGGTGGCGGTCTGTTCAAGAAGGGCGTCCACCCACCCGCGAAGAAGTTCAATGCAGGGCAGAAGATGATCTTCTGGTCGGTCGTGATCGGCGGCGCGGCGCTGTCCTTCACCGGTTTCATGCTTCTCTTCCCGGGTGAAGCCGGAAGCTTCGCCAACTGGCAGCTTTACCAGACGTTGCATGCCCTCACAGCGGCCGCACTTTCCGCCATGGTGATCGCGCACATCTACATCGGCTCCGTCGGGATGCAGGGGGCGTTCGACGCCATGGGATCCGGTGAGGTCGACGAGAACTGGGCGCGCGAACACCACTCGCTCTGGGTCGAAGAGGTCATGGGCAAGGAACCCCCGCGGTCGGCCCGTGCGCACCCGGCCGAGTGACGGGCGGCCACGCGATCGGGACCTGACCGCGCGCGCAAGCCGTGCGCGCGGTCACCCCAACGGGAAAGCGGGATGCTGACGTGGCGGATGTGACCGACGACCGGGTGCGCGACGCCTTGCAGGGGTTGTTCCTGCCGGATGGAACGCCGCTCGTGGCGTCGGGCCGCCTCGGTGGCGGGCTGTCGGGACAGCGGATCGACCTGACCATCCGGACCACGGCGCGCGAGGCGCCCACGCTGGCCCCGCTGCGCGAGGCGGCCGAGGCGCGCCTGCGGCACCTGCCCGGGATGACGGCTGCCACTGTCGTGCTCACGGCCGAGACGACGGAACCGCCCCGATTGACGCCGCCGGACCGGGCACAAAAGGCGGACCCTCTGGCCGGTATCCGTCATGTCATCGCCGTCGCCTCGGGCAAGGGCGGGGTGGGCAAGTCCACCACCGCTGTCAACCTCGCGCTGGCGCTGCGGGCCACGGGGCTTTCGGTCGGTATTCTCGACGCCGACATCTACGGGCCGTCCCTGCCGACCTTGCTGGGCCTGCACGGCAAGCCGCAGGCATCGGGGCGGAAACTGAAGCCCATGCAGGCCTATGGGCTGCGTGCCATGTCGATGGGGCTACTGGTCGATGCCGAAACGGCGATGGTGTGGCGCGGGCCGATGGTCATGTCGGCGATCACGCAGATGATGGCCGATGTGGACTGGGGCGTGCTGGACGTGCTGCTGGTCGACCTGCCGCCGGGCACGGGCGACGCGCAACTGGCGCTGGCGCAGGGCACGCGGCTGTCGGGGGCGGTCATCGTGTCGACCCCGCAGGACCTGTCGCTGATCGACGCGCGGCGGGGCATCGCGATGTTCCGAAAGGTGGAGGTGCCGATCCTCGGCATCGTCGAGAACATGTCGCATTTCGTCTGCCCCGATTGCGGCGGCAGCCACGCCATCTTCGGCGACGGCGGGGCGCGGATCGAGGCGGAACGGCTTGGCGTTCCGTTCCTTGGCGCCGTCCCGCTGACGATGGACCTGCGCGCGGCGTCGGACGCCGGGCAACCGGTCACGGCCCGCGACCCGGACGGACCCCTCGGCCGTCTATATCACCAGATCGCCCGCGCCATGATGGCCGCGGTCGACACCGCATCGCGGGGGCCCCTGCCCGCGCGCCCCTGAATGGAGACCACCGATGAAAGCCTTTCTCGCCTCTGTCGCCTTTGCCGCCGCGATCGGCATCGGAGCCTATTTCGTGCTGATCGAAAACTTCCAGGTCGCGTCCTACGCGGCCTTCTCGACCGAAGGGGCCCGCGTGGGCAACCCCGGCTCGAATCTGGTGGGTTTCTGAACCTGCCCTGTGCTGCCGGGGACAAGGTCCGGACGGTCCTCTATCGATTGGCAGGCCTTCTGCTCTTGGTGTGGTTGCCTGCGGGTGCCGTGGCACAGGATCTGGCCGGGCATGGCGGCCCGGTCAGCGCGCTTGCGGCCAATGATGGAACGGTCGTGTCGGGCGGGTTCGACGGGCGCGTCATCCTGTGGGACGCGGACAGCGCCACCGCGCGCCGGGTGGAACGGTTCCATGAGGGGAACGTGACTGCCGTGGCGCTCGTGCCGGACGGATTCGTCACCGCCGGGCAGGATGGACGCGTCGCCCATTGGCGTGAAGGCGAGGCCGAGCCTGCGCGCACAACGCCGCGCGGGGTGTCGCCCGTGTCGGCGCTGGCGGTTTCGGACGCGCGCGTCGCGGTCGGGTTCGTCGACGGACAGATCCTGCGGCTCGACCTTGCCACGGGGGCACGCCAGCAGCAGGCTGCGCATGACGGGCGGGTGTCCGGGCTGGCGTTCCTGCCCGATGGCGCGTTGGTATCGGTCGGGGCCGACCTGCGATTTGCCAGATGGGGACCGGACGGCGCGCTGCAGGCGCGGGCCGGTCTGCCCGATCTGCCCAATGGCCTTGTGCTGGCGGGCGAAACGCTGGCCGTGGTGTTCGCCGAGGGCGCGCTGCGGCTTCTGTCGCGCGACGGAACGCTGCTGCCGGAGCGTTTCCTGACGGAGCGGCCGCTTGTTGCCGTGGCCGCCGGGCCCGGCACGGTGGCGGCGGCGGCGGTGGATGGCGACATATGGCTGCTCGACCTGCCCGACCTGACCAGCCGCGCCCGGATCGCCGGAGACGCCGGCCCCATCTGGACACTTGCGCTGGAGGGCGACACGTTGTTCGGCGGCGGCATGGAAGGGGTCATCCGCCGCTGGTCGGCCCGCGACGGCGCACCGCTTGGCCCGCGTGAAGCGGTTGCACCGGATGCACACGCCGACGGCAGCCGGGGGGCAGAGGTATTCAATGCCTGCGCCGTCTGCCATGCGCTGGCGCCGGGCGATCATTCCCGCGCGGGTCCCAGCCTGCATGCCATCTTCGGTCGCCGTATCGCCAGTGCGGAGGGGTATGACTTTTCCCCCGCCCTGCGCGACATGGACATCATCTGGACGCCGGAGACGGTCGCCGCACTTTTCGAACATGGACCCGACGCCTATACTCCCGGGTCGCGCATGCCGGACCAGCGCGTGACCGATCCTGCCGACCGGCAGGCGCTTGTGGACTACCTCGCGCGCATGAGCCGCTAGGGCACCCGGTGGGCACTGGCGCAGCCCCGGCCGATCGCCTACCGTCCGCCCCATGCATGCAGGACCGCAAATGACCCCCGACTTGCCCCTTCTGCCTGATCCCGCCCTGCCCCGGCTGACCCGCGCCGTGCAGGGCCACGATCATACCGGCGACCCTGTCGAGATCGCCGTGGTCGAAGAGCGGCCGCTGACAATCTACCTCAACAGCCAGGAAATCGTCACCGCAATGACCATCGGGGATTACCCGGAATACCTGGCACTCGGGTTCCTGCGCAATCAGGGCATGCTGCGCGACGACGACAGGGTGACCGGCATCGACCACGACGACGAGATCGAGACCGTGGTCGTACGGACAGAGCGCCAGACCAGCTTCGAGGACAAGATGAAGAAGAAGACGCGCACCAGCGGCTGCGCGGTCGGCACGGTGTTCGGCGACATGATGGAGGGGTTGGAGGGCGTGACCCTGCCGCAGGCTGACGTGCGGACCAGTTGGCTCTATGCGCTGGCGCGGCAGATCAACACGCTGCCGTCGCTGTACCTGACCGCCGGGGCGATCCACGGCACGGTGCTGTGCGAACAGGACCGGGTGCTGGTCTACATGGAAGACGTGGGCCGCCACAACGCGGTGGACAAGGTCGCTGGCTTCATGTGGCATCATCGGGTGCCTGCGGCGGACAAGATCCTTTATACCACCGGTCGGCTCACATCCGAGATGGTGATCAAGACGGCGATGATGGGCATCCCGGTGCTGGCCTCGCGGT
>DAIPIS010000128.1:0-2792 GCA_036770665.1 Meridianimarinicoccus sp.
AGGATCCGCGCCAGCGTCTGCGCCAGCAACGTCTTGCCGCAGCCCGTGGGCCCGATCAGCAGGATGTTGGACTTGGCCAGTTCCACATCGGTCTTCGACGCGTTGTTCAGGCGCTTGTAATGGTTGTGGACGGCGACCGACAGCACGCGCTTGGCGTGTTTCTGGCCGATCACGTAATCGTCCAGCACATCGCAGATTTCCCGCGGCGTCGGGACGCCTTCGGATGATTTCAGTCCCGTCGCCTTGGTCTCTTCTCGGATGATGTCCATGCAAAGCTCGACGCATTCGTCGCAGATGAAGACCGTAGGGCCGGCGATCAGTTTGCGCACCTCGTGCTGGCTCTTGCCGCAGAAGCTGCAATACAGCGTGTTCTTGCCGTCGCCGCTCGTGTTGTTTGCCATCGGTTCCTCCGGGGCCGCCCGTCCGTCCTGACCTGTCGTGTGTTTGTCACACGAACCTAGGCCAGCACGCAACGCGCCACAATGTCAAATTTCCGCGCCGTGACGGATGGTCCGGCGCGGTATCACCCGGCCTACTTCGCCGCCTCTTCAGCCAGAACGCGGCTCGACACGATCTCGTCGATATGGCCCCACTCCTTCGCTTCGTCCGGGGTCATCCACTTGTCACGGTCAAGAGCCTGCCGGACAGTGTCATAGTCCTGACCGGTATGCCGCATGTAGAGCTGATAGAACCGCTCGCGCGTCTTTTCGATATGTCGCGACTGGATCAGGATGTCCTCCGCCGTGCCCTGGCTGCCGCCCGACGGCTGGTGGACGAGGAACTCGGAATTGGGGAGCGAGTAGCGCATGCCCTTTTCGCCGCCCAAGGCGATGACGGAGCCCATGGACGCCGCAAGACCGCACACGAGCGTGGATACCTTGGGCTTGATGTACTGCATCGTGTCATAGATGCTCATGCCCGCGATGACCGAGCCACCCGGCGAGTTGATGTACATCGAGATCTCCTTGGACGGGTTCTCCGCCTCAAGGTGCAGAAGCTGTGCGACGACAAGGCTCGACATGCCGTCATGAACCGGGCCGTTCACGAAGATGATCCGTTCCTTCAGCAGCCGCGAGAAGATGTCATAGGCACGTTCCCCGCGCGACGTCTGTTCCACCACCATGGGGACCAGCGTGTTTGTATAGGTCTCGATCGGGTCGCTCATGTGCTCGTGCCTCTTGTTGCCGGGTGCCTGCGCACCGCCCTGCTGACCCCGGAGTCTTAGTCGCGCCAATGGGGGGCTGCAAGGGCGGCCGTGACGATGATGTGGCGGCTTGATGGGCCCCGGCGGCGGCTTAGCTTCGCACCCAGGACGCGGTCTCTCCCGCCGCGAAATCCGATCCGGAGGACGTATCGATCATGACCGACCCGCACCGCTCGGCGCCGCCCGATACATCCTTCGCGCCGACCCGCGCTGCGGGCCTCGCACGGCTGCAGGCGTTCGTGCCCCATGCGGGCGGAGATTATGCGCGGCTGCGCAATTTCGACCGCGGGGCGGAGGGGCATCCGCACGTGTCGCGGCTATCGCCATGGCTCCGCCATCGCCTTGTGGCCGAGGACGAGGTGCTGCGGGCCGTGCTTGGGCGGTTCGCGCTCTCCACCGCCGAGAAATTCGTGCAGGAAGTCTACTGGCGCACCTACTGGAAAGGCTGGCTGGAAATGCGCCCGGCGGTCTGGCGGCAGTACCACGACGGGCTGGACGCCGCCCGCAACCGTCTGGCCACCGAAGGCGGGCTCCGCCGCGACTGGGAAGCGGCCTGCAGGGGCGAGACCGGCATCGATGGGTTCGACCACTGGGCACGGGAACTGGCAACGACGGGCTACCTGCACAACCACGCCCGGATGTGGTTCGCGTCGATCTGGATATTCACCCTGCGTCTGCCCTGGGAACTGGGGGCCGATCTGTTCCTGCGGCACCTGCTTGACGGCGACCCGGCGTCGAACACGCTGGGCTGGCGGTGGGTCGCAGGCATCCAGACGCCGGGCAAGACGTATCTCGCGCAGGCCGACAACATCGCGCGCTACACCGATGGCCGGTTCGATCCGCGCGGGCAACTGGCGGATCATGCCGATCCGGTGCCCGCAGCGCCAGCGCCGCCGCGCATGGCCGCACCCGCCGGCGACCGGATGGACCCGGCGCTGCGGACCGGATGGCTGCTGACCGAGGACGACCTGCTCGCGGGGTTTCCCGGCCTGCCTGCGGACGGGTCGGGCACGCCGCTGTGCCTCATGCCCTGCGCCGACCGGCGAAGCCCGTTGGCGACGTCCGCGCAGGTGCTGGACTTCACCGCGGCCGCGATGCAGGACTGCGCCGCCCGCCACGCAGGCCGGTTCGACGATCCCGTGACGGTCACAGGCGCGGATCGCGCGGCGCAGGTGGTGGACTGGGCCTGCGCCCATGGACTGCGGCAAGTCGTGACGCCCTATGCCCCGGTCGGCCCCGCCGGCGATGCACTGGCCGTCGTGCGCGCCGCGCTGGCCGCGCAGGGCATCACCCTGTGCCGGGTCCTGCGCCCGTTCGACGCGCAGGCCTGGCCGCACGCCACCCATGGCTTCTTCCGGTTCAAGGACAGGATCCCGTCGCTTGTCGCGGCGCTGAAGGGGCTGCACGCCATCTGACCGACGCATCATCCCAGCGCCCTGCGCCACGGGGGTGCGGGGGCAGCGCCCCCGCATGGGGCGCCGCGGGATCGCGGCGCAAGACCTCGTGTCACGCCGAAGGCGCGTACGCCACGCAGCCAAAATCACAGGTGCAGTGCGGCACCCGGGGTCATCGCGCCACAGGCGCCCGG
>DAIPIS010000128.1:2892-6908 GCA_036770665.1 Meridianimarinicoccus sp.
CAGGCGCCCGGGGTCATCGCGCCGCAGGCGCCCAAGGCCAGACCGCCAAAGGCGGGGCGGCCTTGAGGATGGCGTCACGCCGTAGGCGTGTCCGCAGCCCCGACCCGTGATCGCCGCGCCAGCGCGATCCGCAGCTTCCCGCCCGTCGCCCGTCGCCCGTCGCCCGTCGCCGATGTTGACACAAGACCGCCCCGTTGACCCGTCCGGACACCGGGTACCGTTGCGGTCGGTGTTGTGACAGCCTGCGCCGGTCGCGACGATCCGCGCGGGGCCGTCGCGTCGGGCATGCTGCGCCAAAGCCCACGACGGGCTGCCCGGCTGTCCATCCGCCGCACGCGACGGCCCGCGACAGCCAATCCGGCCCGCAACCATCGGTCATTCGGACCAGTCGGGCCAGTGCGCGTCCCATGCCCATCGGAACCGACAGGTCTTTTCCGATGACCCGCGCGGCAGCATCCCCCCACGCCGACACTGCCGACGAATTCATCGACATCGCCCGGGCCGACCCAGATCTTGCCCTTCCCCGGCGGCTGATCGATCGCGCCAGCACACCCCGAAGGCGACTTCTTGACGTTACGCTCGACACCAAACGCAGCGCATGTAATCAACGTTTCAAAATGGGGCCAGCATGCCGAAAATCCTTGTCGTCAACGGACCGAACCTGAATCTTCTCGGGCAACGCCAGCCCGAGGTCTATGGTCGCACGACCCTGGCCGAGATCGACGCGATGTGTCGGGCCGTCGGCGCGGACCTTGGACTGTCGGTGGAGTGTCTGCAATCCAACCATGAAGGCGTGCTGATCGACGCGATCCATGCCTGCCGGGGCACCCGCGACGGGATCGTGCTGAACGCCGGCGCCTATACTCACACATCCGTCGCGATCCGGGATGCCATTTCGTCGGCGGAAGTGCCGGTGGTCGAAGTCCACCTGTCCAACATCCATGCCCGCGAGCCGTTCCGCCATATCAGCCATATCGCGCCGGTGTCACTTGGCCAGATTTGCGGGTTCGGGCCTGCGGGATACGAACTGGCGCTGCGGGCGCTGGCGACGCATCTGGGAGCATCGCGATGAGCTTTCTGGACGAAATCGAACGGATCTGCGCGGCGGATTCCGTCGAAAGGGTGTGGGACGTGCTGGTCGAAGGGCTGGGACGTGACGGGTTCGACCGCCTGATCTACGGCTTGACCCGCTACAAGACCGCAAGCTCGTTCGGCGATCCGCAGGACATGCTGATCCTGACCAACCATCCCCCCGCCTACACCGACCGTTTCATCGGCGAGGCGATGTATTTCCATGCCCCCATGGTCCGCTGGTCCGAGGAAAACGTGGGTGCCTGCGGCTGGCGCTGGGTGCAAGAGCACTTCGACGGATTCACGCCCGCCGAACGCCGCGTGCTGGACTTCAACAAGGCGATGGGCGTGATCGCGGGCTATACGATCAGCTTTCCGCACACGTCGCACCGATCGCGCGGTGCCATGGCGCTGACCGCGCGCACGGGCATGCACCAGCACGAGGTGGACGCGATCTGGGCCGAACACGGGCGCGACATTCACGCGCTGTGCAACGTGGCGCATCTCAAGCTGATGTCGCTACCCCATTCCGGGTCGCGCCGCGCCCTGACCCGCCGACAGCGCGAGGTGCTGGAGTGGGTCGGCGACGGCAAGACCATGCAGGACATCGCCGATATCATGGGGCTGACCGCCGCGACCGTCGAAAAGCACCTGCGTCTGGCCCGCGACGCGCTCGACGTGGACACCACCGCGCAGGCCGTGATGAAGGCATCGCTCCAGAACCAGATCTTCCGGCTTGAACCGTGATGGGGCGGGGCCGCATGGGGCGGGGCCGCGCAAGGTAAGGAAAATCGGACTACCGCCGAAGTTGTCGAGGCGCAATGACAGGCGCGTTCCCATGCTGGCGGTCGACAGACCGGGGAACCGCCCGGCTGGTTGCCGCGATTACGGACAGCCTCCGGGCGTCATGCCCTTTCGCGAACGGGCAGAACCGGGCTGCGCGGCCTTTGGTCTGCCGACTGCAGCCCGGACCTGCGCGTCGCGTGGTCTTTCCCCGCCGCGGACGGTGCCGGACATCAAAGGGCCGGTGTTGCCTTGGCGGCAGCACCGGCCCGTCTTTGTGCGTCTCCGGATGGCCGTCCGATCATGCCCGCGGGCCGGCGGCCCCGTGCGGGCCGATGCGCGCGGTCAGCGGATCGGCCCAGTGTCAGCCCAACATCAGCCTTGTGCGACCTTGGCGACTTCGGCAGCGAAATCTTCGGTCACCTTCGCGATGCCTTCGCCGACTTCCAGCCGCACGAAACCGGTGATGGTCACGCCAACCTCGGCGGCAGCGTCACCGACGGTCAGGTCGGGGTTCACCACGAATGGCTGATTCAGAAGCGTCACCTCGGCGAAGAATTTCTTCATCCGGCCTTCGATCATCTTCTCGATGACGGCTTCGGGCTTGCCGCTCTCGCGCGCCTGTTCGGTCAGGATCGCCTTCTCGCGCTCTGCCATGGCCGGATCGACATCGCCTTCGTCCAGCGCCGCCGGGTTGATCGCCGCCACATGCATGGCGACCTGACGCCCGAAGTCGGGGTTGTCACCGGTCATGCTCACGAGCACACCGATCCGCCCCATACCGTCCGCGGCGGCATTGTGCACATAGGACACGACGGTGTCGCCGGTGATGACGGCCATCCGGCGCAGCGACATGTTCTCGCCGATCGTGGCGATCTTGTCGGTGATCATGGCGTCGATCGACTTGCCGCCAACTTCGGTCGCCTTGAGCGCGTCAAGGTCCGGTGCCGTCAGCGCGGCCCCGGCGATGGTCTTCACCATGGCCTGGAAATCGGCGTTCTTGGCGACGAAGTCGGTTTCCGAATTCACTTCGACGGCAATGCCCCGCCCACCGTCCACGGCGACGGCGACCAGACCTTCGGCCGCCGTGCGACCCGATTTCTTCGCCGCCTTCGCCAGGCCCTTGGTGCGCAGCCAGTCGATTGCGGCTTCCATGTCGCCCGCGGTTTCGGTCAGGGCTTTCTTGGCGTCCATCATCCCTGCGCCCGTCACGTCGCGCAGTTCTTTGACCAATGCTGCTGTAATTGCCATGGATGGCTCCTCTGGTTCGAGCGTGGACCTGCCGGGCTGCGTAGCCGCGACGGGTGACAGTTTTGTGTAGCCCCGAGATGCGCCGATGCGCCGGCCGCCGTGCCCGGAGGCGCGGCGGACAGCCGCGATCAGATTTCGGCGCCCGCCATGGCGTCGCTGGCGATGGCCGGGTCAAGCGCGTCTTCTTCAAGACCGTCTTCGAACTCGCCAAGGTCGATGCCCGCGGCCCCCATCTGCGCGGTCATGCCCGCCAGTGCCGCGCGCGCGACCAGATCGCAATAGAGCCCGATGGCGCGCGCCGCGTCATCATTGCCCGGAATGATGTAGTCCACGCCATCGGGCGAGCAGTTGGTGTCGACCACGGCCACGACCGGGATGCCGAGCTTCTTGGCTTCGAGGATCGCGAGGTCCTCTTTCTTCACGTCGATCACGAACAGCATGTCCGGCACGCCGCCCATGTCGCGGATGCCGCCAAGGGTCGCCTGCAGCTTGCCCTGCTCGCGTTCGATGCTCAGGCGTTCACGCTTGGTCAGGCCCATCGCGCCGCCGGCGAGCTGTTCGTCGATCGCCTTGAGCCGGTTGATCGAATTCGACACGGTCTTCCAGTTGGTCAGCGTACCGCCGAGCCAGCGATGGTTCATGTAGTACTGCGCGCATTTTTCGGCAGCGTCCGCGACGGGCTTCTGCGCCTGCCGCTTGGTGCCGACGAACAGCAACCGGCCACCGCGCGCGACGGTATCGCGCACCGCATTCAGCGCCGCGTCCAGCATCGGGGCCGTCTGTGTCAGGTCGATGATGTGAATGCCGTTGCGGTCACCGTAGATGTACGGTGCCATACGGGGGTTCCAGCGCTGCTTCTGGTGACCGAAGTGAACGCCAGCTTCCAGAAGCTGACGCAGATTGAAATCGGG
>DAIPIS010000129.1:0-5469 GCA_036770665.1 Meridianimarinicoccus sp.
CGCCGACTGGCGTAACGCTTGATCAACAGGGGTTTGTCGTTGTCCGCCACCAGGTGTCCTCCGCTCGGGTCGCTGCAGCGCAGAGTAGGACAGCGCAAACAAAAAGAAAAGAGCGGGCGTGATGCCCGCTCTGTCCCGATCCGTCCGATCCGGGGTCAGGGAGGATACCCCGGACCGGTCGTTCCGCGCGAGGCGGAATTACTTGGCCGCGACGGTGGTGGCCTTCTTGGCCGCTGCGGTCATGTCGGTCGTCGCCTTCTTGACGGCGGCGGTCGCGTCTTCGCTGATGTCCTTGCCGGCGGCAAGCATCAGTTCGACGGTTTCCATCTGCACCTTCTTGGCGACTTCAGCGAAAGCAGCCATGGCTTCCGAGGTCATTTCGGCCTGGGCCGACGCGAAATCGGTCATCGCCTTGCTGTAGTCTGCGGGCTCTTCCTTGTAGGACGTGATGTTCGCCAGCTTGGCCAGCGTTTCCTTGGTCCACTTGGACGAGATCTCGCTCGACTTCTCGGCGGCTTCCAGAGCCACTTTCGACATCTTGTCGCTCAGCGTTGCCGACGTCTTGAACGCGTCCTGCATCGCCTTGGTGTCGACGGGGAATGCACCCATCATGTCCTGCATCATCTTGGTCATGTCGTTGGTTTTGGTCGCAGCCATTGGTTTTCTCCTGAGCATTAGGCGGAAATCCTTGACCGCCTTCGTTGTTGCTTTGGGCTATATGCATGCTGCAGTGCAGCAATTCAACCCCCTTTCTGCGATGCGGCATTTTTGACGCAGCGTCAGGCAGACGGCCGATGACTCCGTTTGGTTGCAACGACATAGGTGCCCGGCGCATCGCCCAGGACCGGATGATCGGGGCCGCCCGGCGCACGCGCGGGCACCTGCTTGCCCGATTTCTTCGCCAGCCATTCGCCCCACCGCGGCCACCAGGACCCTTCGTTGAACGTGGCACCCTGCAACCATGCATCCGGGTCCAGTTTCAGATCGGTGTTGGTGTAATGGCCGTACTTCTTCTTGGTCGGCGGATTGATGATGCCCGCGATATGGCCGGACTGGGACAGGATGAACGTCTTGGACCGGCTGCCGAACTTCTGCACCCCCTGATAGGATGGCTTCCACGGCGCGATATGATCGGTTTCGCAGGCGATGGCGCACAGCGGCGTCTTCACGTCCGCCGATGTGACCGTATCGCCGCAGATGGTGAAGCCGGTCGTCGCGAAGCGGTCCTGCTGGCACAGGCCGCGCAGGTATTCCACCGCCATCCGGCCGGGCAGATTCGTGCCGTCGCTGTTCCAGTGCAGAAGATCGAACGCCGGCGGCGTTTCCCCCAGCATGTAGCTGCGCACCGCGGGGCCATAGATCAGATCGTTCGACCGCAGGAACGAAAACGTCCGCGACATGAAGAAACTGTCAAGGATTCCCGACTGGGCACATTCCTTTTCGATCCCGTCCACGAAATTGTCCGACAGGAACACGCCAACCTCGCCGGGTTCGGAAAAATCGGTCAGCGTGGTGAACAGCGTCGCCGCCTTCACCGTGGTGTCGCCCTTCTTCGCCATCAGCGCGAGCGTCACGCTCAGCGTCGTGCCAGCGATGCAGTACCCCACGGCGTTGATCTGCGTCTCGCCGGTGATCGCCTTCACCTGCGCCATGGCGGTCAGATAGCCTTCGGTGACATAGTCATCCATGCCCACATCGGCATAATTGCGGTCCGGATTGACCCAGGACACGACGAACAGCGTGAACCCCTGATCGACGATCCACTTGACCAGACTGTTGTTTTCCTTGAGATCCATGATGTAGAACTTGTTGATCCACGGCGGAAAGATCAGCAGAGGCGTCGCATGCACGGTCTCGGTCGTGGGCGTATACTGGATCAGCTCGAACAACCGGTTGCGGAACACGATCTTGCCCGGCGTGGTGGCAAGGTTCACGCCGACCTTGAACGCGTCCGGGTCCGACAATGTCGTGATCAGGTCGCCGTCATGGGCCTCGATGTCCCGCACGAGGTTTTCCAACCCCTGCACCAGCGACTGGCCCTGTGTCGCCACGGCGCGTTCCAGCGCATCGGGGTTGGTGGCCAGAAAGTTGGTGGGCGCGAACATGTCGATGATCTGATGGGTGAAATAGCCGACCTTCTGGCGGTCCTTTTCGTCCAGATCCTCCAGCGCCGCCACGGCCTCGTCCACCGCCAGCGCGGTCCGCAGGTAGTTCTGCTTGATGAAGTTGAAGTATGGATGCGTCGTCCACAGCGGATTGGAAAACCGCTTGTCGCTGGGCGTGTCATCGGGCGGGGCCACCAGCCTGCCGCTGCTCAGCGTTTTCTGCACATCGATGTAGTGCTGCAGCATCTTGCCCCAATAACCTGCCTGGCGCTCGATGATCTTCGCCGGGTTATGGATCCATTCATGCATATAGGCGGTCGCCGCCTTGACGAAGACGTCCTGACCGGGGCCCTGCAACGCCGGATCGACCTTGCGCTTGTGCGCCATCGCGGCCACCAGCCTCTGGGACATTTCCTCAAGCCGCGACAGGTTCTCGTTCAGGCGGTCCAGTTCGGCGCCTGTGGCTTTTTCGTCAGTTGTCATGTCACGGTTTCCCCCTTAGTCTCCGATCACTGCTTGTATCGTCGTTCTGGAGGGGGGCCAAAGCGACGAATTGTTACGGGGGGGCCATGCGGTCCCGGCCCAGGAGACTTCAATGCGTTACATGGCAACCTACGACCTGATGGAAACGGCGCGCAACACGTTCCAGTGGCTTGGCGCGACGGCCCGATCGGTCGGCTCCCTCCCCGCTATGGGGCTCGCCCCCACGCCGGCCTTCAGGCTCATGGCCGCCTGGGGCGAAGTGACCGAGCGCAGCTTCGCGCGGATGATCGCCAAGCCCGACTGGAACATCACCTGCGTGGTGGGCGATGACGGGCGCGACCATATCGTCACCACCCGCAGCATCGTGTCCCGCCCCTTCGGCGATCTGGTGAAGTTCGACGTGCAGGGCCGCAACCCCATGCGTCGCCGCGTCCTTCTGGTGGCGCCGATGTCGGGCCATTACGCGACGCTGCTGCGCTCCACCGTGCTGAGCCTGCTGCCCGACTGCGATGTCTACATCACGGACTGGCACAACGCGCGCGACATCCCCGTGAGCGAAGGCAAGTTCGACATCGAGGATTACACCCTCTACCTTGTGGACTTCATGGAAGCGCTCGGCACCGACCTGCACGTCATCGCGGTCTGCCAGCCCGCACCGCTGACGCTGGCCGCCGCGGCCCTGCTGGCCGAACGCAACCCGGACGCACAGCCCGCCACGCTCACGCTGATCGGTGGACCGATCGACCCCGATGCCGCCGCCACCGATGTCACCGATTTCGGCCGCCGCATCACCATGGGCCAGCTCGAGGAACTCGCCGTCCAGCGCGTGGGCTTCAACCACATCGGGGCCGGGCGGCTCGTCTATCCGGGGCTGCTGCAACTGGCCTCCTTCATGTCGATGAACGCCGACCGCCACGGCGACGCGTTCTTCAACCAGATCATCCGCACCGCCAAGGGCGAAGCCAGCGACCACGACCATCACTACAAGTTCTACGACGAATATCTGGCCGTGATGGACATGCCCGCCGAATTCTACCTCTCCACCGTGGAGCGCATCTTCAAGAACCTCGAGATCGCGCAGAACCGTTTCGTCGTGGACGGCCACAGGGTCGATATCGGCAAGATCACCGATATCGCTGTCAAGATCGTCGAAGGCGAAAAGGACGACATCAGCGCGCCGGGCCAGTGCCTTGCCGCGCTCGACCTGCTGACCGGGCTGCCCGACAGCAAGAAGGCCGCGCATCTCGAACCCGGCGCGGGGCATTACGGCATCTTCGCGGGCAAGAGCTGGCGCAACAACATCCGCCCGCTGGTGCTGAACTTCATCGACAGCAACACCCGCCCCCTGCCCGAAGCGGCGCAGGGCCTGCGCAGCGTCTGACGCCCCGACAGGCGACGCACGGCAATCCCGCGCTCGGCCTGCTGCGCCACCGTCGGTGCGGCAGGCCAACGCCCCGGACCCGCGGCGCCAGCCCTCGGCAACCGGGATCAGGACACGTGCCCGTCCCGCGCCCCTGCACGACGTCTCGGGCGCGGGTCGCCACCGGTGCAGCCGGTGCCGCGCGGCGCGCGTGCGACGCTGCCACCGGCACGCCGCTGCCGCGCCGCCTTCTGTCGGGTATTTCGCTGCGTCATGGCGGAAGGCCCGCAACCCAGCCGAGGATGCGCGCCACCAGCGGTGCAGTCCCGCCGGGGCTGAGCACGTCGCCCGCCACCACATGCCCGGCCGGGTCGTCGCCCGGCAAAAGCGACACGCTCGCCAGTTCGGCCCGCGCACCGGTCCCGCGCCCCCACCCCGCCGCCTGCTCCAGCGCCGCAGGCACATCGACGATCCGGTCGCGCTCGTGCACCACAAAGAGCGCCGGCACCGCCACGGCAGCGGGGTCCAGCGACCGCACCGCCCGCGTCAGCGCGCCCATCGGTGCCACCGCCACGGTCGGATAGTGCTGCGTCCAGTATCGCCCGTGATCGGGGTTGCGCGGTGTGAACCCCCGGGTTTCACCGACCAGAAGCGGCCCCCAGTCCCGCGCGCGCGGCCATTCGATCACGCGCCCGGGCCACCCCGCCAGCCGGAAATTCGGTGACACGAGCACAAGGCCCGCCACATCCGCGGCCATGTCCGGATCATGGGCCGCCAGCGCCGCCAGCGTCGCCCCGGTCGAGGTCGCGATCACCAGCACCCGCTCCCCCAGTGCACGACCCACCGCCAGCGCCTCGGCCGTGTCCGCGACCCAGTCCGCCACGGTCGCCTCCGCCATCGCGGGCCCGTCGCGCCCATGCCCTGCCAGCCGGGTGTAGAACAGGTTCGCCCCCAGCGCTGCGGCCACCCGGTCCGGCACCGGGCGTATTTCCCCCAGGCTGGCAGAAAACCCGTGAATGTAGACCACGGCCCAGTCGGTCCGCGCGCCCGGATCCGCGGCCCAGACGATCCGCTTCGCCGCGTCGGCCCGCAGCGCGGGCACCGCCGCCTCGCGCGCCGCGAGCCACGCGTCCAGCGCCACAAGCGGCGGCAGGTCCGGCGCGGCGGCCGTCAGGGTCACAGGCTCCGTCGGCCCGATCCAGTCGAGGACCAGCATCGTCAGCCACAGGCCGACCCCGATCCCGATGACCCAGCGCAACACCGCCATCACCGCATCCATCACCCGCCAACCTCCATGATCGCGGCCTCGATCAGCGAGAGGCACTCGGGGCTGGAAAACCGGTGATCCGCCCCCTTCACCAGCGTCAGCCGCATGTTGTCGCCCGCAGCGTGATCCAAAAGCCGCAGCGCCGTGGCGACCGGCACCTCCGCATCCGCCGTCCCCTGCAGGAACCG
Source organism: Meridianimarinicoccus sp. (assembly GCA_036770665.1). Classification (GTDB taxonomy): domain Bacteria; phylum Pseudomonadota; class Alphaproteobacteria; order Rhodobacterales; family Rhodobacteraceae; genus Meridianimarinicoccus. Next base: position 5,404 of record DAIPIS010000129.1, read on the forward strand.
CACCGGAAACGGCAGCGGCAGGGGCGCGTCCAGCACCCGCTGCGCGCGCCCGTCCGCGATCATCCG
>DAIPIS010000129.1:5569-6884 GCA_036770665.1 Meridianimarinicoccus sp.
GCCCAGTCGCCGATGCACCCGTCTGCGAAATCGCCCGACGACACGCCATGCCCGCTGTAATCGAACCGCACGAAGGCCCGCCCCCGCGCGCGCGCCCATGCGTCCAGATGCGTGGCCTTGGTGCCCGCCATGTCCGACGCGAAGCCGCCCAGAAACACCACGCCCGGCCCGTCACCCGCGTGGCGCACAAAGCCGATCCGCCGGCCCTGCGGCGTGTCCATGAAGTCCGGTCGATCCTGCATCCTGCCCCCCATGTCACCCCGCCAAGACAAACCCGCCTGCCCGCCCGTGGCAAGCCCCCGTCATGCGGTCCCGTGGCTTGACACCGTCCCGCCCCCCGGCCAGAACGCGCGCACAATTACCCGCAACCGGGCGTTTCGTAGGCGCCGAACCGACGAGGAGGCCACATCATGGCGCACGTCACCCTGACCCTTCCCGATGGCGCACAGCGCACTGTCCCGCTGGGCACCACGCCGGGGCAGCTTGCCGCCGACATCTCTCCGTCGCTGGCGAAAAGGGCGATCTCGGCCACGGTGAACGGCGCGCACTGGGACCTGCAATGGCCCATCGACGCGGATGCCCACGTCGCCATCCACACCATGAAGGACGACGCACAGGCGCTGGAACTCATCCGGCACGACCTTGCGCACATCATGGCGCGCGCCGTGCAGGCGATCTGGCCCAGTGTAAAGGTCACCATCGGTCCCGTCATCAGGAACGGCTGGTATTACGACTTCGACCGCGCCGAGCCGTTCACGCCCGAAGACCTCGGCCGCATCGAAGCGAAGATGAAGGACATCATCGCCGCCCGCGATCCGGTCCGCACCGAGGTCTGGGACCGGCCCCGCGCCATCGCCCATTACGAAGCCCTCGGCGAGCCCTACAAGGTCGAACTGATCGACGCCATTCCGGGCGACGAACCACTGCGCATGTACTGGCACGGCGACTGGCAGGATCTCTGCCGTGGCCCGCACCTGCAGCACACCGGACAGGTGCCCGCCGACGCGTTCAAGCTGATGTCGGTGGCGGGCGCCTATTGGCGCGGCGACAGCACGCGCCCCATGCTGCAACGCATCTACGGCGTCGCGTTCCAGAACCGCGACGACCTGAAGGCCCACCTGACCTTCCTCGAAGAAGCCGAACGGCGCGATCACCGCCGCCTGGGCCGCGAAATGGACCTGTTCCATTTTCAGGACGAAGCGCCGGGCATGGTGTTCTGGCATCCCGATGGCTGGACGATCTACCGCGCGCTCGAAGATTACATGCGCCGCCAGCTGACCCGCGACGGCTACCGCGAAATCCGCACCCCGCAGGT
>DAIPIS010000130.1:0-6880 GCA_036770665.1 Meridianimarinicoccus sp.
CCGTCGACGTCGATGGTCACATAGCGACCGATGACCGGCGAGTGCTTGGCCATACCAAGGTCCTTCACGTCAGGGGTGGAGCGCAGGTTCAGACGGGAACGCCGACCTTGCGCAGCAGTTCGAATTGAACGGTGAAATTGCGCAGATTCTGCATCATCACGAGGATGTTGCCCTCGATCTTCAGATCGCGACGGAAGCTGGCTGACCAGATGCCGTGATACATCGGCGCGGGGATCGGTTTGGCGAACTCGCGCCATGTGGCCGGGCTGGCGCGCAGCGCGAAATCATAAGCGTCCAGCGGTTGGGGCTCGGTGTTGATGCGATGGACCTTGCCGTCGATCATTTCCACGATCACCTTCGCGGTTCCCATGTCCCACAGATAGGTGCAGGTGAAATAACGCGCCATCGCCCCGATGGTCGCGTCGCGGTCAGACGCCTCGCCGAACCGTATGGCCCAGTCACGCAGGCTCATCGCCATCCTGTTTCTCCTCCCCCGCGGCGGTCCGACAGGCCGGATGACCACCGATTTTCCGTCGGTTGTTCCGCGGATCGACTATGGTTCAGTATGCTGAACTCTTTTCCATGGACTGAACGGTAAGGGGCGTGCTAGATTCGTGTCAAGGGCAATTGCGGCACCGTGCCGCGTTCAATACGGAAACCGGATCGCCGGCCGGACGCCCGGTGGCCGGGACCGACCGTCGGGGGACGAAGATGGCCGCAGATGACGCACCAAGCCGTCTTGTGCCCGCTCTCGAACGGGGTGTCCGGATACTCGATTATGTCGCGCGGTCACGGTCGACGCCGACGCTGACCGCCATCGCCCGCGATCTCGACATCGCCAAAAGCTCGGCCCATACCCTGTGCAACACGCTGACGACACTGGAACTTCTGATCCGGCGACCCGACCAGACCTTCCGCATCGGGCCCTATGTCATGCGTTGGGCGAACGCCTTCGTGCAGCAGTCGGATGTCGCGGCGGAGTTCGCGACACTGTGGGACGAGGAAACGGAATTGCCTGGCGCGACGATCACCCTGACCGTGTTCGAGAATGGCGAGGTCGTCTATATCGCCGCGCGCAATTCGGCGGTATCGCACGGGTTCATCGAATTCCGCGCGGGTATGCGCCTGCCGGCCTGTTTCACCGCAACCGGCAAGGCGTTCCTCAGCCATATGAGCGATTTCGAGGTTCGCCGGCTCTACCGCGATGGGTTGCCGCCGCCGCTGACGCCGCACAGCGTCCGGGACGTCGATGCACTTCTGGACGAACTGGCGATGGTACGGCAGAGCGGTTTTTCTTATGACGATCAACAGGTCGCCGAAGGCATCGTCTGCTTCGGGGCTTCCGTGCTGGATTCGCGCAACAGGCCCATGGCCGGTGTGGCCGTCAGCCTGCCCGCTGATCGGTTGGCGGGGGAATCACAGGAAAAGGTCATCTCGAACGTCCAGCGTATAGCAACGCGCCTGTCGCACCGCATGGGCGCAGACCTGGGATCGCATGATGGCTTGATGGACCCGTCCGGCACATCCTGACCTGAACCGCCGCGCCGTGTCCGGCTCTCCGAGCGACCGCCCTGGCCGGCACCCTCGGACAACTTGCGCGCCAAGCGCGACCAGCGGTTAAGCGCGGCGGCGACACCCGGCTTGCAGCCCTTCCGCCGCTCAACCCGCCACTCCATGGGTGCCAGCCGCGTCGCATTGCGGGCCTCCGCCGGGTCTGGCCGCGGGCCGGATGGCTATGGATCGGGGGCACCGTCGTACGGGTCGGGCAAGACCCACAGTGGGGCGTCGTCATGCCTGCGTGCCGCGTTTTCCTCGTCCGGTTCCGGTCAGCGCAAATTGGACACATGTGCATCTTTGACAGGCCATGCACATTTGACCAGACAGTTCTCGAGCCCGCCGCCTGGCATGCCACCGCGGCGGCGCAGGCGGGGTCTGTTCGGCACGTCTCGTGGCTTGCAGCCCATGAAACACAGGCGGATGCCGTCCCGTCTTCGTCCGCGACAACGAAATCGGGCTGAACACGGGTCAGTGGCTGAGACCGCTGCACACGGACGGGAACCGCAAAGCCGAAAGCCTCGGAATTCCTGGACAGATGGTTGAGCACGATCGCCTGGAAGTCCTGTCCAGCCATGTCGGACTTCGGATCGCTCAACTTGTCCACGTCGGACGACAACGCCCGCGTTGGGACGCTCGGATCGCGCGCGGCGACGGCAATGGCATCGAGGCGCGCGGGATATCTGCGCAGGAGCACCCGCGCTGCGCGCAGTTTGGTCGGTGAAATCCGGGCTGCTTTTGCATCGTCGAGATCGGCGAGCGACACACCGCGCGCTTCCGTGACAGCGAGCAGGTGCCACACCGCAGTGGGATGTTCTCACGGCATCCACGTCAACGGAAAGCCCATGCGCAGCGTCCGCAAGGCACTCCAGGCGGCATTGGAGCGCGCAAGGCTGCCCCATGCTGTCCCGCACGTGCGCAAGCACCCGGCGGTGACCACGTATTTCGAGAACGGTGGCGATCTGGCGGACGGGGTGGAGTATTTCGCGACCACACCGGAGACGCTGCCGTCAGTGTATCGCAAGCACGCGCCGGTCTTCGCCCGCAGGGGCGCGGAGGTCATGGGACGTCGGGACAGGGATGGCTGTCGGGACACGGCTGACTGAGGGGGGTTTCGTTGCGCGTCTCGTTGCGCCGGGCGATTTCAGCGTGGGTCGCACTCTGAAATATTCAATGAGATCAATGGTCGGAGTGAGAGGATTCGAACCTCCGGCCCCTGCCTCCCGAAGACAGTGCTCTACCAGGCTGAGCTACACTCCGACCGTGATGGCGGGGCTAATCGCTTTGCGGGTGATTTGCAAGCGATCAAATCAGGGCCGGGAGACATCGGATCTGGGCCGCTCCCCACCGTCCTCGATCAATGTCCCGGCGGTCGGAAAGGTGCCGATGTCGTGGCGCGTTTCCGTGTTCAGCACCGGCTGGTTGTCGTCCGACCGGGCACCGCTTTCGCGCATGACGATGTAGAGCCCGCTTGCGATCACGACCGCTGCGCCCAGAAGCGTAAACCCGTCAGGCATCTCGGCGAAGATCATCCAGCCGAAGATCGTCGCCCAGATGATCTGCGAATACTGCATCGGCGCCACCACGGCGGCTTCGGCCGTGCGATAGGCAAAGATGGTCAGGCTGGTCGCCGCGATGGACAGGATGGCGATGCCCGCAACGGCGGCGATGTCGGCCATGGTCATCGGTTCGTAGACGAACGGCAGCGCTGCCCCCATCACCGCAAGGTTGCCCAGGAGCGGGAACAGCAGCAGCACCGAACTGCGCTCCTCCTGCCCGATCTTGCGGACGATGATCGACGCGGTCGCCGATCCCAAGGCCGCGACAAGCCCCGCCACATGGCCGATCTGCAGCGCGGTCGTGCCGGGTCGCAGCACGATGAGCACGCCACACAACCCCACCACGACCGCCGCCCACCGGTGAACGCCCACCCGTTCGCCAAGGATCGGGATCGACAGCACCGTGATCAGCAGCGGTGTCGCGAACAGCAGCGCATAGGTCTGCGCCAGCGGCAGCAGCGTGAAGGCGGTGAACGCCGCGAACCCGGTCACGATGACGGCGATGGTCCGGATCAGGCTCCACCACGGATGGCGCGGGCGCAGATGGCCTTCGGTCTTGCTGCGGACCAGAAGCAGCGTGAGCAGGGGAAAGCTGAACAGGACGCTGAAGAACACGATCTGCACCGGCGAAAACCGCCCGCCCAGCAGTTTCACCAGAACGTCATGGGCCGAAAAGATCGCAAAGGCCGCCAGCGCCAGAAGCGCGCCACGGGCATTCGGTGAAAGCTGTGCGAGGGTCATGGGCCGGTTCCCTGCCTGTCCCGGCCCTGTTACCGCTCGCATCGCGGGGGATCAAGTGTCGGGCGGCGGGGCTTGGTCGCACACCCCGGGCCAGCCAGGTCACAGGCTCGCGGCCAGCGCCGCCAGCACCGCATCGCCCATCGCCGCCGTGCCGACCGCCGTCCCGCCATCGGGGCCCATCAGGTCCGACGTGCGCACGCCGTCCGCCAGCACCTGTGCTACGGCGGCTTCCAGCCGGTCTGCCTCGGCCCCGGCATCGAAGGAATACCGCAGCGCCATGGCGAAGCTGAGAATGCAGGCGATCGGGTTGGCCTTGCCCTGCCCGGCGATATCCGGGGCCGACCCGTGCACCGGTTCGTAGAGCGCCTTGGGCCGCCCGTTGTCCATCGGGGCGCCCAGGCTGGCCGAAGGCAGCATCCCCAGACTGCCAGTCAGCATCGCCGCCGCGTCCGACAGCAGGTCGCCGAACAGGTTGTCGGTCACGATCACGTCGAACTGCTTGGGCCAGCGGCACAGCTGCATCGCCCCCGCGTCGGCGTACATGTGGCTCAACGCGACATCGGGATAATCGGTGGCGCCGATCTTCGTCACGACCTCGCGCCACAGGACGCCGGATTCCATGACATTGGCCTTTTCCATGGAACACAGCTTGCCGCCGCGCTTGCGCGCCAGGTCGAACGCCGCGCGGGCGACGCGGTCGATTTCCGTTTCGGTGTAGCGCTGGGTGTTGATGCCCACGCGTTCGTTGCCTTCGGTGAAAATCCCGCGCGGTTCACCGAAATAGATGCCCGAGGTCAGTTCGCGCACGATCATGATGTCCAGCCCGGCCACGACCTCGCGCTTGAGCGACGAGAAGTCGGCGAGCGCGTCGAAACACTGCGCAGGCCGCAGGTTGGCGAACAGGTCCATTTCCTTGCGCAGGCGCAGAAGGCCCCGTTCGGGCTTCACGCTGAAATCGAGCGTGTCGTATGCAGGGCCGCCCACCGCCCCCAGAAGCACCGCGTCCACCGCCTGCGCGCGCGCCATGGTGTCGTCGTGCAGCGGTGTGCCGTGCACGTCATAGGCGGCACCGCCCACGAGGTCCTCGGTCACGTCAAAGACCATCCCGCGCGCCTCGCCGTACCAGTCGATGATGCGGCGCACCTCCGCCATGACCTCGGGGCCGATGCCGTCGCCGGGCAGGATGAGGAGAGAAGGGTTGGACATTGCAGGGGTTCCTTCGTGCAAGCGCCAGCGCCCGCAAGCCGCCATGGAGGTCATGGCAGCGTCCGGCGGACGGATCAGCGCGGTGCTAGCCGCTCCCCCGCGGCGGGTCAAGAAAGCCGACCGAAGCCGTCGGCACAACGATATCCACCCAGACCAGCCGGTGCCGCGACGCCGCGCGCCCGTCGGCGCCCAGAAGCGCATCCGCCGCGTCGCCCGGCGCGGGCCAGACAACGCCGGAGCCGCGAACGGTGAGCCGCGCGTCCGGCAGGACATAGGACGTCCGCAGGTTGCCGGGCTCGCCGTCAGCATCCCACGCGACGGTATCCGCTTCGGCGGTTGCGGGGGGTCGGAAACCACCCGTGCGCCCACCGGCGCTGGTCGGACGGGGGTCCTGCAGCCGCGGATGATCCAGAAGGTCCGCCATCGCCGCGCCGATCCCGTCGCCGCCCGCGGGATCGAGGTTCGCATTGCCCAGAACGACGACCGGCGCGGCGGGCGGCGCGGCGTCGAGCGCGCCATCCAGATAAAGCTGCCAGAACCGGGTTTCGTCCCGGTTGCGCAAGCCGTTGCGGTCCTCCGGTCCGTCGAAGACCGGGGGTGTCGCGTGATAGGCCAGCAGGTGCAGCCGACCCCCGCCGGGCAGGATCACCGGCACATCCCAGTGGCCGGTACTGGAAACGCGCTGGATTTCAATGGCTTCGGAAGACGGAAACGCCGTGCCGTCTGGATGTTGGGGCAGCACGGCACCCGGTAGATCGCGCCAGAGGACCGCCGAGAAATCGCGTGCCCCAGCATGGTCGAAGGGCAGTTTCGACAGGATCGCCATGCCGTTGTGCCCTGCGAACAGGCCGTATCCCTGTGCGTCGCGCGGCCCGCGCAACCGGCCGTCGCCGTCAAGGTCGAGATCGGTCATCAGCCCCGCATTCGGGTGCAGCGCGAAATGATACGGGTAGTCAATGCCCTGCGCAGACAGAAGACCGGCGAAAGCCGACAGCGCAAGCCCACCCGCGTCGAAATCGAACCGCAAGAGAAGGATCACGTCCGGGTCGGCATGGGCGATGACCCGCGCCACCGCGCCGGCCTGCGGGTCGCCCCGGCGCAGGTCGCGCAACAGCAACCCCGGTCCGTCGCGATCCAGCTCGACGGTATAGACCGCCAGCCGAAGCACGCCGTCATCGGCGCGCAGCGGCGCGGCAAGCATCAGAAAACACAGGACAAGCCGGACGATCATGCGCCCAGCCTGCCCCAGTTCGGTTAAGGCGGGGTTATCAGACCCACGGGCGTTCGGCGGCGGCACGGGCTTCGAAGGCGTCGATCGCGGCGGCCTTTTCCAGCGTCAGGCCGATATCGTCCAACCCGTTGAGAAGGCAATGTTTCCGGAAGGGGTCGACCGCGAACGCGATGGTGCCGCCGTCGGGGCCGGAGATCGTCTGCGCCTCAAGGTCCACGGTGACGGTGGCGTTGGCACCGCGGGCGGCGTCGTCCATCAGCAGATCGACCTGTTCTTGTGGCAAGACGATTGGCAAGATACCGTTTTTGAAGCAATTATTGTAGAAGATATCGGCGAAGCTGGGGGCGATGACGACCCGGATGCCGAAATCCAGAAGCGCCCAGGGCGCGTGTTCGCGGGACGACCCGCAGCCGAAGTTTTCGCCCGCCACAAGGATCTGCGCGGCCCGATAGGCAGGTTGATTCAGGACGAAGTCACTGATTTCATTGCCATCCTGATCGAAGCGCATCTCGTCGAACAGGTTCTTGCCCAGCCCGGTGCGCGCGATGGTCTTCAGGAACTGCTTGGGGATGATCATGTCGGTATCGAC
>DAIPIS010000131.1:0-6854 GCA_036770665.1 Meridianimarinicoccus sp.
TCATGGGCTCGGCGCGTTCCTGTTGCGCGTGTCACCCTGTCGCCGCGTCGTTGTCCGGGCAGCTTCCGCAAGAAGGTGCGCGGGTCATGGCGTGGGTGCGCGCCGTTCAGCGATGCGGACCAAACGCTGGCACGAACCCGTAACACACCCAAAATCATCGTGATCCCGGCGGCAAGATGTTCCCAAGCCACTACACGCGACCGTCGCGATGCCCATGTTATGTGCGAGAAGATCTGCATGCATCCACGCCACGGTCAGCCCGCGGCCACATGTGAACACGGAGATATCATGGACAGCAACGACCGTCAGGCCATTGAAGGATTGTTCGACAAGCTCGCGCAGGTGGAACGCCAGATGCCCGACCGTGACCACGAGGCCGAGCGCTTCATCGGCGATGCCATCGCCCGCCAGCCCGGCGCGCCCTATTACCTGGCGCAGACGGTCGTGGTGCAGGAACACGCGCTGAACGGCGCGCAGACCCGGATCGCGCAACTGGAGGCCGAACTGGCCGACGCACGCCGCGCGTCGCAGGACGGCGGGTTCCTGTCAGGGCTGTTCGGCGGCGGGACAGCAGCGCCAAGGCGGCCCGTATCGGGGCCACAGCCGATGCCGCAAGGCGCGCCGGGGGGCTTTCTGGCCGGTGCCGCCCAGACGGCCATGGGCGTTGCGGGCGGGATGCTGGTGGCCAATGCGGTCGCGGGCATGTTCGCAAGCGATGCCGAGGCCGCCGAAGTCGCAGAGGATCAGGACCCCGATCTGGGCGATGCCGGGTTCGACGACGACGGCGAATGGTGATCCGCGACGGACCCAGCCACCCCCAGGCATGACGTGAACCCATGGACCCCGTCCTGCGGGGGCCGCCCCCAGACCCTCGTGCCCGCCTGCACGTCACCATGGCTTCGGGTCAGGGCGCGCGGGTCGCGCCGATCCGGCGACCCGCGGGCGGCACGCCGCTGGGTGGTCAGTCCGTCACCACGTCCCAGTCCCGCAGTTCGTCGGGCGCTAGAATATAGATCTCGTCGGCAGGCGTCGCCATCGCGGGGCCCATGATCCGCAGGTCTATTCCCATGTCGTCGAGATGCCCGAGCACTTCGGCCTGTCCGCGCTGGATATCCTCGACCGCGAGGAACGCGGGCAGGATCGTGGATGCGCCGAAGCTGTGCTGGTGCACGCCGAACCGGGCCTCATCGGACACGCGGCGCGGGCTTCCGCCGACAAAGGCATAGGGGCAGGCCGACAGGCAGACCGCCCGGTCCGACAGGCGCGTTTCCGCGCCAAGACCCCGGATCGCCCGCCCGATCGCGAGCGCGTCGGGAACGCTTCCCCCGGGACTGTCAAGGCTGACGACGGCGGGGCGCAGACCTTCAAGCTCCGCCGCGATGCGCGCGCCGTCACCGGGTGCGATCGCGCCGCGCAGGCGCAGGACGGCGTCGCCATCGATGGTGATCGCTTCGGCCAGAAGCCGACGCGGCATGTCCTTGTCCAGGCTCGGTCCGGGGTTGGCAGGCGTCCGGGGCCGGTAGTGTCGCGTCTGGTCACCGGGCCGGGTCGGCTGGTCAAGGTCCGGAACGGTGGACGGTGACAGCACCTGCGGAAGGCTGGGGCCCATGTCGATCAGCACCAGCAGGACCGCCAGCGCGATCTGGCCACCGAGCAGCCATCGCACCACGCGCGAGGTCTGTCCCGACGTGGGTTTCCCGCTGCCGGTCATTCGGCCGCCTTCGGCGCGGGGAACCTGTCGCCATCGTCGGGATCCGCCTCGGTCCCACCGGGCTGTCCCCGTTCCGCCGCCTCCACCTGACGCAGCGCGGTGACGGCGGCGCGGAGTTCCGCCACGGTCATGGCGTCCTCCGGCTCGGCCGGATCGCGGCCCGCGCGAATGGCGCTCTGGGCGACCGCCACGATCAAGACGAGAACGGCCGGCAGCAGGTCGATCGCGATGGCCCCGGCCCAGGACGGCGCGAAATTGCCGGCGTAGCGGATCACGGCATCCGCCGTGGAAATCGGCGTGTAGACCACTTCGGCGGCGGGTTCGAGTGCCAGAACCTCGGCGGCGGCCGCCTGCAGCGCCTCGGCGCGCTGTCCCAGGACTTCGAGCAGGGAGGTGATCGTCGCCTGCTGCGCGGCCTGCCCGCTGGCATCGCCCGCATCCAGCCGCGGCAGCACCACGGACTGGGCGAGATCGCGCGCCGCGCGGTCGACCTGCGGTGCGACGGACAACTGGCGCAGGGTCGTGATGACCCCAGCGAGCCGCACGGATTCCTCGGAAAATTCGACGCCGCGATCATCCACCGGGCCGGGCGCGACCGTCAGGGCCCGCATCCGGCTGAGGATCGCATTGCCTTCGGCGAAGGCCGCCGCGACCGGGGCCTCCTGCGCGGCGATCAGGTCCTCCAGTGCCGCGAGTTCGTTGGACTTCTGGGTCAGCACGCGGAAGACCGCGCCGCGCCCGGCAAGGCCCGACAGCCCGCCACCGGCTTCCTGCGCGGACAGATCCTCGAACCCCTGCCGGGCACGACCGACATCCAGCCGTAGCGCCTGACCCTGCAGCGCGATTTCGTGCGCCCGTTCCAGCGAAGCCTGATAGTCCTGCACCGTGCGTGCAAGGTGCTGTTCGACCGCCGCAGACCCGGCCAGTGCCGCGGCGTTCAGCCATGACGACATCGCCACGATAGCCGCGGACCCCAGCAGCATGGACAGGACCAGCCACAACCGCGATGCCGCCGTGCGCATCGCGGGCAGCAGGCGCATCAGGTAGGACCAGAACACGAAGATCGCGGTGGAGACCGCGGCGCTGTAGGCGACGGCGGCGAACAGCGACAGCGCGCCGCCATCGTCCAGCAGCCCGCGCACCCCGAGATAGGTGTAGATGCCCGACGCCACCGCCAGCACGCCCAGTGCGGCCGAGGTGAAGCTGTCCAGCCAGCGAAGATGTCCCTCGATCTCGCGCGCGTGCCGGAGCCCGTTGGTGTCGTGTCTCATGTCGGCCCCTTTCGCAGGGAGGTGGTGCCCGAAACCCCGGACGGCAAGCGCCATGCGCCGCTTTCGACGCCGCGTCCGGTGACCCGTGGTGCGGCGCACAGGTGGCGACACGCGGCCTTGCCGGAACCTCACAGGCCCGCCTCACGCGGCTTGCTGGCCAAGATCGCCAGATTTGGCCGCTTGTCCAGCCCACCTGCGGTTCTCGGGTGGTGTGCGGCGCAGGCGGATCATGACGCCGCCGCACCCTTGCGCCCCGGCGACCGACCACGACACGCGCAGGGACCGGGGCCCGCGCGGGGCCCGGTTCGGCCGCAAGACTGCGCGCGCGATCTGTCACCGGAATTTCACGCGGTTGCGCCAGTGTGCTGGCCGGGATTGCAGAAAAGGAAGACACGGGCACATGCGCGCTGAAGGGATCATTCTCGCCTATGTCGCAGCGGTCGGGCTGCTGGCATGGGTGGCGTCGCCGGGGCCGCAGCGGATCCCTGCGGGTCAGGCACCGGTGCCCGTGACCGAACGGGCGGGACGGGGCATCCTCACCGATCCCTATCTTCTGGCACCGGGGCCGGACCATGTGCATGTGCACTGGCTCAGCGGGATGGCCGCGGGGCGGCACATCGTGCTGGTCGGTGCGCCGGGGGATGCCGCGACGTCCACCGCGCCGCCGCACGCACGGCGCGTGCGCGCCGACACCGCCCGCGTGGCCCGCCTGTTCGAGGACGGCGCATCGCAAATCCCCACGCTGTCGGGTGCAGCGGAACAACAGGTGATCTTTCGCCACGCGGCGCGGGTCGACGGGCTGACACCCGGCACGCGGCATCCCTACTGGGTCCGGAGCACCGGCGCGGACGGGCAGGTCCATGACCGCGGCCCCTTCACGCTGGAAGCCGCGCCACCGGTCGGGGCGCCGGTCACGCTTCTGCTGACCTCGGACTTCCAGCAGGAACCCAACGCGCTGGCGGCCTACCAGCGCGCGGCCGAGCTGTTTCCCGATCCGGATGGCATCCTGTTCGCGGGTGATCTGGTGCAGCATCCACGACGGGCGAGCGACTGGGTGTCGGGCCATGTCGCCGGGGTGCAGGCCGCGGATCCCCAGCCTGCCTTCTTCGATGCGCTGCAAGGCCGCTATCGCGACATCCGGCCCGATGCGCCGTTCGCGGGCGGGGCGCTTGTGCAATCCGCGCCGATCTACCCGGCAGTGGGCAATCACGAGGTGTCGGGCCGGTTCCGGCTGAACGCACCCGTGCCGGGCACCGACCGCCGCGTGGACATCGCGACCATGTACAACGACCCGCAGCCCCGCTGGTTCGCAGCGCGCACCCATCCCGCCGACGCGGTCGCCGACGCAAGCCACGATTTCGAAACGTACCGCGCCCTTTTCCGCCAGCCCCCCGTTGGTGATCCGGAGGAGGGGTATTACGCCACGCGGATCGGCGACGTGTTCCTCGTCACGCTCAACGTCTCGCGCATCTGGCGACGCCCCATCGCGGGGCATCCGCACATGTCGGGCAAGTACGACGAAGGGCAGGCGGTTCTGGACGACCCGGATCGCTGGGGTTTTGGCGAGTTCCCGTTCGCACGCATCGACGCGGACGCGCCGCAGGTCGCATGGCTGCGTGCCGTGCTCGACAGTCCCGACGCGCGGGGGGCGAAATACCGGGTCGCGATGCTGCACCAGAGCGCGTTCGGACTGGGTGCCAACAGCGTGCCCGTGCTGGCAGATCCGGTCTGGACGCTGGAGGCCACCATGCCCGACGGCGCCCATGTGCAGACCCGGCTGACCTTTCCGCCCGACGACGACGCGCGCCGCGCCCTGTTCGACGCCGAGGTCACACCCCTGATCGGTCATCTGACCGCCCTGCGCTATGATTATCCGCGCGACGCCGACCTGTTCGCCACCGTTCTGGAACCCATCCTGCAGGCGGGCGGCGTCGATCTGGTGCTGGCGGGCCATTCGCACATCTGGAACCGCTTCCGGTCCGGCGACATGCACCTGCTTGAAACCTCGAACGCGGGCAACTGCTATGGCGCGTTCTGGACCGGGCCGGACGGGCAACCGTGGCAGGGGCAGCTTCGGGATGACGCGCCACGCCATCAGGGTTTCTGGTCCGAGGTCGCGGCAGGTCTTCGCGATCCGGCGGACTACCCGCGCACGGGCGATCCGCAGGGGCGCCTGCCGATGATGCCCAGCGAGTTCAACCCGATGCGGGACCTCGGGGAAAGCGGCGACCCGGTGCCCTTCGTCTGCAGCGACCGGCTGAGCGTGTTTTCCGTGCTCGACAGTGCGGCGGGGTTGGTGCGCAGCTATGTCGTCGATACCGCCGATCCCGACGCCCCCGCCCGCGAATTCGACCGGTTCAGGCTTGGCGGGGACTGAGCGCACCGACGCCCCGATGTAGCGGGGATCCGCGCGTCGGCGGTGCGCACGCCGCCTGCGCTGCGGGGGCGGCGGGCAACGGCAGCGTCAGGGCGCGCCGATGCCGGTTGTCGCGGCGCGGTACCACGCCACGATGTCGCTCCGCGCGGCATCGTCCATGGCGAACGCGCCCGGTGGCGGCATGGCATGGCTTCGCCCGGCCTGCAGGTAGATCTGGCGCGCGTGGCGGGCCACATCGGCTTCGGTTTCCAGCACCACGCCCTTGGGCGGCCAGTGCATCCCGGCCCAGCCCGGTTCGCGCGCGTGGCACATGGAACAGTTGCCCTGCACGGTGAAATAGGCGTCCTCGAACCCGGGTGCCGCGGCGAAGCGCTGTTCCTGCACGGTCAGGGGGCGGGCTTCGGCGGCGGCCAGATCATCGGGGCCGGACATGGACGACAGCCATGCGATCGCCACCATGATCAGCGCGGTCGCCGCCCATGTCCAGTTCGGCCCCTTGCCCGTGGCGTGCATCGTGTTGAAATAGTGCCGGATCGTGACCCCGGTCAGGAAGATCAGCGCCGCGATGATCCACGCATGCTCGGTGGCGAAGGCCAGCGGGTAATGGTTCGACAGCATCAGGAACACGACCGGCAGGGTCAGGTAATTGTTGTGGGTCGACCGCAGCTTGGCGATCTTGCCGTATTTTGCATCCGGCGTGCGCCCGGCCTTCAGATCCGCCACCACGATCCGCTGGTTCGGCATGATCTGGAAGAAGACGTTCGCGGTCATGATCGTGGCGGTGAAAGCCCCCAGATGCAAAAGCGCCGCGCGCCCCGTGAAGACCTGATTGTACCCCCACGACATCGCGACAAGTATCCCGAACAGGATCAACATCAGCAGCGTGGGGTTTTCGCCCAGCTTCGACTTGCACAGCGCGTCATAGGCGAGCCATCCGACGGTCAGCGACGCCGCGGAGATCGCGATGCCCTGCCACAGCGCCAGATCGGCCCGCGACGGGTCGAGCAGGTACAACTCCCCCCCGACCCAGTAAACGATCATCAGAAGCGCGGCCCCCGACAGCCATGTCGCGTAGCTTTGCCATTTGTGCCAGATCAGGTGCTCGGGCATGTTTTCCGGGGCAACCATGTATTTCTGGATGTGATAGAACCCGCCGCCATGGACCTGCCATTCCTCGCCGCTGGCCCCCTTGGGCATGTTCGGCGCTTTCTTCAGCCCAAGGTCCAGCGCGATGAAGAAGAACGACGCGCCGATCCACGCCATCGCCGTGATGACATGGAGCCAGCGGACCGAAAAGGCGATCCAGTCCCAGATGACGGCAAGATCGAACATGGCGTGTCTCCCGGTTGCGGTGTGCGGGAACCGTAGCCCACACCGCTTTCTTCTGCTATTTGCAGCAGGGGCCAAGCAGCATCAAAAAACTCCGAAGAATGTCCTATCTCGCCAATATCAGAACCTTCGTGCGTGTCTATGAACTGGGCAGCATGTCGGCCGC
>DAIPIS010000012.1:0-28171 GCA_036770665.1 Meridianimarinicoccus sp.
AGGATGTGAAGACGCCCGGCTTTCGCCTGATCGAGTGCCTTTTCCATGATCTGGGGCGTGATGCCCGCGATCTTGATGTCCATCTGCAACGACGTGATGCCCTTTTCGGTCCCGGCGACCTTGAAGTCCATGTCGCCAAGGTGGTCCTCGTCGCCGAGGATGTCGGTGAGCACCGCATAGCTGCCGTCGTCTTCGAGGATCAGGCCCATGGCCACACCGGCCACCGCGGCCTTGAGCGGCACGCCCGCATCCATCATCGACAGCGATCCGCCGCAGACCGACGCCATCGACGACGATCCGTTGCTTTCGGTGATCTCGGACACGATGCGGATGGTGTAGGGGAAATCGGTGGGTGCCGGCAGAACTGCCTGCAGCGCCCGCCACGCGAGTTTCCCGTGCCCGATCTCCCGCCGTCCCGGCGGGCCCACACGCCCGGCTTCGCCGACCGAATAGGGCGGGAAGTTGTAGTGCAGCAGGAAGTTTTCCTTGGACGTGCCGTGCAACGCATCGATGAACTGTTCGTCGTCGCCGGTGCCGAGCGTGGTGATCACCAGCCCCTGCGTTTCACCACGTGTGAACAGCGCCGATCCGTGCGTGCGCGGCAGGATGCCGACTTCCGACACGATCGGGCGGACCTGATCCAGCGCGCGCCCGTCGATCCGCTTGCCGGTCTTGACCACGTCCCCCCGCAGGACCGACGCTTCGAGCTTCTTCAGCGCGCTGCCGAGTTCGTCGTCCGCGCGCTGCTCCGGGGTCAGTCCGGCCATGATCGCCTCGCGCGCGGCCGCGACGGCCGAGGTGCGTTCCTGCTTGTCCATGATCGCGAAGGCGGCGCGCATCCGGTCTTCGCCCAGCGATTTCACCGCGGCATAGAGATCGGCATAATCCGGCGGGGTGAAATCGTAGGGGTCCTTCGCGGCTTCTTCGGCCAGTTCGATGATCAGGTCGATGACCGGCTTGATCTGTTCATGCGCGAAGGTCACCGCACCAAGCATTTCCGCTTCGGTCAGCTCGTAAGCTTCGGATTCGACCATCATCACCGCGTCGCGGGTGCCTGCGACCACAAGGTCGAGACGCTGTTCCGGGTTGAGGCGCAGACTCTGCATGTCCTCGATTTCCGGATTCAGGATATATTCACCGTTCACGAAGCCCACGCGGCACCCGGCGATCGGTCCCATGAAGGGCGCGCCGGAAATGGTCAGCGCCGCCGATGTGGCGATCATCGCCACGATGTCGGGGTCGTTCACGAGATCGTGCGAGAGCACCGTGCACATCACGAGGGTTTCGTTCTTGAAACCCGGCACGAACAGCGGGCGGATGGGCCGGTCGATCAGGCGCGCGGTGAGCGTTTCCTTTTCCGACGGGCGCGCCTCGCGCTTGAAGAAGCCGCCGGGCACCTTGCCGGCCGCATAGTATTTTTCCTGGTAATGGACCGTGAGCGGGAAGAAATCCTGTCCCGGCTTGGCCTGCTTGGCGAAGGTCACGTTCGCCATGACGCTGGTTTCGCCCAGTGTCGCGATCACGGATCCGTCCGCCTGGCGGGCGACTTTGCCGGTTTCAAGGGTGAGCGTTTCCTCGCCCCATTGCATGGATTTGGTTTTAACGTCGAACATGTGCGTTCCTATCTGGACCAAGGGACCCTCCCCCGGCCGGGTTGCATACGGGCGATCCGCCCGTGGCCTCGTCATCGTGCGGTGCGCCCCCGTGAGGCCCGGCGGGGGCGACCCATGTCGGTCTGCAAAGTCGGTCTGCAAAAAAGCGCGGGTCTTTCCCGCGCGTCCTGTCGGTTCTGTCGGTCTGGTCTGCGGGATCAGGCTAGCAGCGTGGCCCGCGGCCCACAAAAGGAAAACGCGCCGCAGCGGGCGCGTTGACCGGGATCAGCGGCGGATGCCGAGACGCTTGATCAGGTCCTGGTACCGTGCCGGGTCCTTCCCGTTCAGGTAGTCCAGAAGCTTCCGGCGCTGTGCGACCATCATCAAGAGGCCGCGGCGGGAATGGTTGTCCTTCTTGTGCGTCTTGAAATGCTCGGTCAGCGTGGTGATGCGCGACGTGAGCAGCGCGACCTGAACCTCGGGCGAACCGGTGTCGCCTTCCTTGGTCGCAAATTCCTTGAGCAGACGCTGCTTTTCTTCAACCGTGATCGACATCGGGGTCTCCTTGAGATGAGGGGTGACGGCGCAAGCCGGGATGTCGTCCAGCAAGGCCCTTGGAGGGTCCGGCACAATGCCGGATGGGGGCGTATACGGGGAATCGCGCCCGATGGAAAGGGGGTGCGGCTTTACCGCTCCCGCAGGGGTGCGTCATTCCATTGAAGTGGCAGCTGGCTGTAGGGGATGTAGAGCGGGTGCTTCGGGTGCCCGTTCCTTGACAGGCCAAGATGCAGCGGAACCCGGCCCGCGGCACGGATCATCGCCGCCACCGCCGGGCCGCGTCCCAGATGCGCGCCGTGAGTGCCCCAGGCGCAGATCACCGCATCGGTCCAGTCGCAACCGTCAAGGATCGCGGCGTCGTTCGCCGGGCCGACCGGATCGGGCTGTGCGCGCATCACGCGCGGGTCGGTCGCGCGAAAGGCAAAGATGTTGCAGACCCGGAACGCCCCGAACCCAAGCGCGCGGGCGCGGCGTTCGCAGCGTTCGACGGTCGGGTCGTTCTGCACCTCTGTCGCTGTGGACGGGTTGAGCATCACGAACAGCGCGCGGGGTCGGTTTGCGTCCCACATGCGGGTCAGGCTGTAGCGATACGCCTCGCAAGGCGAATAGATCGCGGTGGAGGGCGCGTCGCCCTTGATATGATGCCGGGTAATCATCGGGGCGGCATAGCCCTGTGTTCTGCCGCCCCGCAAGCCGGATCAGCCGGTCAGCCCGCGACGACGGCCCGGCGATACAGGTGCCATGTGGCGTGCCCCAGCACCGGCATCACGACGATCAGTCCCAGGAACAGGGGCGCCGACCCCACCACCATGAGCGCAGCCACGATCAGGCCCCATGCGATGACGGTGCGCGGATTGCGGCGCGCCACGGCGACCGAGGTCACAACGGCGCGCGGCAGGCCCACGTTGCGGTCCACCAGTAGTGGAAAGGACACCACCGTCAGTGCCAGAACGCCGAGCGCGAACACGCCGCCGACGGGGATGCCGATCAGGACCATGGCAATGCCGGCGGGCGTGGTCAGCGCGTTGCCGAAGAATTCCAGCGGCGATGCGGGCGGCATGGTCCCCATGGTCACGCGGTAGATGAGTGCGGCCACGGCCATCCAGACCATGAACACCGCCAGAAGATAGACCCCAAGCCCGAAGATCGCCCCGAAGGACGGGGCGCGGAACGGGGCAAAGGCATCGGCCCAGGACACGTCCTGCCCGGCTTCCCGCCGACGGCTCATTTCATACAGGCCCGTCGCGGCGACCGGCCCGAGCAGCGCAAAACCCGACGCCAACGGGAAGATATAGGGAACCATCGTCGCATTGAACGCCGAATAGGCGAGAAAAGCCCCGATCAGCGGGTAGAACAACACGATGAAGATCACATCGCTGCGCATGCTGGTGAAATCGTCGACGCCCGCGCGCAGGGCGGCCTTGATGTCATCCATGGTGATGTCGCGCACCGTGATGTCGGCGGTGTCGCGCCCGCCCATGTGGCTGGCGGCACTGGCGATGCCGCCGCCCGCCGCGCGCACGGCGCCGACGCCCCATGTCAGCGGATTTCCGATCGTCTGAACCATGTCGATCCTCCCGTTCGTGTGCCTTGCGCTGCGCCGGATGCCGCAGCGACACTTTGACACTAACCGATTCGAAAGAATATTGCGCGCACGATGATGTGCGCGGGATCAGGTCAGGTTGAAGACCCGTGACGGGTGCAGCGTGCCCGCCTTGTAGATGCCCACCGCGATGGGTTGCCCCGCAAACGATGCCCATGCCTCGTCCCCGTATTCGGCGTGGGACGACAGAACCATGCCGGGATTGCCGTTGCGCAGCTTGGCGGCCCCTTCGGCGGTGCAGGGCAGTTCCGGCAGATCGGCAAGCCCCGTTTCCAGCGGCAGCAGGAGCGCATCGAGTGCGGCGCGATCCCCGGCCAGCGTTTCGATTCGGTCCATGGTCACGCCCGCTTCGGCGTCGAAGGGTCCGGACCACACCCGGCGCAGGTCGCGCACATGGCCAAGGCAGCCCAGCACTGCGCCCAGATCGCGGGCGATGGACCGCACGTAGCCGCCCTTGCCGCACACCATCTCCAGCGTGACGTGGTCGGGGTCGGGCCGGTCGAGCAGCGTCAGGCTTTCGACGTAAAGCGGCCGCGCCGCAAGATCGAGGTCCTCGCCCGCGCGCGCCAGCGCATAGGCGCGCTGACCGTCGACCTTCACGGCGGAAAACTGGGGCGGCACCTGCTGGATGTCGCCGGTGAATCCGGGCAGCGCGGCGATGATCGTGGCATCGTCGGGGCGCATGTCGCTCGTGGCGATCACCGCGCCTTCGGCGTCGTCGGTGGTCGTGGCCTGTCCCAGCCGCATGGTGAAGGTATAGCACTTGAGCGCATCGGTGACGAAGGGCACCGTCTTGGTCGCTTCCCCAAGGGCCACGGCGAGCACGCCCGTCGCGTCAGGGTCAAGCGTGCCCGCATGGCCCGCCTTCTTCGCGCCGTACGCCCAGCGGACCTTGTTCACCACGGCGTTCGACGTGATCCCGGCGGGCTTGTCGATCACCAGCCAGCCGGACACGTCGCGCCCCTTGCGCCCGCGTCCCATCAGTCGCCGCCGCCGCCCGCATCGCCACTGTCCGCGTCGGGGCTGTCGGGGCTGTCTGGCTTTTCCAGGTCGCGGCGCACATCGGGCCGGTCGAACAGGCGGCGCGTGTCGTCCAGCCGGTCGAAGGTATCGTCGATGGCGAACCGCAGGTCGGGCGCGAATTTCAGGGTCAGGCTTTTCGACACCAGCCGCCGCAATTCCGCCTTGTTGCGCCGCAGGGCCGCCAGCGCCGCTTCGGCGTCATGCCCGCCCAAGGGCAGCACGAAAGCCGTCGCGACCTTGAGATCGGAACTGGTGCGCACTTCGCCCACGGTGATCGACATGCGGTTCAGGTCGGGGTCGTGCACGTCGCCGCGCATGAGAACGTCCGACAGGGTGCGCCGTATCAATTCGCCCACCCGCAGTTGCCGATGCGACGGTCCGGACCCGTCAAGATGTGTCTGCTTGGCCATGGTTCGCAATTAGGGGAACATGCGGTGCACCGCAACAGGCTTTGCCAAGTGCGGCACGCTGGCTTACGGACGCGCGGAACGGAACGCGGCAAGGGAAGCGGGACAATGACGGATCAGGTGGGCATCGCGGTCACGGGCATTTCGGGGCGCATGGGGCAGACGCTTGCGCGGCTCGTGCAGGACAATCCCGCGACCCGGCTGACCGGCGCGCTGGAACGGCCCGGGCATCCGTGGGTCGGTCAGGATCTGGGCGCGGCGATGGGCGGTGCCCCTTGCGGCGTGCCCGTGACCGATGATTACGAAACAGGGCTGGACGGGGCGCAGGCGGTGATCGACTTCACCGCGCCCGCGGCGACCGTGGCGCTGGCGCAGGCGGTGGCGGGGCGCGGGATCGTGCATGTGATCGGCACCACGGGCATGACCGGAGCCGATCTCGCCGTCCTCGCGGCGCAAGCCGACCGGTCCGTGATCGTGCGGGCGGGGAACATGAGCCTTGGGGTCAACCTTCTGGTGCAGATCACCCGGCAGGTCGCGGCAGCGCTGGACGCCGATTACGATATCGAGGTGATCGAGGCGCACCACCGCCACAAGGTTGACGCGCCTTCAGGCACCGCGCTGATGCTGGGGGAGGCCGCGGCGGCGGGCCGGGGCGTGGCGCTGGCGGATGTGGCAGACCGGGGCCGGGACGGGATCACCGGCGCGCGGGCGCGCGGTGCCATCGGCTTTTCGGCGATCCGGGGCGGCGACATCGTTGGTGAACACGACGTGCTGTTCGCGGCGGACGGCGAACGGATCGTGTTGCGCCACGTGGCCAGCGACCGCAGTGTGTTCGCGCGGGGCGCGATCCGGGCCGCGTTGTGGGGGCAGGGCCGCGCGCCGGGGGAATACGACATGGTGGATGTGCTCGGATTGCGCTGACAGCGACCCGGACCGGTTTCCGGGCGATCAACTCCGCGTGCAACTCCGCGTGGTCGGAACTGATCCGCCTGGATCGCGTTGGCGTACAGTTGGAATTATGGAGGGCACCATGCGATATCTGACAGGATCCGCCGCGATGGCCGCGCTGCTGGGTGTGTTCGCGACACCGGTCTTGGCCGATTACGAACAGATCCGCGATCGGTCGGAATTCGTCGGCATCGTGACCCAGGGGGACCTGACCCGGATGGGCATCCGGCTCAAGGTCACACCCGAGGGCGAGATCGTCGGCAGCGCCTTCGGCCGCGACGTGTCGGGCAACTGGACGTGGGAAGGCGACTATTTCTGCCGCGACCTGTTCTGGGGCGACCGGTCCTTCGGCTACAACTGCCAGGAGGTCGCCCGCGATGGCCGGTCGCTGCGGTTCACGTCGGACAAGGGCACCGGGGATTCGGCAAGCCTGCGGCTGGAATGATCCGACCCCCGAGGGGGCTCCATGTCCGTATTGCTGCATGCACCAAAGGGCGTATCTGCCGTTTCCAAGCGACGATCACCGCGCTTTCGCGCGCTCCCAGACCCCGACTGGACCCCGACCGGATCGCGACCGCAGAGGGGCCGGGTCGGGCTTGGCGCATCGGTGCGGCGCGGCACCGGCTTCGGCAAGGTTCGCGTCCGAGCCGAGACGGGTCAGAAGTCGATGGCGATACCCTTTTTCTCCCAGTCGCCGAAGCGCACCGGCTCCGGCCCGTCCCTTCCGCCCAGTTCGCGGGGCAGGGCGAGTGCCTTCTCCCGTGCGCGGCGGGCTTCGGCTTCGGCAAGGGCGCGCTGCGCGGCGGGGGGCAGGTCGGTGCGCCCGGCGGTCTCCGCGTCCGTGCCTGTGACGTTTGGGGTCTGGTTCGGTCGGGGATCGTCGGTCATCGTCGCGCGCTCCTGACTTGTGGGGCCGATGGGCGTGATATACGCCGCCCCGATCATGCTGCAAGCGCGGCGGGCTGGCGGAGGCGCAGGTGACACGGCAAGGCGGCAAGGCAGGCACCATGGCAGGCAAGGCGAAAACGGGCGCCGCACAGGGTGCGGGCGGGCCGCCGGGCATCGGGGCGCGCGCCGCAGCACTGGCGCTGCTGCTGGCCGTCTGGCAGGACGGCGCGCTCCTGTCGCAGGTGGCCGAGGCGCCGGATGGTCCGCTTTCCGGCCTGCCCCCGCCCGAACGCGCCCGGGCGCAGCGGCTTGCGCTCGCGGCGCTGCGAGGGGCGGACCCGGCGGACAGGCTGCTGGCCGCACATCTGCGCAAGGCGCCGCCGCTTCCGGTGCGCGCGATCCTCCGTCTGGCCGTGAGCGAACTGGCCGAAGGCGGCGCCGCGCACGCGGTCGTCGATTGCGCCGTGGCGCTGGCCCGGCGCGACCGCAAGTCGGCCCATCACGCGGGGCTGGTGAACGCGGTCCTGCGCCAAGTGGCCGACGCGGTGCCTGCACGCTGGCGCGACCTGCCGCCGCAGCGGCTGCCGGGCTGGCTGCGCGGGCGGCTGCAATCGGCCTGGGGTGCCAAGGCCACGGCCGCGATGGAAGCGGTGCAGGCAGAAGCCCCGCCGCTGGACCTGACCGCGCGAGGCGACCCTGCGGCGCTCGCCGATGTGGTGGGCGGCGACCTTCTGCCCACGGGCAGCGTGCGGGTGTCGGGCCATGTGCAGGTGACGGCGCTGCCGGGCTATGACACCGGGGCATTCTGGGTGCAGGACGCGGCGGCGGCGCTGCCCGCGCGGGTGCTGGGGGCCGCGCCGGGCGAGCACGTTCTGGATCTGTGCGCGGCTCCGGGCGGCAAGACGCTGCAACTGGCGGCGGCGGGTGCGCGGGTCACGGCGCTGGACATGTCGGGCCCCCGGCTGGCGCGGCTGCGGGACAACCTCGCCCGCACCGGGCTTGCGGCGGACATCGTCGTCGCGGACGCGCTGGCCTGGGACGGCGGGCCCTTCGACGCGGTGTTGCTGGACGCGCCCTGCAGTGCCACCGGCACGATCCGCCGCCACCCCGATCTGCCCTTCGTCAAGCAATCCGCCGACATCAAGCCACTGGTCGCGCTGCAGGCGGCGCTGATCGACCGGGCGGTGCGGCTGGTTCGGCCCGGCGGGCGGCTGGTGGTCTGTACCTGCTCGCTTCTGCCCGACGAAGGCGAAGCACAGGCCGCGGCGACACTGGCCCGTCACCCCGACCTGATCCCCGATCCCGGCGCGCTGGACCGACCCGGCATTGATCCCGCATGGCGGACAGGCGCGGCCGGGCTGCGGCTGCGGCCCGACCTTTGGGCGGATCGCGGCGGGATGGACGGCTTCTTCGTCGCGGCGTTCCGGCGCGGGCCCACTGCGGCCGTCGATCCGGGCTGAAGCGCGCCCTGGTGGCGGGCAGGCCCGTGGTCGTCGGCGCAGGTCCGGGTTGCCGGACCCGGTTCGCCGCAAGGGCAAGGCGCATGGCCTCGGGCGGCGTGGCGCGACACCCCATTGCGTGCAGGCAGACCGCCGCCAATCCCGCGTGCGGGACGTGTTCCGGACGGACGCGTGGCCGAACCCGCTGGACAGTCCGTGGGCGACCGGTCGCGGCCGGAACCGCGAAACGGAGGGCGCTACCGGGTCGCGCGACGCGCGTGGACCGTTCGACCGGCACCGTGACCGGGCGCGCACCCGTGGGCCTGGTGACCGTGCGCGCACCCGTGCGCCTGTGCGCTCGCGCGGCGGGTTGCGGCATCGGTGCGGGGCGGCCGGGACGGGCTTCAAGCGGGCGGGATCCCGCACTAAGGTGACGGCGGAGCGCGCAGGGGTACGGAATGACGGCGATGCTGGGTGGCGACGAACTGCAGCCGGTCGGTTGGCGGGGGCGTTGGGTCGCGCGTCGCGCGGGCTATGGGACGCGCCGCGCCCGTCTGCTCACGCAGCCGCCCCCTGCCACCACGGGAGACCCGGATGTGGGGGCCGCGTTCGTGAGGGGGCTTGTCGGTCTTGCCGGGGCCCGTCCGATCGCCACGGAGGGTCGATCGCTGTGGGATCTGCCTGCGCCGACCCGCGCGTTCGAGGCCGCACGCCAGCGGTTCGACTGGCTCGACGATCTTGCGGCGCTTGGAACCGGCCCGGCGCGGGCGCTGGCGCGCGACTGGGTGTCCGCGTGGTTCACCGGGCAGGGGCATGGCCATGGGCCGGGCTGGACGCTGCCCCTGGTCGCAGCACGGCTGGACCGGCTGGTGGTGCATGCGGGCTGGCTGATGTCCGGCGCGGATGCGCTGCCGCGTGCCCGGATGGAACGCGCCTCGGCGCGTCACCTGATCGTGGCGCGCGCCCGGCTTGCGACGCTGCCGGACGGCGCGGCGGGGCTTGTCTGCGCGGCTCGGCTGGTCGCGGCGGCGGCGCGCTTGCAGGGGGGCGATGCCGTTCTGGCACGGGCGCAGGATGCGCTGGACCGGCTGGCCCGCGTGCAGATCGGCCCGGACGGCGCGGTCGCCGACCGT
This sequence comes from Meridianimarinicoccus sp., assembly GCA_036770665.1. Taxonomy (GTDB): domain Bacteria; phylum Pseudomonadota; class Alphaproteobacteria; order Rhodobacterales; family Rhodobacteraceae; genus Meridianimarinicoccus. Next base: position 9,592 of record DAIPIS010000012.1, read on the forward strand.
TGCCCGGAAACGCTGGCCCTGCTGATCTGCCACATGGCCGAAGCCGCGCTGGCGCTCGCTGATGCGGGCCTTGGGCCGCACCCGGAACATGCCCGCGCGCTGGGGCGTGCGGCACCGGTGCTGCGGGCGCTGCGCCATGCCGATGGCGGACTTGCACGGTTCCATGGCGGTGGCGCTGGCCCCACGGCGCGGATCGACGCAGCGCTTGCGGTGCTGCGCGGCACAGGCGCGGTATCCGTGGCGCGGCGCGCGGTCCCGCCCGACCTGCCCATGGGCTATGCGCGGCTCGCGCGGGGTCCGGTCACGGTGATCGCCGACATGGCTGGCCCGCCGGCGGATGCGCCCCTGACCGCGCATGCCGGCATGCTGGGGTTCGAGATGACGGTCGCGCGCAGGCCGCTGATCGTCAGCATCGGCAGCGGTGTCGGATTCGGTCCCGACTGGCAGGAGGCCGCGCGCCAGACCGCTTCCCATTCCACGCTGGTTCTGGGGGGGCGGTCGTGCGCCATGCTGGCCAAGACGCGCGAGGGGATGGTGCTGCGCGATGGACCGACGGACGTGGAAGCCACGCTGGACCCCGATGTGCCCGATACCCATGTCGTGGGCGCGCACAATGGCTACGGTCCGGCGTTCGGTGTGATCCATGCCCGCAGGCTTGACCTGTCGCTGTCGGGTGACGCGCTGTCCGGCGAAGACCTGGTCAGCGCCGTGACGGAGGCCGACCGCCAGCGTTTTGCCGGGCTCAAGGGCGGCGTGCCCTTCGCGGTGCGGTTTCACCTCCATCCGGACGTCGACAGTACGCTCGACCCGGCAACGGGGGCCGTCACCCTGCGTCTCGCGGGGCGGATCACGTGGATGTTCACCCACGCAGGGGCCGCGACGATCCGGCTTGACCCCGGCGTCTATCTGGAGAAAACCCGCCCGGAACCGGTTGTCTGCCGTCAGATCGTGCTTGCAGGGCGCATGACCATCCCCACGCTGACCCTGCGCTGGCGGCTGACCCGTGACCGCGCGACACCGGCGTTCGACCCGCGCGACGGGGCCGCGCCCGACACCTGAACCAAGGATCAGAGACCCATGACAGACCGCACCCCCATCGCCACCGCCCTGTTGTCCGTGTCGGACAAGACCGGGCTTGTGGAGTTCGCGACAGCGCTGGCGGGGGCGGGCGTCCGGCTTCTGTCCACCGGCGGCACGGCGCGGGCGCTGCGCGCGGCGGGGTTGGCGGTGACCGACGTGGCGGAAGTGACGGGTTTCCCGGAAATGATGGACGGACGGGTCAAGACGCTGCACCCGGCGGTGCATGGCGGGCTGCTGGCGCTGCGCGACAATCCCGAGCATGTGGCGGCCATGGCGGCGCACGGGATCGGGGCGATCGATCTTCTGGTGGTGAACCTTTATCCGTTCGAAGCGACCGTGGCGGGTGGCAGCGATCATGCCACCTGTATCGAGAACATCGACATCGGTGGCCCCGCGATGATCCGCGCGGCGGCCAAGAACCATGCCCATGTGGCCGTGGTGGTCGACCCGGAGGACTATGCGGCGGTGCAGGCGGCGGTCGCGGCGGGCGGCACCGATCTGGCGTTGCGGCAGCGGCTGGCGCAGGTGGCCTATGCGCGCACGGCGGCCTATGACGCGGCGGTGTCGACATGGATGGCGGGGGCCATCGGGGACGCCACGCCGCGGCGGCGGGCGGTCGCCGCGACGCTGGCACAGTCCCTGCGGTACGGGGAAAACCCGCATCAGGCGGCGGCGTTCTACACCGATGGCAGCGACCGGCCGGGCGTCGCGACGGCGGCGCAGCATCAGGGCAAGGAACTGTCCTACAACAATATCAACGACACCGATGCGGCGTTCGAACTGGTGGCCGAATTCCCGCCTGCGGATGGACCGGCCTGCGTGATCGTCAAGCACGCGAATCCCTGCGGCGTGGCGCGCGGGGCGACCCTGGCGGAGGCATACGCGCGGGCGTTCGACTGCGACCGGACCTCGGCCTTCGGCGGGATCATCGCGCTGAACATGCCGCTGGACGGTCCCACGGCCGAGGCGATCAGCGGTATCTTCACCGAGGTGGTGATCGCGCCTGGCGCGGATGACGCTGCCCGCGCGGTGTTCGCGGCGAAGAAGAACCTGCGCCTGCTGACGACCGATGGCCTGCCCGATCCGACAGCACCCCAGCGCACATGGCGGCAGGTGTCGGGCGGGTTTCTGGTGCAGGACAAGGACACCGGGCGGATCGGCGCGGGTGATCTGAAGGTGGTGACGCGGCGCGCGCCCACCGCGGCAGAACTGGCGGACCTCATGTTCGCGTGGCGCGTGGCCAAGCACGTGAAGTCGAACGCCATCGTCTATGCCAGGGACGGGGCCACGGTGGGCGTGGGTGCCGGGCAGATGAGCCGCGTGGACAGCACCCGGATCGCCGCCCGCAAGGCGCAGGACATGGCCGAAGCACTGGGCCTGCCGGTGCCGCCGACCCATGGGTCGGTGGTGGCGTCGGATGCGTTCTTTCCCTTCGCGGACGGTCTGCTGACGGCGGCAGAGGCCGGGGCTGTGGCGGTGATCCAGCCCGGCGGGTCCGTGCGCGACGCCGAGGTGATCGCGGCCGCCGACGATGCGGGGCTGGCCATGGTCTTCACCGGCATGCGCCATTTCCGGCACTGACGCCGATGCGCGGGCTTGTCATCGCGGCGCTCGTCGTCTTCGCGCTGGACCAGGGGAGCAAGTGGGCCGTGGTCCACTGGCTGGGTCTGAAGCACCGGCTGGCCATCGACGTGCTGCCGCCCGTGCTGAACTTTCGCATGGGCTGGAACGAAGGCGTGAATTTCGGCCTGTTCGCCGGGCATCCCGTCGCTGTGCGCTGGGTGCTGATCACGCTGGCGTTGGGGATTTGCGCCTGGGTGATCCGCTTTGCCCGGCGGGACGGGCGCCCGGTGACGATGGTCGCGGCGGGCGCGCTGGTGGGCGGGGCGCTGGGAAACGTGCTGGACCGGGTGATCTATGGCGCGGTCGCGGATTTCCTGAACATGTCGTGCTGCGGGGTCGTGAACCCCTTCGCCTTCAACATTGCCGATATCGGCGTCTTCGGCGGCGCCATCGCGCTGGTGATCTGGGCTGACCCGGAAAAGACCCGGTGACGTTCCGTGCCACCTGCGCTAGACACGGGGCCGCAACCCGACCCCGAACCAAGGATAGTTCCGTGACCCTGCGTGTGCCCCTGTCGATGCTGCTTCTGCCCGGTTTGCTGGCGGCCTGCAGCGCGTCGGATCCGCAGTTGATGCGCTTTCCCGGCAGCCGCGAGCCCAGCGAATTTCTTGTGGTGCCCGCGAAGCCGCTGGAAACCCCGCCCGATCTTGCCGCCTTGCCACCGCCCGCGCCGGGGATGGCGAACCGTGCCGACCAGACGCCGCTGGACGATGCCATCGTGGCACTGGGCGGGCGACCCGGTGCAGGTGCCACAGGGGATGCGGCGTTGCTGGCCCATGTGTCGCGCTTCGGGCGCGACCCCGACATTCGTGCCACGCTTGCGGCCGAGGACCTTGCGTTCCGGCAGGCCAATCCGGGGCGCGTCATGGAACGCGTGTTCAACGTCAACCGGTACTTCGCGACCTATGCCGGGCAGGCGCTGGACCAGCAGGCCGAACGCGCGCGGCTTGCGGGGGCGGGCGTGCCCACGCCGACGGCACCGCCCGCGGCTTTGCGTCCATAACGACCAGTCCGCCGGGCCTGCGACGCGGCATTTGGTACCGTCGGGACGGTCACGAAACCGCGTGCGGGCTTGCGCGCCGCAAGGGCTGACGTATCTGTGGCACTCACGGAGGATCGCACCTATGTCGTTCATGCCCCGATTGCCCCGACTGATTGCCACGCTGGCCGTCGTCTTTGCCCCCCTCGCCGCCGTCGCATCCCCGGATGCGGGTGTCACCCAGTTCCGGCTCGACAATGGCATGGACGTTGTCGTGATCGAGGATCACCGCGCGCCTGCGGTCGTGCACATGGTCTGGTACCGCACGGGTGCCGCGGACGAACCGCCGGGCGTGTCAGGCATCGCACATTACCTCGAACACCTGATGTTCAAGGGCACGGACACCATGGCCCCCGGCGCGTTTTCCGAAGTGGTGCGGGCCAACGGCGGAAACGACAACGCCTTCACATCGTGGGATTACACCGCGTATTTCCAGCGGGTCGCGGCCGATCTGCTGCCCGACATGATGGCGATGGAAGCGGACCGGATGACCGGGCTCGTTCTGACGGATGACGTGGCGCTGCCGGAACGCGATGTGATCCTCGAAGAACGCGCGCAACGCACGGACAGTGACCCCGGCTCCCTGCTGCGGGAAGAAATGGACGCGGCGCAGTACCTCAACCACCGCTACGGTGTGCCCATCATCGGCTGGCGGCACGAGATGGAGCAACTCGATACCGAAGCTGCGATCGCGTTCTACCGCGCCCATTACGCGCCCAACAACGCGATCCTGATCGTGGCCGGCGACGTGACGCCGGACGCGGTGCGTGCGCTGGCCGAACGGCATTACGGCCCGATCCCAGCGAACCCGGCCATCACCGAACGGGCGCGCCCGGCCGAGCCGCCGCAACGGACTGCGCGCCGGGTGGTGCTGGAAGACCCGCGCGTGGCGCAGCCCTACGTTGCCCGCAGCTATCTCGCACCGGAACGCAACGCGGGCGACCAGCGGCAAGCGGCGGCCCTGACGCTTTTGTCCGATCTCCTTGGCAGCGGCACCGACAGTTTCCTGTCGGAACGGATGCAGTTCGGGTCCGGCAATGCCGTGTATACGGGCGCTTGGTATGGTGGCACCTCGCTGGATGCGACGACCTTCAACGTGACGGTCGTTCCGCGCGCGGGCGTCAGCCTTGCCGAGATCGAGGCGGAACTGGACGCGGCGCTGCAAGATTTCATGGAATCGGGCGTTGACGCGGCCAAGCTGGATCGGCTCAAGCGCCAGTATGCGGCAGACGAAATCTACGGCATGGATGACATCGATCGGCGCGCCCGGCGCTATGGCGTGGCCCTGACCAGCGGCTTGACGCTGGAGGACGTGGCCGAATGGCCCGCGCTGATCCAGGACGTGACCGCCGACGAGATCGTGGCGGCGGCCCGCGACGTGCTGCGCCCGCAGGTATCCGTGACCGGCTGGCTGACCGCGCCCGAACCTTCCGAAGCCGCAGAGGTTGTTCAATGATCCCGCGTATCCTTTTTGCTGCACTGGCCGCAGCCGCGTTGGCGGGCCCTGCCGCCGCCGACATCGACATCCAGGTGATCGAAACGCCCGGCGGCACCACCGCGTGGCTGGTGGAGGAACCGGCGATCCCCTTCGTGGCGCTTGAGATCGTGTTCCGGGGCGGAACGGCGCTGGATGCCGCGGACAAGATCGGTGCGGTGAACCTGATGACCGGGTTGCTGGAGGAAGGAGCCGCCGACATGGACGCTCGCGCCTTCGCCGCCGCGCGCGACGATCTGGCCGCAAGCTTTCGGTTCAACGCGAGCGACGACAGCGTCAGTATTTCGGCGCGCTTCCTGAGCGACACGCGCGACGCGGCAGCGGACCTGCTGCGCGCCGCACTGGTGGCGCCGCGTTTCGATGACGACGCCATCGAACGGGTGCGCGCACAGGTCCTGTCCGGCCTGCGGTCGGACGCCGAGGACCCGAATGCCATCGTCGGGCGCGCCTTTGCGGCGGCGGTTTACGGCGATCATCCGTACGCGTGGCCTGGCAACGGCACCGTGGACAGCGTGGCGGCGCTGACCCGCGATGATCTGGTCGCGGCGCACAAGGCTGCGCTGGCGCGCGACCGGGTGCATGTGGCGGCGGCGGGGGACATTTCGCCCGAGGAACTGGCCGCGCTGATCGACCGGGTGCTGGGCGATCTGCCCGCGACGGGCGCGGACCTGCCCGGCCCGGCGGAGGTGACATTCGACGGGGGCACCACCGTGATCGATTTTGCAACGCCGCAGTCGGTCATCAGCTTCGGTCAGCCCGGCATCGGGCGCCACGACCCCGATTTCTTCGCGGCCTTCGTGCTGAACCACATCCTTGGCGGCGGCGGGTTCGGGTCGCGCCTGACCGAGGAGGTCCGGGTGAAGCGGGGGCTGACCTATGGCATCTATTCCTACCTGAACACGAAGGACAACGCGGACCTGTATGTCGGTGGCGCATCCACCGCGAATGCGCGTGCCGCTGAAACGGTGGATGTCGTGCGCGCTGAATGGGCGCGCATGGCCGCCGAAGGCCCGACCGAGGCCGAGGTCGAGGCCGCGAAGACCTATTTGATCGGGGGCTATCCCCTGCGCTTCGACAGCAACGCCGCGATCGCGAACATCATGGTCGGGATGCAGCTCGACGGATTGACGCCCGCGTACATCACGACGCGCAACGACAAGGTGGCTGCGGTCACTATGGACGATGTGCGCCGTGTGGCGGCCGACCTGCTCGACCCCGACGCGCTGACTTTCTTTGTCGTCGGGCAACCGGTCGGGCTGACCGCCGGGAACTGATCCGCCCTAGTGAATCGCCCGGTGTCGTGCTAGGTCTGGTGTCATGCAGGCATCAGACCCCAACATCGGCGCAGTCACACCGCGAATTGCGCAGCTTTCCGAGGCCGTGATCAACCGGATCGCGGCGGGTGAGGTCGTGGAACGCCCGGCATCCGCCGTCAAGGAGCTTGTCGAAAACGCGCTCGATGCAGGTGCACGGCGGATCGAGGTGGCATTTGCCGATGGTGGGCGCACCCTGCTGCGCGTCACCGACGACGGGCACGGCATCCCCGCCGCAGAGCTGCCGCTTGCTCTGGCGCGGCATGCCACGTCCAAGATCGACGGGTCGGACCTGCTGAACATCCACAGCTTCGGCTTCCGGGGGGAGGCGCTGGCGTCGCTCGGCGCGGTCGGGCGGCTGACGCTCACAAGCCGTCACGCCGGGGGCGACGCTGCCAGCATCGCGGTTTCCGGCGGGCGGCAGGGCGACGTGCGCCCGGCGGCGCTGCGCGCGGGCACGGTGGTCGAGCTGCGCGACCTTTTTCACGCGACGCCCGCGCGGCTGAAATTCCTGCGAAGTGACCGGGCCGAGGCGCAGGCGATTGCCGATGTGGTCAAGCGGCTGGCGATGGCAGAGCCCTTCGTCGGGTTTGTCCTGCGCGATCTCACTGGCGGCGGCGAAGGCCGCGTGGTGTTGCGCGCCGATCCCGAAAGCGGCGATCTGTGGCGGGCGCTCGACGGGCGGCTTGGCCGGATCATGGGGCGCGACTTCGTGGACAATGCGCTTCGGATCGATGCGGCGCGCGAGGGGTTCCACCTGCGCGGGTTGGCGGCCCTGCCGACCTGGTCGCGCGGGGCGGCGGTGGCGCAGCACCTGTTCGTCAATGGCCGCCCGGTGCGCGACAGGCTGCTGATCGGGGCGCTGCGGGCGGCCTATGCGGACGTGCTGGCGCGCGACCGGCACCCCGCAGCGGCGCTGTTCCTAGACTGCGACCCGGTGCTGGTGGATGTCAACGTGCATCCGGCCAAGGCCGAGGTGCGGTTCCGTGATCCCGGCCTCGTGCGCGGGTTGATCGTGTCGGCCCTGCGCCATGCCTTGGCGGAAGCCGGGCATCGGGCATCCTCCACCGTGGCAGGGGCAACGCTTGGCGCCATGCGGCCCGAGCTTTCGGGAGGGCGCATCTATCAGATGGACCGGCCCGGTGCAGGGGCGCGGTCTGCGGGCTATGCGGTACAGGCGCCCGTTCCGGCGGGGTTCGCGGAAACGGCGGTCCCGTCCGCGCGATACGACCCGGCCGGCGCAGACGGTGACGCAGGGGCCCGCCCGCTGGGGGCCGCACGGGCGCAGGTGCATGAAAACTACATCATCGCCCAGACCGCCGATGGAATGGTGATCGTGGACCAGCACGCCGCGCACGAACGGCTGGTCTATGAACGGCTCAAGGCGCAGCGCGGGTCCACCGGCGTGGCTGCTCAGGCGCTGCTGATCCCCGACATCGTGCCGATGGGGGATGCCGCCGCCCTGATCCTCGACCATGCCGACGCCTTGGCGGGGCTGGGTCTTGTGGTGGAACCTTTCGGGCCAGGCACGGTCGCGGTGCGGGAAACCCCGGCGATCCTCGGGCTGGTGGACGCGGCGGGGTTGTTGCATGACATCGCGGACGAACTCGCGGACCTTGGGGCGAGCGACCGGCTGGAATCGCGCATCGACGCGGTACTGTCGCGCATGGCCTGTCATGGCTCGGTGCGGTCGGGGCGGCGCATGGGCGCGGACGAGATGAACGCGCTTTTGCGCGAGATGGAGGCGACGCCCCTGTCGGGCCAGTGCAACCACGGGCGGCCGACCTATGTCGAACTCAAATTGGCCGATATCGAACGGCTGTTCGGGCGCACATGATCGCGCTGGGGCCGTGGCGGATCGACCCCGCCGACCCGGTCGGGATGGCCGTTCTGGCAGCGGCGGGTGTGGCGCTGCTGCTGGTGGTCCTGATCCTGCTGGCGCTGCGTGGTCAGGCGCGGTCCGCCCGCATGGTCGAACCGCTGGCGCAGCACCTGTCCGCCATGGCGCGGCGTGTGGAAGACGTGAGTGACGCGCAGCAGCGCCTGTCGGGCGGGCTGACACAGGTGGGCGAGGCGCAGGCCCGCGCCCAGGCCGCGACGCTGGCGGCGATGGAGGCGCGGCTGGCCGAGGTCACGCGGGCCATGGGCGACAGCCTGCACGGATCGGCCACGCGCACCGCCCGCAGCCTTGGCGAGTTGCAGACGCGGCTGGAAACCATCGACCGCGCCCAGGCCAACATCGAGAAGCTTTCGGGCAACGTGCTGGGGTTGCAGGATATCCTGTCGAACAAGCAGGCGCGCGGGGCGTTCGGGGAAATCCAGTTGCATGACATCGTGGGCAAGGCGCTGCCGCCCGACGCCTTCACGATGCAGGCGACCCTGAGCAACGGCAAGCGGGCCGATTGCCTGATCCACCTGCCGCAGCCGCCGGGTCCCTTGGTGATCGACAGCAAGTTCCCGCTGGAACCCTATGCGGCGCTGATCGCCGCCGATACGGAGCATGAACGCACGCAGGCGGCGCGCGACCTGCGGATGGCGGTGCGGCGGCATATCCGGGCGATTGCCGAGAAATACATCATCGAGGGCGAAACCGCCGATGGCGCGCTGATGTTCGTACCTTCCGAGGCGGTCTATTCCGAACTCCATGCCCGGTTCGGCGAACTGGTGCGCGAAGGCTTCGCGGCGCGGGTGTGGCTCGTGTCGCCGACGACCTGCATGGCGACGCTCAACACCCTGCGCTCGGTTCTGAAAGACGTGCGGATGCGCGCGCAGGCCGGACTGATCCGGCGCGAGCTGCACCTGCTCGGCGTGGATATCGACCGGCTTGTCGGGCGGGTGGAAAATCTGGACCGCCATTTCGGGCAGGCCCAGAAGGACATCGCCGAAATCCGCATTTCCGCCGAGAAGGCCGGGCGACGCGCGCAGCGCATGGACGCGTTCGATTTCGCGGACATTTCAGAAACAGCCGCCGCACCTGCCGCCGCACCTGCCTCCGTCGAACGGGCGGGCTGACCTCAGATCCGCAGGAAGGGTTGCGCCAGCCGTGGCAGCACCGACGTGAACCGAAGGCGCGCGTCGGTGGCGGCGAGGCAGATGCAGTCTTCGGGCCCGAAGGCGATCGGCGTGTGCTGCACGGCTTCATCCGCGACCTCGATGTCGCCGCGATGGAACGCGCCGTCCGCGTCGCGGTATGCCCCTTGCAGGACCAGCGTCATTTCGGTGCCCCGATGGCTGTGGTCGGGCATCGCCATACCGCTGGGGATGTACAACAGCCGCACCCGCGCCTCGTCCTTCGTGGGCAGGATGGCCTGCTTCACGCCGCGCCCGACGTTCCGCCACGCCACTGCATCCACATCGCCGCCCACATACCGCTGCACCGCTTCGGGCAGGATGCCAGGCTTCCGGCGGGGTGCCGGCATCCGCGCGGTTGGTGCATGTCCCTTGATCCGCGCCAGCGTCGCCGCCAGCGCCGCATCGCCCATCTCCGCAGGTTTCACGGTGTCGAGCACGGCGCCGCCGACGCTGTCATAGGCACCCAGCCGCGCGCGGCTGTCATCCGACAGGGACACATGCGCCGCGACCACCACGCTGAAAGCTTCGGGCAGAATCCCTGCGGCGTAGGCCATCAGGAATTCGTCGCCGATATGATGTGTTACCGCCATGTCAATCTCATTTCATCTCGTGCCGCAGCCGTTCCAACGCCAATCTAATCCGCGACTTGATCGTGCCCAGCGGCAATCCTGTCTCTGCGGCGATTTCGCTGTGCGACAGGTCACCGTAATAGGCTCGCTCGACCAAAGCGCGCTGCTTGTCCGGAAGCCGTTTCAACGCTTCGGCAAGCCGTTCGCTTTCCTGTTGCAGAACCAGGATATCCGCCTGATCCGGTTCTTCTTCTGGTCCCCACGGCAGGTCGTCGGGCTCCGGGCGCCGCTGGCGGCGCAGCATGTCGATCTTGCGGTTGCGCGCGATGGTGAAGATCCATGTCGCAACGCTGGCCCGCGTCGGGTCGAACTGGTGGGCCTTTTGCCAAATCGTCGCCATCACGTCCTGCGCGCATTCCTCGGCCATCGTGTCCGACGCTCCCGACTTCATCAAAAATCCCTTCACCCGCGGCGCGAAGTGTTCGAACAGCGCAACGAAGGCTGCTTCGTCCTGTGCTGCGCATATCCGCGCGATGCAGCCCGCCCATTCCGCGTCCCGTGTGTCGTTGATCGTCACCTTCAGGCCCCAAGCCGCAGCGCTGCATGTCGTGTCGCAACATATGTGTTGCACGCCATGGGTCTAGCGTCCGCCGGGATGCCACTCTCACTATTTCGAGATATATAGCGTCGGAGGTCCGAAGTGGATCACTCGACCTGTGATGTTTACGTTCCCGCCCGATCGGCGTGCGTGGCAACTTGGCACAGCAGTCGCCGGTGGGGGCGTTAGTCATCCGCTTGTGCCGGTTCGGCGTATCTCTGACAACAGGGAATGATAATCGGACGGGGTAGGCATGCCATACGACACGACAGGTGGGGTCCCCTTGCGGGTGGCCGTGATCGGCGCGGGTATTTCGGGGATGGGGGCTGCGTACCGGCTTGGGCAGTATCATGACGTGACCCTGTTCGAAGCCGAGCCGCGGCTGGGTGGCCATGCCCGCACGGTGGTTGCGGGCAAGCGGGGGGATCAGCCCGTGGATACCGGCTTCATCGTGTTCAACTACGCGACCTATCCGCACCTTACGGCGCTCTTTGCGGAACTGGATGTGCCGATCGCCGACAGCAAGATGACCTTTGCGGCGTCGATCGACGGCGGTCGAATCGAATACGCCATCGACACGATCAATTCCCTGTTCGGGCGGCGGCGCAACGCGATCAGCCCCGGATTTCTGGGCATGCTGCGCGATATCTTCAAGTTCAACGCGCAGGCCGAGGCGCTGGCGCAGGACGAAAGGCTGACGATCCGTGACCTGCTGGACCGGTTGGGCAGCGGCAGCCGGTTCCGCGACCACTACCTGCTGCCGTTCTCGGGGGCGATCTGGTCCATGCCGGAACGCGACATCCTCGATTTCCCCGCTGCCGCGATGGTGCGTTTCTTCCGAAACCATGCCTTGCTTGGCGCGACCGGACAGCACCAGTGGTACACGGTGCGCGGCGGGTCCATCGAATATGTCCGCAGGCTGGAAGCGGCCATGCGCGCCCGCGGTGTCGTCATCCGGCTTGGCGCGCCCATCGCGCGGGTGGAACGCGGCGGAGCCGGTGTCCGCGTGAAGCCCGAGGGTAGCGAGTGGGAGGCCTTCGATCACGTGATCCTCGCCACGCACGGAGACGTCAGCCTGCGGATGCTGGGCGATGCCGACGGGGTGGAACGTGCGGCGCTGGCCGGAGTGCGGTACCAGCCGAACACCGCAGTTCTGCACTGCGACGACAGCCTGATGCCGGTGCGGCGGCGCTGCTGGGCGTCGTGGAACTATGCCGAGGGGCTGGGCGGGCGCGACCACATCGGGCTGACCTACTGGATGAATTCGCTCCAACCGATCCCGAAGGACGATCCGTTGTTCGTGACGCTGAACGCCACGCGCGAGATCGACCCGTCCAAGGTGTATGACACGGTGCAGTTCGCCCATCCGGTCTATGATCTGGGCATGGCGGCGTCGCAGCGAGCGGTGGCGACCCTGAACGGCCATCGCAACACATGGTTCTGCGGCGCGTGGATGCGTAACGGGTTTCACGAAGACGGGCTGGCCACGGCGATGGACGTTGTCAATGTGATCTCGGACCGGGCGGGGGTACTTGCGGCGTGACCTTGGCAGGCGTGGATTTGGCAGGCGTGGATCATGTGCGCGGCGCGACCTATCACGGGCGCAAGGGGCGGATCGACAACGCGTTCCGCTACTCGGTGGACTACATTCTGCTCGATCCCGACCGGGCCGCGGGGCCGCGACTGTTCTCGCGCAACCGGGGCAACCTGACGGCGCTGCACGACCGCGACCACGGCGGCCCGCCGGGGCAGGGGCGGGGCGTGGCCTGGGCGCACGAGGTGGTGGAAGCCCACCAGCTTGACCGCTGCGACGGGCCGATCTGGCTACTGGCACAACCGCGCGTGCTGGGCCACGTGTTCAACCCGGTCAGCTTCTGGCTGTGTCACGGCAAGGACGGCACGCTGCGGGCGGTCATCGCCGAGGTGTCGAACACCTTCGGGGACCGTCATTCTTATCTTTGCCACCACCCCGACCAGCGCCCGATCACCCGGCACGAACGGTTGCACGCGGCCAAGATTTTCCATGTCTCGCCGTTCCAGCCGGTGGGCGGTGATTACGTCTTTCGCTTCGACATCCGCTCGGACCGGGTCGGCGTGTGGATCGACTACCGCATCCCGAACGGCGAGCGGCTTTATGCCACCCTGACCGGGCGGCGCGGGCGGCTGACCGATGGGGCGATCCTGCGCGCGGCGCTGCGGCGGCCGTTCGGGTCGCGCCGGGTGCTCGGGCTGATCCACTGGCAGGCGGTGGTGCTGTGGTGGAAGGGTGCCCGCTGGCACGCGCGCCCCGCGCCCCCCGCCGACGAGGTGTCCCGGTGAAGGCCGGGACCCTGCCCGCGCCCGGCGCGCGCCTGCCCGCGTGGGCGCTGTTTGGCGGCGTGCTGTCGGGGGCGGGGCTGCCGATCTACATCTACGCGCCGAAGTTCTTCGCCGACACCTACGGCGTCAGCCTGACGCTGCTGGGGGCTGTCCTGTTCGGATTGCGGCTGTTCGACGTGGTGCAGGACCCACTGCTCGGCTGGGTGTCCGAACGCCTGCACCGCATGCGGGGGCTGGCGGTGAGCCTGGGGGTGGCGGTTCTGGCGCTGTCCATGCTGGGGCTGTTCGCGGTCGCCCCGCCCGTGTCGCCGGTCCTGTGGTTCGCGCTGACGGTGACGGGGCTGTTCAGCGCCTTCAGTTTCCTGACGATCACGTTCTACGCCCAAGGCGTCACCAAGGCTGCCAGCCTGTCCGGCGGGCATGTGCATCTGGCGGCCTGGCGCGAAAGCGGCGCGCTGACCGGCGTGTGTCTTGCCGCCGTCGCGCCTACGCTGCTGGCGGGCGTGTCGGCCACACCCGAGGCGGTGTTCGCATGGGCCTTCGCCGCGGTGGCGGTGATCGCCGCGCTGGCCATGGCCCCCGAATGGCGCGGGCCGGTGCAACGCGACGACCCGACGCCGATCGCGGCGATCCTGCGGGACCACGTTGCGCGGCGGTTGCTGTTCCTTGCGCTGGTGAACGCGGCCCCGCTGGCCGTCAGTTCGACCCTGTTCCTGTTCTATGTCGAAAGTCGGCTGGACGCGCCGGGCTGGGAAGGGCCGCTTCTGGTTCTGTTCTTTCTCGCTGCCGCCGTATCGGCACCCGGCTGGGGCTGGCTGGCCGGTCGGATCGGGGCAAAGCGCGCGCTGCTCTGGGCGATGGTGCTGGCGATCGCCAGTTTCGCGACGGTGCTGACGCTGGCGTCTGGCGATATCGTGCCGTTTGCCATTGTCTGTGTGCTGTCGGGCGCCACCATTGGTGCAGACCTGACGCTTCTGCCCGCCCTGTTCGCGCGGCGCATGGCCGATATCTCACCCGCCGGGGGGCAGGGCTTCGGGCTTTGGTCGCTGGTGTCGAAATTTACCCTCGCGCTGGCGGCGGCGTCGCTCTTGCCGCTGCTCGAAGCCGGCGGGTTCACTGTGGGGGGCGACAACAGCGACGCGGCCCTGTGGCGGCTGACGCTGCTTTATGCGCTCGTTCCCTGCGTTCTGAAACTGGTCGCCATCGGGCTTCTGGCCGCGACCAAGCTGGAGGAGAGCTAGACCATGGACGTTCTGTTCTACATTGCTCTTGGAGCCATCCTTGCGGGTCTTGGCCACCTGTTGGCCCGGCGTTTCGTCGGGTTTCAGGCGCAATCGCCCGACGACTACGCGGGGCAGGGACCCGCGTTCGACATTCGCAAGCGCCTGAACGGGCCGATCGCCAGCGAAGGCGTGATCTACGGCCCGACCGGCCGTGTCGCGGCGCGGTTCGTGGCGCAGATGCAGGCCGATTGGAATGGTGACACGGGCACCATGACCGAAAAGTTCCGCTATGACAGCGGTGCCGTGCAGGATCGTGCCTGGGTGCTGACGGTCGGTCCGGGCGGGTCGATCACGGCGACCGCGCCGGACCTTGTCGGCAAGGGCGTTGGCGTGCAGAAAGGGGCGGGCGTGATGCTGCGGTACACGATCCGCCTGCCCGAAAGCTCGGGCGGGCATGCGCTTCAAGTGACGGACTGGATGTATCTGATGGAAAACGGCACGATCATCAACCGCAGCGAATTCCGCAAGTTCGGCGTGCGGGTGGCCGAACTGGTCGCCACGATGCGCCCGGTCGATGCCGCCGAAGCCGAAAGGCTTGCCGCGGAATGAAACGGGAATGGGTCGGCAAGCGCTATTGGCTCGTGGGGGCGTCCGAAGGGCTGGGGCGTGCGCTGGCCCATCGCATGAGCGCCGCCGGGGCCGACCTGATCCTGTCGGCGCGGGATGGTGGCACGCTGGCGGCACTTGCGGCCGAATTGCCCGGCCAGTCGCAGATCCTGCCCATGGACGCCACCGACCCCGACCAGGTGGCAGATGCGGCGGCGCAACTGGGGCGTATCGACGGGCTTGTCTATCTTGCGGGGGTCTACTGGCCGATGAAGGCCATCGACTGGGACAGCGCCCGCGCCGCGCAGATGATCACCGTGAACGTCAACGGGGCCATTCACGCGGTCGGGGCGGTGCTGCCGCAGATGCTGGCACGGGGCGGCGGGCATATCGTGCTGACCGGCAGCCTGTCCGCGTACCGGGGCTTGCCGGGGGCCATCGGCTACGGTGCCAGCAAGGCCGCGATCATGTCGCTGGCCGAAAGCATGCATTGCGATCTGCACCACACGGGTGTGGACGTGCAACTTGCCAACCCCGGTTTCATCCGCACGCGGCTGACCGACAAGAACGATTTCAAGATGCCGTTCCTGATGGAACCGGACGCCGCGGCGCGCGCCATGCTGAAACATATGGAAAGCGACCGTTTCGCGGTGGATTTCCCATGGATGTTCTCGACCGTGTTCCGCCTCAGTCGCCTGCTTCCCGAATTCCTGTACGTGCGCCTGTTCGGCGCGCGGGGTGCATGATTGCTGCGGCTTGCGCCGGGCGCGTCTGGCACGCATGATCTCGCCGACAAGGCTGCGCGACACGGGAGAGATGCAGATGCCGGAAATACACGCGGGCACCATTGCGCAGGTGATCCTGCTCGCGCGGGAAATCGACGAGGCGACGGTCGTCGGTGCCCATGACGGGATGCGCGACCCTGCCGCCGGGTCGCAGGCCATGCGCGAACTCAAGGATTTCATCGCCAACCTGACCGAGGAAGAACAATACAGTCTTGTTGCGGTGATGTGGATCGGCCGCGAAAGCTTCGACGCCGAGGATTACGAGGAAGCCTATGCCACGGCGGAGCAGGAAGCGACCAACGCGACCGAGGCGTATCTTGCCGGAACGCCCATGCTTGCCGAGTACCTTGAAAGCGGGCTGGAGGCGCTTGGCATTGCACCGGGCGCCGCCGAGGAAGACGTGATCTGACCCGGATGTCGCCCGGGTCGAATCGAACGCCCCTTCCATCGACGCGGCCGAAAAGTGTGCGTGTGCACAATCCATACGATTTTGGTGCTGCATGCGCCGAAAGAGCCCCGGAATGTCGTTGTTTTTGGCTGTGCGCACCCGGCGAATTTTGCTGCGCTGCAGAAAAAACTGCATAGACCATATACACTTGACGCCACCGGGTCTGCTCGGGCATGTAGGTCTCGCGCCATCCTGTCGCAGCACGCCGAGTAGATTGGCAGGGAAAACAAGACATGCGAAAATTATGGGCCATTTTCTGCGTCGTCGGCTTCACGGCCTTCTGGATCTTTGGCTTCATGGCGCTGTCGGGCGTTCTGGGGGACCGTCCGACCCATGTCATGACCTTCGTGCTGTGCCTTGCAGGACTGGCTGCCGGATTGGCGGGCTGGAGGCAGGTGATGCGCGCGGCCCCCTCCATGCACCGACGACGCGCCTCGGCGCGTGCCCGGCTCGAAGACGAGTATCTTCAGAGCGCGGGGTGATCCGCTCACGCTGGGAGGAGCGTGTTGCGGATATCATGTCGGCTGCATGGGGGCGCGGGCTCGTGTGTCACCGCCCACCGCCAATAAGGAGGGGCTTTCGGCTTTGCCGGGAGCCCCTTTCGACATGTTGGGGCGTTCTGCCATGGCACGGGACTGGCATTACGCGACGCAGGGATCATGGTAAAAAGCGGCGACACTGCTTGAGGGAGGAGATGCAGTGCCGCCGCGGATCGCGTCGGACCAAGGGAGGAGAAAAGGCCGACGGCAACCGTTTCAAGACAGGGAGGGAGGAGGAACCCTGCCTTGAAAGAAAGATAGGGGGCGCGGTTCCGAATGGACAGGGGGCAGCGACGCAAGACGGATCTGCATGCAGCGCATGACTTGCTGCGCCGCGGCGTGACCGATGGGCGCGGATGCCGTACCTTGGCACCCATCGCCGGACAGCTTTCTCCACCTGTCTTTCGTGCGTAAGTCTGGCCGTGCGGAAGGCGCAGGAACGGCCCGACACGGCGGCCACACAAGGAAGGCCAACGACAATGGCAAGCGACATGACGACGCCTATCACGGATACGACGCCGGAAAACCGCGTGGCGTTGTCCGAAGCTCTTGCACAGGGGCGCGCGGATACCGCAAGCGCCCTGTTTGCTGCGCATGGCGCGCCGGCACCCCTGATTGTCTGGCGGCCGACGCTGGTGGATGCCCAACACCCCATCCTGCGCAGCTTCCTGCGCGCCTGCGGCGACGGCGGTGGGCCGCTGCCCGTGTCGTTTCTCGACACCGAAGAATTTGCGGCGCTTGCGGACTGGGCCATGGTGGTGGCCCCCGTCGGAACCTCGGGCGAAGATTACAGCTATCGGCACTACGGTTCCAAGATCGCCGAAGTCTACCAGGCGGACCTGACAGGCCAGCGCACGTCCTCCATCGGCGGGCATGTGGCCATGTTCTTCACGGCGCTCTACAATGCCGTTGCGGTCCGCCGGGAGCCTGTTCTCAGCGTCCACGAACCGCCCCGGCAGGTCTTCGTGCGCGCCTGGCGGCGGGTGATCCAGCCATTGACGGACGATACCGGGGTGATCGTCTGCCATGCCGTGGCGAACGTGCCCGACAACGACCTGCGCGCCGGACTGGAGGTGCTGCCGCATGCGGTCATGGTGGTCACGGCAGCGGGCGAGGTGTGCTACGCCAATCGCGCGGCCTGCCTGCTGTTCGGCCAGCCGCGAAGCCCCTTGGCGCGTATGGGTGTCGGGACGTTCACGGGTCTGGACATCGCTCTGCCGGAAAGTCCGGACCGCGTGATCCTCGATGTCATCCCGCGCGAGGAACGGGCGCTGCTGTCACGTGACGGGCAGATCGTTCCGGTACACCTGACGATCGGTGCGACCTTCTACCGGGATTTGCCGCTTTATGTGATATCGGCCCGCGCCGACGGCTGATCGTGCGAACTGTTTCGCAGGCCGCGGCCCTGCAATGAAAAACCGCGCCGGACATTGCGTCTGGCGCGGTTTTTCTATCTCGACCCGGTCATGATCGGGCGGTCCGGGGATCGATGGCAATCGATCAGCCCTGACGCGCCTTGTATTTCTTCTGGGTCTTGTTGATCACATAGACCCGACCCTTGCGGCGCACCACACGGCAATCGCGGTGACGCTGCTTGAGCGAGCGAAGCGAGTTTCTGACCTTCATGGTCTACTCCTGTTCCTCGCGGCGCGCGGCAGGCGCCGTGTTGCATTCAAGCCCCAAGGGGCAGTTCAAGTCACGCCGACGGCGCATGGTGGGCGGTACTGGGATCGAACCAGTGACCCCTACGATGTCAACGTAGTGCTCTACCGCTGAGCTAACCGCCCCGTCGAGACTGCCCCGGCGGCCACCCAGGAACGGATGGGCGCGCGGTGGCACCCGCGTCGGTGCGCGGTCTATAGAGGGAGTCG
>DAIPIS010000132.1:0-1401 GCA_036770665.1 Meridianimarinicoccus sp.
GCGCTGCTCGAAATCCACCGCGAACTGATCCTGCGCAACAAGCTGACCGAAGGCGGGATCTATCTGCAGATCACGCGCGGGGCAGCGGATCGGGACTTCCTCTATCCCGAGAACCCCACGCCGACGCTGGTGCTGTTCACGATGGCGATGAACCTGACGAAATCGCCCAAGGCCGAAAAGGGCCTGCGCGTGATCGCCATCGACGATCTGCGCTGGGGGCGGCGGGACATCAAGACGGTGCAGCTGCTCTATCCGTCCATGGGCAAGATGATGGCCAAGGCGGCGGGGGCGGACGACGCCTGGATGGTGGAAGACGGCTTCGTGACCGAGGGCACGTCGAACAACGCTTATATCGTCACGCAGGACGGCACCATCGTGACGCGGCAACTTGGCAACGAAATCCTGCACGGGATCACGCGGGCGGCGGTCCTGCGCTTTGCCCGCGAAGCCCAGATGAAGGTGGAGGAGCGCCCCTTCACCATGGCGGAGGCGCAGGCGGCGGCGGAGGCGTTCATCACCTCGGCCACGACCTTTGTCACGGCGGTGGTGGAAATCGACGGCGTGACGCTGGGCGAAGGCAAGCCGGGCCCGGTCGCGCGGCGCCTGCGCGAGATCTACCTGGAAGAAGCCCGCAAGGTGGCGGTGTGACCCGGTGACCGTCCATTTCATCGGCGCGGGTCCTGGCGACCCCGAACTTCTGACGCTCAAGGCGCTGCGGCTGATCCGGTCCTGCCCCGTGTGCCTTTATGCCGGGTCGCTCGTGCCCGCCGAGGTGGTGGCCGAAGCCCCCGCGGGCGGGCGCGTGCTGGACACGGCGTCCATGACGCTGGACGAAACCCATGCCGAGATCGTCGCCGCCCATGCCGCGGGACGCGATGTGGCGCGGGTCCATTCGGGTGATCCGTCGCTCTACGGGGCCATCGCGGAACAGATCCGGCGGCTGCGCGCGGACGGCATCCCCTATGACATCGTGCCGGGCGTGCCCGCCTATGTGGCGGCGGCGGCGGCGCTGGGGCAGGAACTGACGGTGCCCGAGGTGGCGCAGTCCATCGTGCTGACACGGGTGTCGATGAAATCGACCTCCATGCCCGAACACGAGACGCTGGAAAATTTCGCGCGCACGCGCACGACGCTCGCCATTCATCTGGGCATCCGGGCCCTGCGCGAGATCGAACGCGTGCTGGTGCCCCATTACGGGGCCGATTGCCCGGTGGTGGTGGCCTATCGCGTGGGCTGGCCCGACGAGATGCTGCTGCGCGGCACGCTGTCGGACATCCGCGAAAAGGTGCGCGCGGCCAAGATCACCCGCACCGCGCTGATCATGGTCGGTCCCGTGTTGGGCGAGGTGCGCGATTTCCGGGACAGCGCGCTCTACGATCCTGCACAACCGCATGTCCTGCG
>DAIPIS010000132.1:1501-6720 GCA_036770665.1 Meridianimarinicoccus sp.
CGCGCCACCGCCTCAAAGATCTGCGCGCGCGGCATGCCGAGATTGAACCGCAGGAAGCTGTCGCCGCCTTGTCCGAAACTTGGCCCGTGATTGGCGGCGATCCGTGCGTCGGCTTCCACCCGGCGGGTGAACTCCGGTCGCGACATGCCCGTGCCCGCGAAATCCACCCAGGCAAGATAGGTGGATTGCAGCGGCGTCGACCGAAGGCCGGGGATGGCGTTCACGCCAGCGTCGAACACGCGCCGGTTGTCGTCCAGATAGGCCACGAGCGCATCCACCCACGCCGCGCCGTCAGAGGAATAGGCCGCCGTCACCATGTGCAGCCCGAAGGCGTTGGGCGACATCCCCAAGGCGGCCATCCGTGCCGCGAACGCACGCCGCAAGTCCGGGTCGGGGATGATCACGTTGCCCACGTGGCTGCCCGCGATGTTGAAGGTCTTGGATGCCGCGCTCAGCATGACCAGACGGTCCGCGATCTCCGGGGCGGCGTTCGCCATCGGCACGTGGGTCGCGCCCCGGAACACCAGATCGTGGTGAATTTCGTCCGACACCAGCACGAGGTCGTGCCGCCGCGCGAAATCCGCGACGGCCCGCAATTCGTCGCGGGTCCAGACGCGCCCGCCGGGATTGTGCGGCGAACACAGGATCAGCATCCGTTCCCGTCCGGTCATCTGCGTGTCCCACGCGTCCGGGTCCAGTGTGTGGGTGCCGTCGGCGGCTGTGGCGAGCGGACATTCCACCACCTCGCGCCCCGCGGCCCGGATGACGCGGGCGAAGGCGTGATAGACGGGCGTGAACAGCACGACCCCGTCGCCCGGTGCGGTCCATGTGTCGATGCACATCGCGACGCCGTTCACGAGCCCGTGGGTGGTGAAGATCGCGTTCGGGTCCACCGTCCAGCCGTGGCGGTGGTCCATCCACCAGCAGATTGCCGCGCGATAGGCGCTGTCGTCGCCGAAATAGCCGAACACGCCATGATCGGCCATCGCGCGCACCGCGTCGCGCACCGGGTCAGGTGCGGCGAAATCCATGTCGGCCACCCACATCGCCAGACCATCGTCGGGGGACACGCCATAGGCGGCTTCCATCCCGTCCCATTTCACGCAATGGGTGCCGCGCCGATCGATCCGTGTGTCAAAGGACATGCCGTGCTCCGCTGCCGTGTCTGTGGCAGGGTATTCCGCGTGCGGGCGGACGCAAGGCGCGATTGCACGCGCGCGGCGCATGGCCTAAATCCCGCCGCATGACCGTGAAACCGATCCTGCTGCACCCCGACCCGCGCCTGAAGAAGGTGGCAACACCCGTGCCCGACCTGAGCGACGATCTGCGTGCGCTGGCGGACGACATGCTCCAGACCATGTATGACGCGCCGGGCATCGGGCTGGCGGCACCCCAGATCGGCGTGGGTCTTCGGCTGGTCGTGATGGATTGCGTCAAGGACAAGGATGCGGCCCCGCATCCCATGGTCCTGTTCAACCCCGAAGTGATCGCGGCGTCGGACACCACCAGTGTCTATGAGGAAGGCTGCCTGTCGATCCCCGAGCAATACGCCGAGGTCACGCGCCCGGCCGAGGTCACGGTGCGTTGGATGGACCTGCACGGCGCGGCGCGGCAGCGGGATTTCGCGGGTCTGTGGGCGACCTGCGTGCAGCACGAGATCGACCACCTGGATGGCAAGCTGTTCATCGACTATCTCAGCCCCCTGAAACGCCAGCTCATCACCCGCAAGATGGTCAAGCTGAAGCGCGACCGGGCGCGGGACTGACCCGTGGCCGTGCGCCCGATCCTGCGCTGGCCCGACGCCCGCCTGCGGACCGCTTGCGCCGACGTGGATGCGGTGGACGCCGCGGTGCGCGCCATCTGGGCCGACATGATCGCCACGATGGACGCGATGCCGGGCGTCGGGCTCGCGGCCTGCCAGATCGGCGTGATGCGGCGGCTGGCGGTGGTGGATGCGTCTGATGCGCGCGGGCAGGCGGTGTGCATGGCGAACCCGGAGGTGCTGCACGCGAGCATCGAGCCACGCAGCCATGACGAGGCGAGCCCCTGCCTGCCGGGCGTGTCAGCGCCGGTGACGCGTCCGCGCGCCGTCACCGTGCGGTTCCTGAACGCCGATGGCGCTGTGGAGGCGCGGGAATTCGTCGGGCTCTGGGCCGTGTCCGTGCAGCACCAGATCGACCATCTGGCGGGCCGGATGTATTTCGACCGGCTCGGGCGCACCCGGCGCGACATGCTGCTGCGCAAGGCGGCCAAGCTGGCGCGCGCGGGCTGAACCGGGCAAGGCCGCAGGCGCAGCCTGCACGGCCCAACGGGATGAGACATGGGATATGTCGAAGACGGGCGGGAGCGCCCCCGCGAGGGCGAAAGGACAGGCGATGCGGCTGATTTTCATGGGAACGCCCGATTTCTCCGTGCCGGTGCTGGATGCGCTCGTCGCGGCGGGCCACGATATCGCCGCCGTCTATTGCCAGCCGCCGCGCCCGGCGGGGCGGGGCAAGCGCGACCGGCCAAGCCCCGTGCAGGCGCGGGCTGAAGCGTTGGGTTTGCGGGTGCGCCACCCGGTCAGCCTCAAGGGGGCTGACGAACAGGCGGCCTTCGCGGCGCTGGGGGCCGATGCGGCGGTCGTGGTCGCCTATGGCCTGATCCTGCCGCAGCCGGTGCTGGACGCGCCCGCGCGGGGTTGCCTGAACATCCATGCGTCGCTGCTGCCGCGCTGGCGGGGGGCGGCCCCGATCCAGCGCGCGATCATGGCGGGCGACGCGGAAACGGGCGTCTGCATCATGCAGATGGAGGCGGGGCTGGATACCGGCCCGGTGCTGCTGTGCGACACCTGCCCGATCGGGGCCGAGGACACCGCCGCCGACCTGCACGACCGGCTGTCGGCGATGGGGGCGCGGCTCATCGTGACGGCGCTGGCGCAACGCGACACGCTGACGCCTGTGCCGCAACACGTCGAGGGCGTGACCTATGCCGCCAAGATCGACAAGGCCGAGGCGCGCGTCGACTGGACGCAACCGGCAGCCGTGGTGGACCGGCAGATCCGGGGGCTTTCGCCCTTTCCGGGGGCATGGTGCTTGGCCGGGGGCGAGCGGCTGAAGCTGCTGTCCAGCCGGGTGGTGCCGGGCGCTGGCGCAGCGGGGCAGGTTCTGGGGGGCTTTACCGTGGCGTGCGGTAACGGCGCAGTGGAGGTTCTGTCCGCACAGCGCGAGGGTCGTCGCCCCATGCCGGCGGTCGAGGTGCTGCGCGGCACCCCCTTGCCGCCCGTGCTGACGTGACCGGGACCCGTGCCAGTTCGGCGCGGGGGCTCACGCAGGCGTGACACCGCTTGACTGTCATTGGACCGGTTTATCCGCCAAGGTGCAGAAAACAAGACCGAGCAGGAGTTCACGATGATCCGTTACCCGAACCGCCGCCGCGTGATCGCGGGGGCGACAGCCCTTGGATTGACGGCCACCATGCTGCGCGCCCAGACCGTGGACGGCGACGTGGAGACGCGGGTGGAGCGCAACCTCGCCGGGTTCCGTCGCCACGACTGGCGCGATCATTTCGACAGCCGGGACACGGACCTGCTGGTGGCGGACACCGTGACCCGGACCCTCCATTACTGGCATCGCGACGGGCGGCCCGTGCAGGTGTTCCCGACCAGCGTGCCCGCGTCGCCCGACCTCACGCGGCTTGGCTACACCGAAATCGTGCGCAAGGTCGAAGGGCCAAGCTGGCGTCCCACGCCGTCCATGCGCGAACGCAACCCCGAATGGCCCGAAGTAGTGCCGCCGGGGCCCGACAACCCGATGGGCAGCCACGCGCTGCATCTGTCGTGGCAGTATTACCGCATCCACGGCACCCATGACGTGCGCAAGATCGGGCGGCCGTCGTCGGACGGGTGCATCGGGCTTTTCAACGAGCAGATCGCGGACCTGTTCGATCAGGTGACCGTTGGCGCGCGGGTGCGGCTGGTGTGACGACATCGTCACAGGGGGGCGCGCTACAGTATCGCATGACCGCTGATCCTGCGGCCATGCCTTCGGCATGACATGATGCTGGCACCGCGCGTGCGCGGTGCGGTCGGCCAGACCCGCCAGAGACGCTACCGTGGCGCGTCACTTGTTCTTGGGCGGGCGGGGCCTGTAGGGCTGCAGCCGCCAGCCCAACTGGATGGATCCGGCGCGCAGCGCGAAACAGGTGATCACGCAGGCCATGAGCGGCAATAGCGGGATTTCCGTCAGCTGCGCCGCCAGAACCGACGCCACGGCACCCGCGAAGGTCGCGGTGACGTAAAGTTCCCCCGCCTTGAGCACAAGCGGCACCTCGTTGCACACCACGTCCCGCATCAGGCCACCGAAGCAGCCCGTGATCATGCCCATCAGCACCACGATGATCGGGCCCTGACCCATCCCCTGGGCCACGGCCACCCCGGCCGCCACGGCGACAGACAGCGCCACGGCGTCGAGCCAGACAAGCACCGTGTAGCGGCTTTCAAGCAGATGGGCGGTGAAGAACACAACCACCGCCGCGGCACAGGCCAGCAGGATATATTCCGGGGCTTCGACCCAGAACACCGGCCTGCGCCCCAGCAGCAGGTCGCGCACCGTGCCGCCGCCCACCGCCGTCAGGCACGCCACGAACAGGAAGCCCACGATATCCAGCAGCGCCCGGCTGGCCACCAGCGCGCCGGTGAGCGCGAACACAACCACTGCCGCGAGGTCGAGAAGTGCGGGCGGGCTCATGCCTGCTGCGCCGTCTTTCGGGCCGGCTTGAACGGCGCCATGCCCGCGCGTGCCAATTCGTCGGCGCGTTCGTTTTCCGCGTGACCGGCGTGGCCCTTGACCCATTCCCAGGTCACGTCGTGGCGGGCCTGAGCGGCATCGAGCCTGCGCCAGAGGTCTTCGTTCTTCACCGGCTTGCGCGTCGATGTCTTCCAGCCGTTGCGCTTCCAGCCGTGAATCCACTGGGTGACACCGCCCTTCACATAGGCGCTGTCGGTGATGACGGTCACGGCGGACGGGCGCGTCAGGGCTTCGAGCGCGTGGATCGCGGCCAGCAGTTCCATCCGGTTGTTGGTGGTATCGGCCTCGCCGCCCTGCAATTCGCGGGTGCGCAGGACCGCGTCGCCATCGCGCGCGATCAGGAGCGCCCCCCAGCCACCGGGTCCGGGATTGCCGCTGCACGCCCCGTCCGTGTAGGCGTAGAGCCGGGTCACGCCGGGACCTGCAGGGGCA
>DAIPIS010000133.1:0-6708 GCA_036770665.1 Meridianimarinicoccus sp.
GCGCGGGAAACCTATCGCATTCGCGCGCAGACGGTCGAGGTGCCCATGGCCGTGGCCGCACAGGCGCTTGCGGCCGCGCGCGCCAGCGGTTCGGTGCCGCCCGCGCAATGCACGCGGTCGATCACCCGTATCCTGTCCGACCTGCCGGGGTTCGAGGAATTCGACGTGACCTGGTGGCCACTGCAGGCCTCGGCGCAGTTCGCGACGCTGCCGGGGGTCACGACGGTCATGCATGTGGACGACAGCCCGGACGACTGGTCGGATCTGGATCTGCAGTTCAACGACTGATCCGGGGCGTGTGGTTGCGGCGGGCTTGTGGGGCAGCCCGGTGACGAGGCTTTGCGCGTCGGAACTACCCCAGCCACCACAGCGTGCCATAGAGCGTGACCAGACCTGCACCGATCGCCGCCAGCACGTTGCGGGTGGCCAGCCCCGCGGCGATGGTCGCAAAGGCCGCCGCCAGCCGGGCCGGGTCCGGATCGCCGCCGGTTGCGGCGGGCCACAGCACAAGGGGTGCCACCAACCCCGGCAACACCGCCACCGGCGTGTAGCGCAGGAACCGGAGCAGCCAGCCCGGCAGGGGCCTGTCGCCGACAATGCCGAGGAAGGAAAACCGGATCAGGAACGTGCCGACCCCAAGGGCGGCGATCACCAGCCAGACGGGGGCGTCGGCGGGGATCATGCCCGGCGCGCCAGCAGGGTTTCGCTGCCGGCCCCCGCCGCCATCGCCAGCCCGGCCGCGACCAGCAGGCCCGACCCGTAGGGCAGACCGGCGAGCAGGAGCGCGGCTGTCACCGACACACCTGCAGCGACCACATGGGGCAGGGTCCGCAGCGCAGGCGCGATCATGGCAAGGAACGTGACCGGGATCGCGAAATCCAGCGCGAAGGCGGGCGGAATCGCGGTGCCCACCAGCGCGCCTGCCAGCGTCGCGCCGTACCAGAAGGGGGCGATGACCAGAAAGCAGCCCGCGAAGAACGCCATCCGCGCTGGTACGGACAGCGCGGGGTCGCGTTCGTATTCGAGGATGCTGGCGGCATAGCTCTGGTCCACGAGCCCGTAGGCCGCGAGCGCCCGTTGCCAGACCGGGGCCGCGCCCAGATACGGCACCAGAGACGCCGAATACATCGCCATCCGCAGGTTGACCGCCAGCGCCGTGGCCAGCACGATCAGCGTCGGCGCGTTGTCCGCCATCAGTTGCACGGCGGTGAATTGCGCGGCGCCCGCAATGACCAGCACGGTGAAGCCCATGACCTCGGCAAGGTTCAGACCGGCTTCGGTGCCGACGACACCGAACAGAAGCCCGAACGGCGCGATCACGAGGATGAAGGGCGCACCGGTCCGCGCGCCGCGCAGGAACGCTTGTCGCGGTGTCGGGGTCACGGCCGAACCGGGTGCGGAACCGCGCGTGGAATTGGGTGTGGAGCTTGGCACGGCTTCGTCCTATCGTTCCAGAACGGGTGCTAGTCCATGCCTTCGCGAGGTTCAATTGCCTTTCCCGCCGACCTGTCCGCCCCTGGCACCGCAACATCGGTCTTGCCCGCCATGCCCGCGACAATCGCCGGGGCTGTCGATCCGGGTTCCGCCCACGGCACCATGCGCCGCGGTGCGCTGAGACCGCGCAGCCCGGTCCGGGTCAGCCAGGCGCATGGGCGGCAGTGGCGCCGGTGCAAGACCGGTGCAAGGCCCGTGCAGCCGCGCGCGACCGGGTGCCTGCGGCCTGCGCGCTGCGGGTCGCAAACGCCCAACGGCACACCGCGGCGCGCGCGGGCCGGACCGCAGGGGGTGCCGCATGACCGATGACCGCCACGGCTGGCTGCATCAGCAGGTCACCGATCTGCGCGACGTCGTGCGCGCGGCGCTGCGCACGGTGCGGCGGAACGGGCCGGGCAACGTGCAGTTCTGGTTCCTCGCCCTGCTGATCGGCACCGGTGCGGGTCTGGCCGCGCTGTTCTTTCGCAAGGGGATCGAGGCGCTGCAGACCGCGCTCTACGGCACGTCCGACGTGTCGCTCGCCACCGTGGCCGGTGAACTGCCGTGGTGGTGGGTGTTGATCCTGCCGATCGCCGGCGGGCTCGTGGTGGGCGCGATCCTGCACCATTTCACGCCGGATGGCCGGGTGCGCGCGGTGGCGGACGTGATCGAGGGTGCTGCCATGCGAAACGGCCGGGTCGAGATGCGGGAGGGGCTTGCGTCGGCGCTCGCGTCGCTGGTGACGCTGTCGAGCGGCGGATCGAGCGGGCGCGAAGGCCCTGTCGTGCACCTTGCCGCGGTGATTTCCACGTGGATCAGCGCGCGGTTGCACGCCGACGGGATTACCGGGCGCGATCTTCTGGGCTGCGCCGTGGCAGGGGCGGTGTCGGCGTCGTTCAACGCGCCCATCGCCGGGGCGCTGTTCGCGCTCGAGGTGGTGCTGCGCCATTTCGCGGTGCATGCCTTTGCCCCCATCGCCATCGCCGCCGTCGCGGGCACGGTCATCAACCGTCTGGAGTACGGCGGGGTCACGGAATTCACGCTGCCCGAACCGGGGACGCTTGCGTTCTTCGTGGAACTGCCCGCCTTTCTGGTGCTGGGGGCCGTGTGCGGGCTGGTCGCGGTGGCGATGATGCGCCTGACCTTTTGGTCCGAAGACGTGGCCGGACTGGTCATGACGCGCACGCGGATGCCGCGCTGGCTGCGCCCGGCGGTGTCCGGCGCGATGCTGGGCGTCATCGCCATCTGGTTTCCGCATATCATCGGTGTCGGCTACGAGACGACCGCCGCGGCATTGACCGGGCAGCTTGCCTTCGGGGCGGCGGTGATCTTTGCGGTGACCAAATGCGCGGCGGTGGCGATCACCTTTGCCGGTCGCATGGGCGGGGGTATCTTTTCGCCCGCGCTGATGATGGGGGCGCTGACGGGGCTGGCGTTCGGGCATGTGGCCACCGCGATCTTTCCGACCGTGTCGGGGTCCGAGACGCTTTATGCGCTGGCCGGGATGGGGGCGATCGCGGCAGCGGTGCTGGGCGCGCCGATTTCCACAACGATGATCGTGTTCGAGATGACCGGCGACTGGCAGACCGGGCTCGCGGTGATGACCGCCGTGTCGCTGTCCACGGCGCTGGCCAGCCGCATGGTGGACCGGTCGTTCTTCCTCACGCAGCTTGAACGGCGCGGACTGCACCTTGCGAAGGGACCGCAGCAGTACCTGCTGGCGCTGCACCGGGTCGGCAGCGTGATGGCCAAGCCGGGCCACCCGGATTACCCGGACGATGCCGCCATCGCCGCGGCGCTGGACGAAGGGCTCTCGATCCGGCGCAACGCCACGCTGGAGGACGCGATGCCGCTGTTCGCGCGGTCCCGCCAGCATTTTCTGGTCGTCACCACTGCGACGGCCCGTGGCAAACCAGCCGATGTGATCGGCGTCCTGTTCGAACTGGACGCCTTGCGCGCCTACACCCGCGCCATGGCCGCGACCGCCGCCGAGGAACATTCGTGACGCGGTCCGATCGGGCCTGATCGGGCCCGACAGGCGTGATGCCGCTGCCCTACTGCTGCTCGACCGTGACCGCATCGCCCGAGAACGCAAGGTGTCCGGCGATGGCATCAAGCCCCGCATGGGGTGTCTCATAGGACCATGCGACGTTCTCGAGCACCGTGGATTTCGTGTCGATGGAGAAATAGCGCGCGACGCCCTTGTGGGGACAGGTGGTCGTGCGGTCCGTCCTGTCGAAGAACGCCATGGCGATATCGCCGCGGGGGAAGTAGATGACCGGTGCCCGGCTGCCTTCGGTGAGTTCCACCGCATTCTCGGTTTCGCCGTAGACGGCACCACGGGCATAAACCACCCATTTGCCGGGAAGTTTCCGCAAGGTGATGTGATCTGTCATGAACCTGTCCTGTTCGGTTGGCGGGCCCAAGGCAGCCCGCGGTCAAGAAAACAATGGGCGCGTCGCGGCCACGAGCCAGTCCCGGGCCGCCGGTCCGACATGCGGGGCAAGCCTGTGGCGGGTTTCCGCGTGATAGGCATCCAGCCACGCGATCTCGGCCGGGGACAGCAGATCGCGGTCGAGTGCCGCGCGGTCGATCGGCACATGGGTCAGTGTGCGAAAACCAAGCCAGTCCCGGTGCGGGTCGCCGCCCGGAACCGGCGGCGCGGGCTCGACGACGATCAGGTTCTCGATGCGGATGCCGAACGCGCCGTCACGGTAGTAGCCGGGTTCGTTCGACAGGATCATGCCCGGCAGCAGCGGCTCCATCCCCGATCGGGCGATGCGCTGCGGCCCTTCGTGCACCGACAGGTAGCTGCCCACGCCGTGCCCGGTGCCGTGGTCATAATCCTGCCCCGCGAGCCAAAGCTGCGCCCGTGCCAGCGCATCTAGGTCGCGGCCTGCCACGCCATGGGGAAACCGCAGGCGGCTGATGGCGATCATGCCCTGCACGACGCGGGTGAACGCCGCGCGGGCGTCTGCCGGGATGTCGCCCATGGCGATGGTACGGGTGATGTCCGTGGTGCCGTCATCGTACTGCCCGCCGCTGTCGATCAGCAGAAGATCCCCCGGTGCGACGGTGCGGTTCGTGTCGCGTGTGACGCGGTAATGCACGATGGCCCCGTTCGGACCGCTGCCCGCGATCGTGTCGAAGCTGATGTCGCGCAGCGCACCCGTGGCGGTGCGGCTGCGCTCCAGTTCCGTCACGCAGTCGATTTCGGTCAGCGGGTCGGTGGCGAGCCGCGCCTTGCGCCCGTCCAGCCAGCACAGGAATTCGACCATCGCTGCCCCGTCGCGCAGGTGCGCCGCGTCGGCCCCGGCCAGTTCGGCGGCGGTCTTGGTGGCCTTGGGCAGGGCGCAGGGGTCGCGGCCGGGCACCGACTGACCCGGCGCCTCGGCCAGCGCCAGCTGCACGGCGAGCGGGGCGCTGTCCCGGTCGATGCGGATCTGCCCGGCCAGGCGGCGCAGCGCGGGGGCAAAATCGTCCGCGGGATGGACGGAGACGCAGGGTCCAAGATGATCGACCAGCTTCCGGGTCTTGTCGGGGTCGGTGAACAGATCGACGCGCCCATCGGCATGGAGCACCGCGAAGGCCTGCACCACGGGAATGCGCGGGATGTCGTTGCCACGTATGTTGAGCAGCCACGCGATGCTGTCGGGCTGGGTCAGCACGGCGCAGTCATGTCCCGCCCCGCGCAACTCCGCGGCGAGTGCGGCGCGCTTGTCCGCGGCGCTGCGCCCAGACAGCAGGTCGGGATGGGCGCGTGCGGCGGCTGTGGGGGGCGCGGGCCGGTCTGCCCACAAGTCGTCGACCGGGGTTGCGTGTTCCACCAGCGTGATGCCGCTGCCCGCAAGATCCCGGCGCAGGGTGTCGATCTCGCGCACCGTGTGCAGCCACGGATCGAACCCGATGGTCGCCTCGGGCGGCGCGGCCTCGCGCAGCCACGTGGCGAGGCGGGTTTCGGGCCAGGGCACCACGGTAAAGGACGCGGCATCGGTCTGGGCGCGGGCCTGCACCCGGTAGCGGCCATCGACGAACAGCCCGGCCCGATCCGGCAGCACGACGCAGAAGCCCGCCGATCCGGTGAATCCCGTCAGCCACGCCAGCCGCGCGTCGCAATCGGCCACGTATTCGCCCTGGTGCGCATCGGCGCGCGGCACGATGAAACCGGTCAACCCCGCCTCGACCAACGCGCCGCGCAGGGCGGCCAACCGGGCCGGTCCGGCGTCGGGCCGGGTCGGCGCATCGAAGTCCTGCAGCATCAGCTTGCCCTTCGCAGCCCGAGCGCGCGGGCGCGCTTGCGCGGGTCAGCGTCGAACAGGCCCGCCAGTTGTTCGGTCATGGCCCCGGCAAGCTGTTCCACATCGGTGATCGTGACCGCGCGTTCGTAATAGCGCGTCACGTCATGGCCAATGCCGATGGCGATCAGTTCCACCTGCCGCCGCCGCTGGACCATGGCGATCACGTCGCGCAGGTGCTTTTCCAGAAAGTTGGCCGGATTGACCGACAGGGTGCTGTCGTCCACAGGCGCACCGTCGGAAATCACCATCAGGATCTTGCGTGCCTCCGGGCGGGCCAGCATCCGCCGGTGCGCCCATTCGAGCGCCTCGCCGTCGATGTTTTCCTTCAGCAGCCCTTCCTTCATCATGAGGCCAAGGTTGGGGCGCGTGCGCCGCCACGGCGCGTCCGCGGATTTGTAGACGATGTGGCGCAGGTCGTTCAGGCGGCCGGGTTGTTGCGGGCGACCCGCGCCAAGCCATGCTTCGCGCGATTGCCCACCTTTCCAGGCACGGGTGGTGAAGCCGAGGATTTCGACCTTCACGTCGCAGCGTTCCAGCGTGCGGGCCAGAACGTCCGCGCAGATCGCCGCGATGGAAATGGGGCGTCCGCGCATGGACCCGGAGTTGTCCAGCAGGAGCGTCACCACCGTGTCGCGGAATTCCATGTCCTTTTCCACCTTGAACGACAGCGGCGTCGTGGGGTTGGCCACGACCCGCGCCAGTCGCCCGGCGTCGAGGATGCCTTCTTCCCGGTCGAATTCCCAGGACCGGTTCTGCTTGGCCTGCAAGCGGCGCTGCAGCTTGTTCGCCAGCCGCGACACGGCCCCCTTCAGCGGTTCGAGTTGCTGGTCGAGATAGGCGCGCAGGCGTTCCAGTTCGATCGGTTCGGCCAGGTCCGCGGCGCCGATTTCCTCGTCATGGGCGGTGGTATAGACGGCATAGGTGCTGTCGGCTTCCG
>DAIPIS010000134.1:0-6699 GCA_036770665.1 Meridianimarinicoccus sp.
CGCGGCCCGGAAATCGGTGACCTTGGCGTGATGGCGCGCCGGGTTCTTCGGGCGCACCAGGGGCACGATCCACGACTTCGGCGGGGTCAGGTACTGCAACAGGTCGATTTCGAGAATGTGCTTCACCGAGGGCGCAAAGGCCGCGGCTTCGGCGGCCTTCTGCGGCACGTCGGTCTTGGGAAACGCCTTGAGCGTGACCAGAACCTTGGCCTGCGTTTCGTTCAGGATGCCCGCGATCTGTTCCACGTCCAGCAGCGGGTTGATCGGGTTCACGATCCCCGCCGTCATGGCCCCCAGCAGCGTCACCACCGTCGCGTTGGAATTGGGCAGCAGATACGCCACCACGTCGTTCTCCCCCACGCCAAGGCTGCGGAAGAGGTTCGCCGCCTGGGTCACCTGCCCATGCAGTTGCGCCCATGTCAGGGTTTGCGCGGGCGCCTTCGGGTCGGAGAACATCTGGAACGACACCGCCGGGCGCGCACCATGGGCCGCACGCGTGCGCGTCAGCGCGTCGTAGACGGTCGCGGGCAGGTTGCGCGCGCTGTATGGCCCGGTCGCCTCGATCCCGCGCAGGTCATCGGCGGTTCTGAATGCTTTCACCATCGGTATCTCCTCCCACTCCCCCGCTGGCCATGTCTGCCAGCCTGTTCCCGCGCAAATGTGAGCAGGTCGCGCCGCGCGCACAAGTCTGACGCAGCGTTCGGATCGCGCCGCGCGTGCTGCGGGCGGTCACATCCGCGATAGCGGGGGCGCGGGACGCGGGACGGGCGCTATTCGGCGGCGAGCTTGGCCCCGGTGAACTGCAGCGCCGCAAGCCGGGCATAAAGCCCGCCTTCGGCCACCAGCCCGTCATGGGTGCCGCTGGCGACGATCCGGCCCCGGTCGAACACGAGGATGCGGTCGGCCTTCTTCACCGTCGCCAGCCGGTGCGCCACGATCAGCGTGGTGCGCCCGCGCGCCAGCCGGTCCACCGCCGTCTGCACCGCGCGTTCGCTTTCGGCATCGAGCGCGGAGGTCGCTTCGTCCAGCAGCAGCACCGGCGCGTCGCGCAGGATGGCGCGGGCGATGGCGATGCGCTGCTTCTGGCCGCCCGACAGCATCACGCCGCGCTCGCCCAGCGGGCTTGCGTAGCCGTCGGGCAGTTCGGCGATGAAGTCATGGGCGGCAGCGGCGCGGGCGGCGGCTTCCACTTCGGCATCGGTGGCGTCGGGCCGCCCGAAGCGGATGTTCTCCAGCGCGCTGTCGGCGAAGATCGTGGCGTCCTGCGGCACGAGCGCGATGTGCCGCCGGAAATCCGCCCGCGTCATGGCGCGCAGATCCACGCCGTCCAGCAGGATGCGCCCCGCCGTGGGGTCGTAGAAGCGCAGCAGCAGTTGCAGGATCGTGGTCTTGCCCGCGCCCGATGGCCCCACCAGCGCCACGGTTTCGCCGGGCGCGATGGTCAGGTCGACCCCGTCGAGCGCGGCCTGGTCGGGCCGCGTGGGATAGGTGAAGCGCACGCCGTCAAAGGTGATCTCGCCGCGCAGGCGGGCGGGCGCAGGCACGGGGTTGGCCGGATCCTGCACCGTGTCCGTGGCGCGCAGCAGTTCCACCAGCCGTTCGGTGGCGCCCGCGGCGCGCTGCAACTCGCCCCAGATTTCCGACAACGCGGCGGTGGAGGCGGCCATGATCGCGGCATAGATCACGAACTGCACGAGCGCGCCGATGGACATGGCGTCGGCCCGCACGTCGCGCGCGCCGATCCACAGCACGCCCACGATCCCCGCGAAGACAAGGAAGATCACGATCACGGTCAGCGCCGCGCGCATGGCGATGCGCGACTTGGCGGACTGGAACGCGCTTTCGGTGACGTCACCGAACTGGCGGCGCGACAGGTCCTCGTGCCCGAAGGCCTGCACCGCCTGCACCGACAGCAGGGTTTCCGATGCCTTGCCCGACGATTGCGCGATCCAGTCCTGGTTTTCGCGCGACAGCGTGCGCACCCGCCGCCCCAGCGCGATGATCGGCACGATCACGGCGGGCACGATCAGCAGCACCAGCCCCGTCAGCTTGGCCGACGTCGCCAGCATCATCGCCAACCCGCCAAGAAACAGCAGCACGTTGCGCAGGAACCACGACACCGAACTGCCGATCACCGACTGGATCAGCGTGGTGTCGGTGGTGATGCGCGACAGCACCTCGCCCGTCATGATGCGTTCGTAATAGGCGGGGGACATGCCGATGACGTTGTCGAACACCGCCTTGCGGATGTCGGCCACGACCCGTTCGCCGAGGCGCGTGACAAGGTAGTAGCGCGTGCCGGTGCCAAGCGCCAGCAGCGCCGCGATCACCATGGCCCCGACGAAATACTGGTCGAGCAGTTGCGTGGTGCCGGTCTGGAACCCGTCGACCACGCGCCGCACGGCCAGCGGCAGCACCAGCGACACGCCCGCCGTGAACACCAGCGCCGCGATGGAAAGGCCGAGCATGCCACGGTATGTCAGCACGAACGGGGCAAGCCCCCGCAATGCGCCGATCTTGCGCGACGGTGCGCGGTCCTCGCTGGTGGTCTGGGGTTTGCGCGCCATGGGGTCGTGCCGGATCCTTGTTGTTGTCGGTGAAGGAGGTGTAGCCCGCGGAACCGCGCGCAACAAGCACGCGGGGCGGGACATGGGGGCGCATGTGCGTGGCCGCCGATCCGCCAGCGATCGGGAGGCCCCGGATCGGGTCCGGGGCGTCTGCGAGACACGCGGCAGGCGAGTGGGTGACTTGGAGCGGGTAGCGGGAATCGAACCCGCACGACTAGCTTGGAAGGCTAGGGCGCTACCATTACACCATACCCGCGCTCTTTGCGTGCGTATCCATCGCCGCGCGCGCGGTCAAGACCTGCACACGGCCAACGCCGCGCATCCCGACCCTGCGCGCAGGGCTGACCTGTGTGCACGGCCGTGTGTCCGCGCAAGGCACAAGGCCGGATCCGGCGCACCGACACCACGGGGGCGATCAAGGGCCGCACGCCGCATGCCCCGACCGTCCGCGCCGCCCCCGACCGCCCGGCGGCCGACCACACCACGCGCCGCGGGCGGGGCCTGCACATCGCGCCGGGACAGCGCCGACAGCGTCGCTCCCGCCCCTTCGGACCCAACCGCACCATATCGGCGTCATGTCGTTTTCAGACATCGCTCCAACCGTCGTGCGGGCGGGATTCGGGCAGGATTTCGGAAAAATCCCCTTATACCCTGTCAATTCCGCATGCACGGCGCTAAGGTCAGTGGCATCGATTGTCCGAAAACGACATCTTCGCAGCGGCAGCGGCCGCACCATCACACGCGACGCGAGATACAGCATGTTCGACAAAACCATGGCACCGGTGGGCCTTGCCCACACCGACGGGCTTGAAACCGCGCGGACGCCGGCCGCGATCCGCGGGCGGCATGCGTCCGCCACCGCCACCGCTACCGTCACCCCCGCGCGCGCGTCGCGACCACACACGCCACGGGACTGCGCCCCGCGGCTGCGCAGGGTCGCCCGCACGCAGGCGGAGGCGCACGGGACCGACGCCACGTCCCACGCGGTCACACGACCCGCAACGGCGACGAACCCGAACGCCACGCGGCTGCAGGGCGCGCGCGACATCGGTGCAAGCCTCATCGCGGTGGCGTCCCGTATCCCGATCCTCGCCGATCCTCTCCGGCACTTGCCGGACGGGACCGCGGCGCGCCGCGCGACAGCGTCGGCCCGCATGCTGCGCGAGACCCAACACCAGGAGACTTCATGACCGATATTCCAGACAATGCGGGCGTCCCGGCGCCCGAAGGCGACACCGACATCATCGACACCGATTTCGAGATCGGACAGGACAATGTCGAAGGGTCGGTCGGGCCCTTCGGCTTCGACATCCACAACCCGGTCTTCGCGATCTCGGGTCTGTCGGTGGTCGCCTTCGTGGTCTACGCGCTCGCACTGCCCGAACAGGCCGAAGCGGTGTTCGGCGAACTCCGCCCATGGATCACCAGCACCTTCGACTGGTTCTTCCTGAGCGCCGCGAACATCTTCGTGCTGTTCTGCCTTGCGCTGATCGTCCTGCCGGTCGGCCGCGTGCGGCTGGGTGGGCAGGACGCCACGCCCGACTACAGCTATCTCGGCTGGTTCGCGATGCTGTTCGCCGCGGGCATGGGCATCGGGCTGATGTTCTTCGGCGTGCTGGAGCCAGCCTACTACTTCGGTACGCCCTGGGGCGACGAACCGCTGGGCACGGTGCGCCCTTTCGACGCCGACGGCAACATGATCGCCGCCAATGTCGACGAGGCACGGCGCATGGCGCTGGCGGCCACATCCTATCACTGGGCGCTGCATCCTTGGGCAATCTATGCGGTCGTGGCGTTGGCGCTGGCGCTGTTCAGCTACAACAAGGGTCTGCCCCTGTCGATCCGGTCGGCCTTCTACCCGATCCTTGGCGAACGCGTCTGGGGCTGGTGGGGCCACGTCATCGACATCGTCGCGGTCTTCGCCACGCTGTTCGGGCTGGCGACATCGCTGGGCTTCGGAGCGTCGCAGGCGAACGCCGGTCTGGAATTCGTCTATGGCGTGCCCAACAACGTGACCGTGCAGGTCCTTTTGATCACCGGCATCACAGCCATCGCGCTGATTTCCGTGCTGCGGGGGCTTGATGGCGGGGTCAAGATCCTGTCCGAGATCAACATGGGGCTTGCCCTGCTGCTCTTGCTGTTCGTGCTGTTCACCGCCGGGGCCGCGTCGATCATGACGGAGTTCGGGCGCGGTCTGATCGCCTACGGGCGCGAGGTGATCCCCCTGTCGATGCCCTTCGGGCGCGAGGACGACGGATATCGGCAGGGCTGGACATCGTTCTACTGGGCGTGGTGGATCAGCTGGTCGCCCTTCGTCGGCATGTTCATCGCCCGCGTCAGCCGGGGCCGCACGGTGCGTGAATTCATCACCTGCGTGCTGGTGATCCCCAGTGTCGTCTGCATCTTCTGGATGGCCGTGTTCGGCGGAGCCGCGATCAACGACATGGTCGACAACCCGCTGACATCGGCGGTGACGGCCAACGTGATCACCGAATACAACGACTCGCTTGCGCTGTTCGCGATGCTCGAAGGTCTGCCGCTGTCGCAGATCACCTCCACGCTGGGGATCGTGCTCGTGATCGTGTTCTTCGTGACCTCGTCGGACAGCGGGTCGCTCGTGATCGACACGATCACCGCGGGCGGCAAGATCGACGCGCCGGTGCCGCAGCGGGTGTTCTGGTGCATCTTCGAAGGGGCCGTCGCCATCGCGCTCCTGATCGGGGGCGGGCTCGGGTCGTTGCAGGCCATGGTGCTGTCCACCGGCCTGCCCTTCACCATCGTTCTTCTGATCATGTGCTTCGGCATCTACAAGGGCCTGCGCGCCGAGCCGCACTGACACCCCGCGCGGCCGCATCGCCGCATCGCCGGACCGCCCGACCCGCCCCCGACCCACCCCTTTCGCGCCCAGGTTGCGCCGAGGGGGCGCAGGGGGCGGGTTCTTTTTTTGGCAGGATCAGCACCATGGGCTGGCCCGTGCGACTCTCCGGCTGGGCGCGGATCGCGCCGGGACACGCCTGCATTTCCGTCTGTCGATCATTTCCAAGGCATGTGCCGTCTTTTTGTGCTCAAGAAACGCGCGGGATCGGTTCCCTGCCCCGGTCTTGCCCGGATTTCACGCAACGGCAGTTCCGTGGTGCCGCGTCGCGGCGCAGGTTGCCCGAGGCGGCGCGCAACGCATCCGCCACGCAAACCGCCGCGCCGCAGATGTCTGCGTCCCGCGGCAAGAACAATGTCGATCACCGCCCGGGACGCATGGCGCGCCCGCCCGACAGACCGGGACAGGCGGCCGCGAACTGGGGAACGCACATGACTT
The DNA here is from genome assembly GCA_036770665.1 of Meridianimarinicoccus sp. Classification (GTDB taxonomy): domain Bacteria; phylum Pseudomonadota; class Alphaproteobacteria; order Rhodobacterales; family Rhodobacteraceae; genus Meridianimarinicoccus. The sequence continues at coordinate 5,881 of DAIPIS010000134.1, forward strand.
CAATCAGGACACTTCTTGCCGGCACCGGACTTGCCGCCACGCTGATGGCCTCGACCGCGCTGGCGCAGTCGGGCGAACCGATCAAGGTGGGGATCCTGCACTCGCTGTCGGGCACGATGGCGATTTCCGAAACCACGTTGAAAGACGTGATGCTCATGCTCATCGAAGAGCAGAACAAGAAGGGCGGCCTTCTGGGACGTCCGCTTGAAGCCGTCGTGGTCGATCCGGCCTCCGACTGGCCGCTCTTTGCCGAAAAGGCCCGCGAACTGATCGAAGGCAACGGCGTGGACGCCGTGTTCGGCTGCTGGACCTCGGTGTCGCGCAAATCCGTGCTGCCGGTGTTCGAGGAACTGAACTCGATCCTGTTCTACCCGGTGCAGTACGAGGGCGAGGAAAGCCAGCGCAACGTGTTCTACACCGGAGCCGCCCCGAACCAGCAGGCCATTCCGGCGGTCGAATACCTGATGGCGCAGGGTGTGGAACGCTGGGTGCTGGCCGGGACCGACTATGTCTACCCGCGCACGACCAACAAGATCCTCGAAGCGTTCCTGATCGCCAAGGGCGTCGCCCCCGAAGACATCATGATCAACTACACGCCGTTCGGCCATTCCGACTGGCAGACGATCGTGTCCGACATCAAGACCTTCGGCTCGACCGGCAAGAAGACGGCCGTGGTCAGCACGATCAACGGCGACGCCAACGTGCCGTTCTACAAGGAACTGGGCAACCAGGGCATCGCCGCGACCGACATTCCCGTCGTCGCCTTCTCGGTCGGTGAGGAAGAACTCGCCGGGCTCGACACCACGCCGCTGGTCGGCC
>DAIPIS010000135.1:0-1720 GCA_036770665.1 Meridianimarinicoccus sp.
CTGGTGGACAGCGACCTGCGCGAGGCGCGCAAGCTGCAGGATGCGCTGGTGCGCGAGCGGTTCCGCGATTTCGGAACCGGTCAGGTGTCGCTTCTGCTGCGCTCCAGCGGGCATGTGGGCGGGGATCTGGTGGGATTCTTCCGGGCGAGCGCGCGGCTGGTGGCGCTTTATGCGATCGACGTGTCGGGGCACGGGATCACGTCCGCGATGCTGACCGCGCGGCTGGCTGGGCACCTGAACACGGCGTCGCGCGAACACAACATCGCGCTGAGCCACACCGCAGGCCAGTATTACCGGGTGCTGCCGCCGGAAAAGGTGGTGGCGCGGTTCAACGATCTGATGACACGGGTGATCGAAACGGATCACTATTTCACCATGGCCTTCGCGCTTGTGGATCTGGTGACGGGCCGGGTGCAACTGACGCAGGCGGGCCATCCGCATCCGGCGGTCCAGCGCGCGGACGGGCGGGTGGAGTTCGTGGGGCACGGGGGTTTGCCGGTCGGGCTGATCGAGGGCGCGGCGTACGAGCGGGTGGACCTGATCCTGGCGCCCGGCGACCGGCTCCTGATGTGTTCGGACGGGTTGACGGAATGTCCCGCGCCGGGGGGCGCGCTCTTGGATGAAGACGGGCTGGCGGACATGCTGGTGCGCAGCCGGGACACGCGGGGACCGGCGCTGCTGGAAACGCTGGTTTGGGATTTGGCGGCATTCCACGGCGGCGACCGGTTTCCGGACGATCTGTCGGCGGTGCTGTTCGAATACGGCGGCGCGAACGGGGGCGACGGGGACGGGGACATGGGCTAGTTTGCGCCCAGCGAAGCGCGTTGCAGAAAGGAAGCCCGATGCGCCTGTCCCAAGGTCTTGCGAGACGTCTTTGTCTTGGCCTGCCCCTGACCCTTGCCGCCCTGTCTGCGGCGGTCGCGCAGGAGGGACCGAGCTTTGACTGTGCCAAGTCGGCCAGTTCGGCGGAAGAACTGGTTTGCGCGGACGCGGGACTGGCCGCGCTCGACCGCGCCGTTGCGGCGACATATGCCGCCGCAGTCGACACGGTGCGCGCGCTTGGGGCGGGCGCGCCCGAGGCGGAGGCGACCCTGCGCGCGCTGCAGCGCGGCTGGATCAAGGGCCGCGACGACTGCTGGAAGGAAGGGGATGGCCTGCGCGCCTGCGTGGAAGCGGCCTATCTGCGGCGCGAGGCCGAACTGGTGGCGACCCACATGCTGCGCGACCCGGCGGCAGTGACGGCGTGGACCTGCGCGGGCAACCCGGCCAACGAGGTCGTGACCTTCTTCTTCGACACGACGCAGCCGTCCGTGCGGTTCGAACGGGGCGATTCGGTGGACGTGGGCATTCTGACGCCGACCGCGTCCGGCGCGCGCTATGACGGCAGCTTCGGGCGGTTCATCTGGATCAAGGGCGACACGTCCACCTATCGGGAACCCGACCCGGATGGAACCGAACTGGCCTGCGTGGCGAAATCCTGACCGCGCGGGAGCCGGGCCGTTTGGAGATGCGGGTGGCGCGGCAGCGCGGTGCCTGTGCGGCGCCGGTCCTGCAGGGGCCGAGATTCGCGCGGCTTTTCCGCGTCGCGCCGCAAGGGGCCTTCGCAGAGCCTGGCAGCGCGGGGTCCGGTCGCGCGGTCATCGGCGCGTGTTGGGCCTGTCCGGAACGACATGCATCGCTCGCGTGTGATCGGACTGCGGCCCAGACTGCGGCCCAGACT
>DAIPIS010000135.1:1820-6637 GCA_036770665.1 Meridianimarinicoccus sp.
ACGACATGCATCGCTCGCGTGTGATCGGACTGCGGCCCAGACTGCGGCCCAGACTACGGGCCAGACTGCGGGCCGCCGCCAGTGCGACGTGCCGGGGGGTCAGGAGAAAAGAGCGCGCAGCGCCGCAACGTCGCCCGGGCTTGCCACCATGTCGGCCGCCAGCGCGGCGGGCACCCAGTGGGCGCTGTGGCCCTGTTCGGTGGGTGGGCCCATGCGCAGGGACGGCCGTGCCAGATAGATCGTGCAGATCTTGTCGGCCCAGAGATCGTATTCCGGCATGTAGGTGAATCGCCGGTGGACCGACATCCGCCGCACCGCGCCGATGCGCCAGCCGGTTTCCTCGAACACCTCGCGGTGCAGGGCGGCGACCGGGTGTTCGCCCGGATCGACACCGCCGCCGGGCAACTGGAATTCCGGCGTCGGGTCTTGCTGGTGGGTCAGCAAAACCTGGTCCGCGCGCGCCAGGATGGCATAGACGCCGGGGCGGGGCGTGTAGCGGCGACCGGGTTCGGGCGGCGGGCCATGGCGGCGCATCGTTTGGTCCTGCGGTTGTCGTGCCTATATGGGCGCGGTATGCCCAACCAAACGGGCGAAGGAAACCCCATGACACTCGGATCGATGATCGCCTGGGACGACACCGTCCTGCCCTTCCAATTGGACCGCAGCGATATCCGCGGCCGCGTCGCGCGGCTGGACGGCGCTCTGGAGCGCATTCTTGCGCAGCACGACTATCCGCCGCGAATCGAAGAGCTGGTGGCCGAGATGGCCCTGCTGACCGCGATGATCGGCCAGACCATCAAGCTGCGCTGGAAGCTGTCGCTGCAGGTGCGCGGCGACGGTGCCGCACGGCTGATCGCCACCGATTACTACGGCCCGAGCGAGGACGGCACACCCGCCCGCATCCGCGCCTATGCCAGCTACGACGCGGACCGGCTGACCGATGGCCGCGCCTTCGACCAGATCGGGCGCGGCTATTTCGCCATCCTGCTGGACCAAGGCGAGGGCACGACGCCCTACCAGGGGATCACGCCCATCGCGGGCGGGTCGCTGGCGGAATGCGCGCAGACCTATTTCGCGCAGTCGGAACAGTTGCCCACCCGGTTCGCCCTGTCCTGGGGCACGGCGCAGGTGCCGGGCCGCGCGGCGCAGTGGCGTGCGGGCGGCGTGATGCTGCAGATGATGCCGAAAGCGCCCCTGCGCCCGCAGCCCGAAGGTGGATCGGGCGAAGGCGGGTTGCTCGTGGCCGATGACCTGCTGGACGACAGCGGCGGAGAGGACTGGGGCCGGGCCAACCTGCTCCTCGACACGGTGGAGGACATGGAACTGATCGGCCCGCATGTGCATCCGACGGACCTTCTGGTGCGCCTCTTCCACGAGGAACAGCCGCGCGTGTTCGACCCGCAGCCGGTCAGCTTCGGCTGCACCTGCAGTGCCGACCGGGTGCGGCAGACCATGTCGATCTATTCGGCGCGCGACATCCGCCACATGACCACCGAGGCCGGGATCGTGACCGCCGATTGCCAGTTCTGCGGCGCGCATTACGAATTCGACCCCGAAACGCTGGGGTTCGAGGCCAGGCGCGACCCCGAAGACGACGCAGGTGGCGCAGCGGACGGCGATGGTGCCGCCTGAGACGGACATGAGCGGGGACCCGGTGACGGCGCGGCTGCGGGCCGCGCTGGCGGTGGCGCAGGACCCGTCGTCGGATTTCGATCTGAACCCCGGTATCCCGCTGCCGACGGGCCGGGTGTTGCGCCCGGCGGCGGTGCTGGTCGGCGTGATCGGGGATGCGGTGCCGCAGGTCGTGCTGACCAAGCGGTCGTCACGGCTGCAGCACCACCCCGGCCAGATCGCCTTTCCGGGCGGCAAGCAGGAGCCGGAGGACGCGGGCCCGGAAGCGGCCGCCCTGCGCGAGGCGCAGGAGGAGGTCGGGCTCGATCCCGCGCAGGTCACGGTGCTGGGTCGTCTGCCGGCCCACGAGACCGTCACCGGTTTCGCCGTGGTGCCGGTGTTGGCGCGCATCCACGGGGCGTTCGTTGCGCGCGCCGAACCCGGCGAAGTGGCCGAGGTGTTCCGCGTGCCGCTGGCGCATGTGACCGACCCCGCGCGCTACCGGATCGAGGGACGGCGCTGGCGCGGGCAGCGGCGGCTGTATTTCGCGGTGCCCTTTGGGCCCTATTACATCTGGGGGGCCACGGCGCGCATCCTGCGCGGTCTGGCGGATCGGATGACGCCATGACCGGCGCGGGGTCGGAGAGCGGCGCGGGGGGCGGCGCGGTGATCCCGGTGGCGTGGATCGCGGCCGACTGGCTGGCGGACCCGGCGGCGCGGGCAGTGTTCGCGGCGCTGTCGGCGGCGGGGTTCGCCGCCTATGCCGTGGGCGGGTGCGTGCGCAACACGCTCATGGGCCGCCCGGTCAGCGACATCGACATCGCCACCGACGCGCGGCCCGAGGCGACCACGGCGGCAGCGGAGGCGGCAGGTCTGAAGGCGGTGCCGACCGGGGCCGCGCATGGCACGATCACGGTCGTTGCGGGCAAGCGCGGGTTCGAGGTGACGACCTTTCGCCGCGACGTGGACACGGACGGGCGGCATGCGGTGGTGCGGTTTTCGGACCGGCTGGAGGACGACGCCGCGCGGCGCGATTTCACCATGAACGCGCTTTACGCGCGGCCCGATGGCGCGGTGCTGGACCCGGTCGGAGGGCTTGCCGACCTGCGCGCGGGGCGGCTGCGGTTCATCGGCGACCCGGACGCGCGCATCGCCGAGGATTACCTGCGCATCCTGCGGTTCTTCCGCTTCCATGCCTGGTACGCCGATCCGGCGGTCGGGGTCGACGCGGACGGTCTGGCGGCCTGTGCCGCCGGGGCGGGCGGGCTGGCGCGGGTGTCGGCGGAACGGGTGGGCCACGAGATGCTGCGCCTGCTGGCGGCGCCCGACCCGGCCCCCGCGGTGGCGGCGATGGCGCAGGCGGGGGTGCTCGCGCGGCTCTTGCCCGGGGCGGATGCGGCGGCGCTGCCGATGCTGGTGGCACTGGAGGGCGATCACGGGCTTGAGGCCGCGCCGGACCCGATCCGGCGCCTTGCGGTGCTTGGCGGCGCGGATGCGGCGGCGCGGCTGCGGCTGAGCCGGGCGGACGCCGCGCGGCTGGCCACCCTGCACGCCGGTGTGTCGGGCGCGGCGGGTCCCGGGGAACTGGCGTTCCGGCACGGCGCGGACACGGCGCGCGACATCGTGCTGGCGCGCGCGGCCCTGACCGGCGCGGGCGTGCCAGACGGGCTGGCGGCGGCGCTGGCGCGCGGAGCCGAAGCGGTGTTCCCGGTGAAAGCCGCCGATCTGATGCGCACCCATCGCGGGCCTGCGCTGGGGGCTGAACTGCGGCGGCTGGAGCAGGTCTGGATCGCGTCGGGCTTTGCGCTGGATCGCGCCGCGCTCCTGGCCGCCGCGAACACCGGCTGAGCGGCGGCGCACCGCGCAACGGTCCGGCAGGGCGTTGGGTCCGGGGCGCGGATGGGCTATGTCTGGGGACAGAGATTGCCCGAAAGACACCGCCCCGATGTTCCGCTACTTCGAAACCCTCGTCGATCCCTATGTCGCGTATCCGCAGGTCGATGTGCCGCCCCGGCGACTGTGGCCGTTCCTGCGCGACTACGCGCGGCCCTTCCGGCGGGTGTTCGTCGTGGCGGGCGTGCTGTCGATCCTCGTGGCGTCGGTCGAGGTCGGGCTGATCTGGTACATGGGGCGGCTGGTGGACATTCTGGGCCACACGGACCCCGCCGACGTCTGGGCGGCGCACGGGCGGGAACTGGTTGCGGCGGCGCTGTTCCTGCTCCTGCTGCGTCCGGCGATCCAGGCGCTGGACGTGCTGATCCTGAACAACGCGATCCTGCCCAATTTCGGCACGCTCTTTCGCTGGCGCGCCCATCGGCACGTCCTGCGCCAGTCCGTGGGCTGGTTCGAGAACGATTTCGCGGGGCGCATCGCGGGCCGCATCATGCAGGCCCCGCCCGCCGCGGGCGACGCGGTGTTCCAGGCGTTCGACGCGCTCGGGTTCTCGCTGGCGTACATGGTGGGTGCCGCGATCCTGCTGGCCGATGCCGACCCGCGGCTGGCGGTGCCGCTCTTGGCGTGGTTCGCCGCCTATGCGGTGCTGGTGCGCTGGACGCTGATCCGCGTGGGACCGGCATCGGAAGCATCGAGCGACGCGCGGTCCATGACCACGGGCCGCGTCGTGGACAGCTATGCCAACATCCAGTCGGTCAAGATCTTCGCCCAGCACGACCGGGAACTGGCCTATGCGAAGGACGCGATCGAAAAGACCCGCCAGACCTTCGCCCGCGAGATGCGGATCTTCACGGTCATGGACATCTGGCTGACCGCGTTGAACGGCGCGCTGATCGTGGGGGTGGTCGGCTGGGCCATCCTGCTTTGGATGCAGGGATCGGCGAGCGTGGGCGTGGTGGCGGCGGCGACGGCGCTGACCCTGCGGCTCAATGCGATGACCGGCTGGATCATGTGGGCGGTGACCGATTTCTTCCGGGCGCTTGGCGTGGTGACCGAAGGGATGCAGACCATCGCCCAGCCCATCGACATGCCCGACGCGCCGGACGCGCGACCGCTGGTCCTGACCCGCGGCGCAATCGCGGTGCGCGACCTGCACCACCATTACGGGCGTGGGGCCGGTGGTCTGGACGGGGTCAGCTTCACCCTGCAACCGGGCGAGAAGATCGGGCTGGTGGGCCGGTCGGGCGCGGGCAAGTCCACGCTGGTCAAGCTGATGCTGCGTTTCTATGCCGCCGAGCGCGGCACGATCGAGA
>DAIPIS010000136.1:0-6606 GCA_036770665.1 Meridianimarinicoccus sp.
TCGGGCAAGGTGCCCGCCTGCATCCACGTCGCCCCCGAAGCGACCGAAGGCGGGCTTCTGGCGAAACTCCGGGACGGCGACCTGATCCGCGTCGACGCCACCGCGGGCACGCTCGACGTGCTGACCGAGGGCGTCGCCGACCGCCCCGCCGCAACGCCCGACCTCTCCGCCAACGGGTTCGGGATCGGGCGCGAACTCTTCGCCGCCTTCCGCGACCGCGTCGGCCCGGCCTCCGCCGGGGCCAGCGTCGTGGTGCCCTGCGAGGACCCCGCAATCGCCTGACTGCGCGCGGGCGCGCCCCGCCCGCCGCACGCCCACCGAACCGCGCCCGACGCGCGCAAAACCAAGGACGATCCGCCATGACCCCCGAACACGCAAGCGAACGCCTGATCGCCGTGGCGCGCAAGGCCCCCGTGATCCCCGTGCTGGTGATCGACGATGCCGGATCCGCCGCCGATCTGGCGCGGGCGCTGGTCGCGGGCGGGCTCTATGCGCTGGAAATCACCCTGCGCACGCCCGCCGCACGCGACGCGATCACCGCCATGGCGACGGTGCCGGGCGCCATCGTCGGCGCGGGCACCGTGCTCACCCCCGACGATGCCCGCCGCGCGCAGGACGCGGGCGCGGTCTTCGCCGTGTCGCCCGGATCGTCCGACCGGCTGATGGACGCGTGCGAGGCGATCGACCTGCCGCTTCTGCCCGGTGCCGCCACCGCGACCGAAGCCATGCGCCTGCTGGACCGCGGCTACAGCTTCCAGAAATTCTTTCCGGCGGAGGCGAACGGCGGCGTGCCCGCGCTGAAATCGCTCGCGGCCCCCCTGCCGCAGATCACCTTCTGCCCCACCGGCGGCGTGTCGCCGGACAACGCCGCGGCCTACCTGAGCCTGCCGAACACGGTCTGCGTCGGCGGATCATGGGTCGCCCCCGCAGACCTGGTGAAGGCGGGCGACTGGGCCGGGATCACGGCGCTCGCCCGCGCGGCAGCCGCGCTGACCGTGTCCTGATCCGGCGGCATGAATGTTCCCGGCGCGCTGACCGGTCACCGGGCGGTCGCGCAAACCCAAGCCGCGGCACAGCGTGCCCAAGGCAGCATCGCGCGGTGGATCGCGCTCAGTTCGGCCGGGTCGCGCCGTGCCGCCCGGCCCGGTCCCCGCGCGGCCCCCGCTGCGGTGCGTTCTGCAACCCCGCGCGCAACACCTCCGTCATCGGGTGATCGGGATGGGCCGCGCCGTACCGATCCAGCAATGCGGTGATGGCCGCCGCCGGTCCCGCCGAAGGCATGTCCGTGGACAGCACCCACTCCAGAAAGATCGACCGACATTCAAAGGCACCGATTCCGCCGATCCTGTAGCTTTCCGCAATCAGGCCCGTGGGATCGACCCGGTCCCGGCGATGCGCGGCGTCCATGGCGCAAGGCAGGTCATCCGGTGCTGTGCCCGTCTGCGGCGTGTCGGCGGGGGGATCGGCCGTTGCGACCATGGTGCGACTCCTTGCTGGTGTCACGTTTCCCTGACAAACCGTAAACGTCAAGCCTCCAGATGCGGGCGACGCGCCGGACGGCTTCCGTCAGCCCCCATGGCCCGCGCGCGGCTCCGTGCCGGTGTCCGAACTTCCGGACACGCCGTCCGCGCCCAGACCCGCGTCAAGACCCGCCGCGATGATCCGTGCCGCGGTGTCCCGCGCCGCCGCCAGCGCCGCCTGCAACCCGTCCAGATCCGCGTGGCCGGTGTCGCGCAAGAGCATCCGCTGCCCGCCATGGCCCAGCCTGTCCGGGTCCAGCGCCTGATCGGTCAGAAGCCGCGCCACCGCCCTGACGCGTGCGAACAGGTCCCGCGCCGCCGCCAGCCGCGCGCGGTCCGCGTCATCGGCCAGCGGTCCGGGCAAGGCCAACTGGTCCGGCACCTGGCGCAAGGGCGACCCCGCCACCAGCGCGATCAGCTGCCCGAACAGCTCGATATCCTGCAACCCGCCGGGCCCGCCGGTCACGTCCCACGGCCCCGCCTGCGGCTTGGCCGCCGCCAGCCGCGCGCGCATGTCCGACAGATCGCTGCACACCTGCCCAAGGGTCCGGGGCTGGTCCGCCAGCATCGCGCGCCGGAACTCCTCCAGATCCGCCGCCAGACCGGCATCCCCCGCCACCACCCGCGCGCGCGTCAGCGCCAGATGCTCCCAGGTCCAGGCCTCGTTCTGCTGATAGTTCCGGAACGACGCCCAGGATGCCGCCGCTGGGCCCTGCCGCCCCGACGGACGCAACCGCATGTCGACCTCATAAAGCGCCCCGGCTGCGGTCTTGGCCGACAACGCGGTGATCAGCGCCTTGGTCAGGCGCGCGTAATAGGTCCGCGCGGGCAAGGGCTTGCGCCCGTCGGACACGGCATCGGGATCGGCGTCGTAGACCACGATCAAATCCAGATCCGACCCCGCCGACAGCGCCCGCGCGCCCAGCGACCCCATCCCCAGAACCACCGCCCCGCGTCCCGGCAGACCGCCATGGCGCAGCGCAAACTCCGCGCAGGTCACGTCCCAGATCGCCGCCACGCACGCCTGCGCCACGTCCGAATACTTCTGCGCCGCCTTCATCGGATCGATCAGGCCGCGCAGATGGTGCACGCCAACGCGGAAATTCCAGTCCTTCACCCAGTAGCGCGCCGTGTCGAGCTGCCGCTCGTAATCCAGATCCCCCTCCGCCAGCCGCACCGACAGGTCTTCGGTCAACACCTCCAGCCCCGGCCAGCCTTCGAAGAACGCCCCCCCGATCACCGCGTCCAGCACGCCGGAATTCACCGCGAGATAGCGCGCCAGCGCGGGCGCCGTGGACGAGATGTCGACCATCAGGTCGATCAGCGTCGGGTTCGCATCGAACAGCGAAAACACCTGAACACCGGCGGGCAAGCCCTTGAGAAAGCCGTCGAACTGGATCATCGCCTCGTCGGGTTGCGCGGCGCGCTCGAAGCCTGTGATCAGCCGGGGCAACAGCCGTTCGAACAGGCCGCGCGCGCGTTTGGACCGCAGCGCGGGGTAGTGCTGCCATTGGTCCACCAGCCGCGCCTGCGTGTCCGTCAGCGGCGGCGGCGGGGCTGCGGCGTCGGGGGCGAAGAAATCCTCGGTCCGCGCGAACACCCGCGCCATCAACGCGGTGATCTCGGCCCGCAGGGCGGGCACGTCGCCGCTGCCGGTGAAATCGGCCAGTCGCTGCCAGTCGTCCGGGCGCGCCGGCAGGTCGTGGGTCTGGGCGTCCTGCACCATCTGCACCCGATGTTCCAACTCGCGCAGCCGCGCGTAGTCGGCATCCAGCGTCTCGGCCTCGTCGCGACCGACCCAGCCCTTCTCGGCCAGCCGCGCCAGCGCCGCGCGCGTGCCGCGCAGCCGCAAGGCCGGGTCGCGCCCGCCCGCGATCAACTGGCGCGTCTGGGTGAAGAACTCGATCTCGCGGATGCCGCCGGGCGCGAGCTTCAGGTTGGCCCCGTCCAGCCCGCCGCCGCACAGCCCCTTTTGCGCGCGGATCTTCTGGCGGATGTCATGCACGTCCTGAACGGTGGTGAAATCCAGATGCCGCCGCCAGATGAACGGCCGGATCTCGCGCAGGAACCGCTTGCCGGCGGCGATGTCGCCCGCCGCGGGCCGCGCCTTGATGAAGGCCTGCCGTTCCCAGGTGCGCCCCAGCGCCTCGTAATACCGCTCGGCGGAGGCGAAGGACACGACGATGGGCGTCGCGGACGGGTCGGGCCGCAGCCGCAGGTCGGTGCGAAAGACATAACCGTCGCCGGTATTGTCCGACAACAACGCCATGGCCCGGCGCGCGACCTTCAGAAACACGGACCGCGCCTCGGCAAGGTCCGGCCCGTCGAAACGCGTGTCGTCGAACAGCAGGATCAGATCGATGTCGCTGGAATAGTTCAACTCGAACGCGCCCATCTTGCCCATCGCCATCGCGACCAGCCCGCCCGCCGTGTCCAGATCGGCCTCACCCTGCCCCGGCAGCTTGCCCCGGACAAGATCGGGCAGAAGTGCCGATTTCAGCGCGACGTCCGTGGCCCGGTCCGCCAGCCGCGTCAGCGCGCGGGTGACATCGTCCAGCCCCCAGACCCCGCCCAGATCGGCCAGCCCCGCCAGCAGCGCCACACGCGCCTTGGCCCGGCGCAGGGTCGGTCCGACCTCGGCCACAGGGCCGGGGGTCAGCCCGTCCAGCACGGCATCGAGCACGCGCTCCGGATCGCCCGCCAGCGCCTCGGCCAGCCACGCGGCCTGCCGCCGCATCAACCCGGCCAGATAGGGGCTGCACCCGGCGGCTCCGGCCAGAAGGTCGCGCAGCGGGCCGGATGGTATGCCGTCCAGAACCACCACCGCCTCCGCGGCACGGTCGGGGTCATGGGGCAGGGGCGCGCGGGTGATGCGTGTCGCGAAATCCATGGCCGGACCATGCGCCGGGCGGCCCCGTGGGGTCAATCGCTGACGACTGCCCACAACCGCCCATGACGGCCCGCAACCGCACACGCCACCGATGCGCCAGGTCACGCGACCCCGCCTGCGGCGGGAGAGGGGCTTTCCAGACAGCCCCGCCTGCGGCGGGACAGGAGCTATCCAAACGGCCCCGCCTGCGGCGGGACAGGAGCTATCCAAACGGCCCCGCCTGCGGCGGGACTCGATGCTGGCCCCCGCGTCCGCGGGGGCGGCCTCCGGCGGGGCGCGCACGGATCGGGGACGCCGCAAACGGGTGCCCGCAGCGGGCCATGACGCATGATGTGAAACTTGTTCACATTGCCCCTTGAAACCCCGCGCGGCAATGCCGATCTCAGTCATGTGAAGGACATTCACATCCAGCCACGGAGACACACATGACCACCCTCGCAACCTGGCCCATGGCGGCCGAAACATGGCTCGATCAGCGCGGCAAGGGCGCGTGGATCGCCGTCATGGTCCTCGGCTTCATCCTGTTCTGGCCCGCAGGCCTCGCCATCCTTGCCTACATGATCTGGAGCAAACGCATGTTCGGTTCCTGCACCACGCGCACCCGTACCCGTCCCGCCACCTTCGGCTCCTCCGGCAACACCGCCTTCGACGCCTACAAGGCCGACACGCTGCGCCGGCTCGAAGACGAGCAGGCCAGCTTCCAGGACTTCCTGCAACGGCTGCGGGCCGCCAAGGACAAGGCCGAGTTCGACCAGTTCATGGACGACCGCGCCCGCAGGTCCGACACCACGGGCGCGACGGGCGCGACGGGCACGCCCGGCACGGACCCGGCTTGATCCGCATCCCACTCCGTCGCGGCCCCTTGCGGGCCGCGTCCCCCCAGCGCAGGATGCTCCCATGTTGCACCCAACCCTCCCCGGCCTGCCCGACCCCGACATTTACCCCGACGTCTACGCCGACACCGTCGCGAAGCGTTTCGTCGCGTGGATCGTCGACACCATCGCCATCACGCTGATCAGCGTCCTCGCGATCCCCTTCACCGCCTTCGTGGGGCTGTTCTTCTTTGCGGGGCTCTTTGTCCTCGTCAGCCTCGTCTACCGGATCGCGTCGCTCGCGCACTGGTCGGCCACCCCCGGCATGCGGCTCATGGCGATCGAATTCCGCGCCCGGGATGGCGGACCGCTCGACCTGCCCACCGCGGCGCTGCACACCATCGGCTACCTCGTGATGTCCGGCCTCGTGTTCCTGCTGGCGATCTCCATCATCCTCATGCTCACCTCCCCCCGCGGACAGGGGCTGCACGACCAGCTTCTGGGCGTCGCCCCGGTCAACCGCATGCGCGCCCCCTGATCCACCCGCCGCGAGGGGGCTTGGCGTGGCCGCGCGGCGTTGCTACGTTTTGCGGACGACTCAGAGGACGTTCATGCGCCACACCCTGCCCATCGCGCCGCAGTTCTACGTGACAGCCCCCCAGCCCTGCCCCTATCTGGCGGGCCGGATGGAGCGCAAACTGTTCACCGCACTGCAGGGCGACCACGCCGACACGCTCAACGACGCGCTGTCCAAGCAGGGGTTCCGCCGGTCCCAGAACGTGCTCTACCGCCCGTCCTGCGCCGATTGCACCGCCTGCATGTCGGCGCGCATCCGGGTCGCGGATTTCGCGCCGTCCCGCAGCCAGCGCCGCATCGCGCGGCGCAACGCCGACCTGACCCGGCGTGTCCGCGCCAGCTGGGCGTCCGAAGACCAGTTCGCGCTCTTTCGCCGCTATCTCGACAGCCGCCACGCCAAGGGCGGCATGGCCGACATGGACATCTTCGAATTCGCCGCGATGATCGAGGAAACGCCGATCAAGTCGCGCGTCATCGAATACGAATACCCCCCGGCCAAGGGTCTCGCGCTTGGCGATCTCGCCGCCGTGTGCCTGACCGACATGCTCGATGACGGGCTCAGCCTCGTCTATTCCTTCTACGACCCCGACGCGGCGCGCCGCAGCCTCGGCACCCACGTGATCCTCGACCATGTGGAGATCGCCCGCGACATGGGCCTGCCCTTCGTCTACCTCGGCTACTGGGTGCCCGGCAGCCCCAAGATGGGCTACAAGGCGGGCTTCAATGCGCTGGAGATCTACAAGGGCGGCATCTGGCAGGACATCGGCAACCCCGAGGCGCACACGACCGAAACCCACCCCCTGTCGGT
>DAIPIS010000137.1:0-6571 GCA_036770665.1 Meridianimarinicoccus sp.
GCATGGTCGATCCCCGGCAGGCGCATGGGTTTCTGCCCCTCGACACCGCCGCGCAGAAGCCGCGACGCAAGCGCCGGGATGACCGTCACCGCGACAACCAGCGACAACAGCACCGACACCGAAATCGCCACGGCGATGTCGCGGAACAACTGACCGGCTTCCAGTTCCATCACGAGGATCGGGATGAACACCATGACCGTGGTCAGCGCCGACACGAGGATCGCGCCCCAGACCTGCCGCGCCCCGTGATAGGACGCATCGCGCCGATTCATGCCCTGTTCGCGCAGCCGGTAGATGTTTTCCAGCACCACGATGGCCGCGTCCACGATCATGCCCACGGCAAAGGCGATGCCCGCCAGCGAGATCACGTTCAGCGTCCGCCCCGTCGCCGCCATCGCCACGAAGGTCGCGACGATGGACACCGGGATCGCAAGGCTGACCACCAGCGTCGCCGCCGGGCTGCGCAGGAACAGCAAGAGCACCCCCGCCGCCAGCAGGCCGCCGATCCAGATGTTCTGGATCACAAGGTCGATGGCACCCTTGATATAGATGGTTTCGTCATAGACCTGCTGCATCTGCAGGCCCCGCTCCGCCACCGGTCCCCGCGCCAGATCGTCCAGCACGACCCGGATTTCGTCCATGGTGGCGATCACATTGGCCCCGGTTTCGCGCACCACGTTCACGGCCATCGCCGGTTCGCCCTTGTAGCGCAGCCGCGCCTGCGGTTCCTTGTAGCCGAATTGCACCTCGGCAACGTCGCCCAGCCGCAACCGCCCACGCGGGCCGGTCAGCGTGTCGCCGCCTTCGGACCGCAGCACCACGTCGCGCACGACCTCGATGGTGTTCAGGCTGCCTTCGGCCCGCACCACATAGCGACGCTTGCCTTCGTCCACGTCGCCCGCCGACACGGTGATGTTCTCGCGCCGCAGCAGCGACACGATTTCCGGAATGGTCAGGCCGTAGCGCGACAGGTCCTCGGGCCGGACGACGATCTGCAACTCGCGGCTGACCCCGCCATAGACGTTGACCGCCGATACGCCCGGCACGCGCTCCAGCCGTTCCTTGACCACGTCCTCGACGAAATCGCCGAACTGCGGCATGGGCGTGGTGACACCGGGCATGCGGGTCAGAGTGATCCAGGCGATGGGGCTGTCGTCCGCGCCGGAGGTGTCCAGCGTCGGCTCGCCCGCCTCGTCTGGATAGCCACCGACCCGGTCCAGCCGGTTGGACACCAGAAGCAGCGTTTCCGACATGTCGGTGCCGATCGCGAACTCAAGCGTCACCTCGGCCTCGCCGGTTCGGGCGCTCGATGTCATGATGTCGAGCCCGCCAAGGCCCCGCAGCGCTTCTTCCTGCGGATTGACGATCTCCCGCTCCATTTCGACCGGCGCGGCACCGGGCCAACCGGTGGTGACCACGATGACCGGCTTGCGCACGTCCGGCGCAAGCTGCACGGGGATGCGGCTCAGCGCCAGCACCCCGAACATCACCGCCATGAAGACGACGGCCATGATGGCGACGGGACGGTCGATGGACAGGCGGATCGGGTTCATGACGGGCTCCGGGGGTGCGATGCGTCGCGCTGTCGGGCGGATGGGGTCAGTTCGTGGACAGCCGCGCCTGCGCGTCTGGGTCGTCGTCCTGCGGTGCCGCGATCGGCTGCGGGGCGATGTCCTGCATCGGCATCAGGCGTTCGTTGCCGCGCACGACCACCTCGTCGCCCGCGGCAAGACCGGACAGGACCTCGAACCGGTCACCGAAGCTCGCGCCGATCTCGACCGCGCGGGGGACGGCCTTGCCGTTCTCGTGCACGAAGACCGACCACGCGCCGCGCGCCTGCGTCACGGCGTCCTTGGGCACCAGCAACACGTCGCGCGGCGCTTCGCGCGGTGTTTCCAGCGTCAGCGTCTGGCCCACCGCAACCCGCGTGCCCAGCAACCCCATGTCGCCGGTCAGCCGCACGGGCCGTGTGCGGGTGGCGCTGAACTCGGTCGGCAGAATCGCACGCACGGTCAGCGGCAGCGGCTTGCCATCCGCCCGCGTGCCGCGCAGTTCCATCCCCGGTGTCAGCGCCGGGATGAACTCGGCGGGGACATTCGCCTCGATCTCCAGATCGTCGATGTTCACCACGCGGGCCACCGGGGCACCGACCTGCACGTACTCGCCCGGATCGACCATCACCTGAAGCACGGTGCCGGAAAACGGCGCACGCAGCACGGACCGTTCAAGATCGTATGCGGCCCGGTCCGCGGCCGCTTCGGCGTTCAGAAGCCGGGCTTCGGCCTGCGCCAGACCGCCCCGCGCCTGCGCCAGCGCGCTTTCACGGTCGTCGAACTGGCCTTGCGAAAAGGCCGATGTGCCACGCAACCCGTCGACCCGTGCAAAGGCCCGCTCCGCCAGTGTCAGCGCCGCCCGCGCGACCGCGACACCCGCTTCCGCCTCGGCGCGGGCGGCGCGCATGCTGCGCAGCTCCAGTTGCAGCAGGTCCCGGTCCAGCACGGCCAGCACATCGCCAGCTTCAAGCTCCGTGCCGACGAACACCTGAACATCCGCCACGACGCCCGCAACACGCATCGCCACATCGCTTTCGCGCGTGGCCACGATCTGCCCGAACACCGACACCGTTTCCGACACCGACCGCAGCTCAACGCGATCTGTCGAAACCATGGCCGGACCGCCCTGCGCCAGCGCCATCCCTGCCGCCATGAGTCCGCAGGTTGCCGTCACGATAAAATGCCGCACCTCAACGCCTCCTGTTACGATGCCTTACACATAGCGCAGGTTGCAGCCATTGGAAGCGCAATGCGCATCGGCCGCCCCGGAACGCCGCATTGCCGCGCGACGGAACCAGCGGCTGCCGACAGGATCGGCACTGTCGGGGATGCAACCCGTCGGCTCAAAGGCCGTCCAGCAACCCCGCGAGGTCCTCGATGGTCACCTTCTGGCGACGGGCGGCGATCACGCCGCTCTTGGCAAGCCGCGCGATGACCCGGCTCACGGCTTCGCGGTTGGCCCCGACGAAGGCGGCCATCGCTTCGTGGGTCGGGGCGGGCTGGATGGATCCACCCGGCTTGAGTTGCTCGCGCTCCTGCGCCAGCCGCACCAGCAGCATCCGCACCCGTTTTTCCACGTCGTGCACGATCAGGCCCACGACCCGTTCGTTCAGCGCCCGGTTGCGCCGGGACAGTTCGACCGCGATGTTGCGCAGGATGCGCGGCTCGCGCGTCATCCAGTCGGCGAACAGCGTGTGCGACATCCGCGCCATGCGGCTCGGTTCGGTGACCGACACGGTGATGGACCGCGGGCTTCCGTCCAGCGCCGCCAGTTCGCCGAAGAAGGCGGATGGCCCGAATTCGGTGAACGACACCTGCCGACCGGCTTCGGTCAGCATCATGCCGATGGCCCGCCCCGACAGCATCATGTAGAAGTCGCGCGAGGTTTCGCCCTGCTCGACCACGATCCGGCCTTCGTCGAACGCAAGCTCCTGACACCCCGCCGCAACCGCGGCCAGCGTGTCCGGGGCCACGCCGTCGAACAGCGGCATTGCAGCAAGGGACCGGGTCAGCGCCGTCCCGGCGCCAGTCTGGCGCACCGTTTGATCCGACATTCTTGAATTTCCCCGAGGACGCCCAAGACTACCACCCCCGTCGTGGCGCGCAAGCCGGACCATTGAACCCGGCCCGTCGCAACGGGGCGCGACCACAGGGCGTTTCAGAACACGGCGTCAGGCCGCGTTCCCCATGCGTTGAGCGCATGCGGACCGCCATCGGCAGATTGGGAAAAATATTCGCTTTCTATCATATTTATGCGATGTGAAGCTCATCTGTTTGGATTGCACGCG
The DNA here is from genome assembly GCA_036770665.1 of Meridianimarinicoccus sp. Taxonomy (GTDB): domain Bacteria; phylum Pseudomonadota; class Alphaproteobacteria; order Rhodobacterales; family Rhodobacteraceae; genus Meridianimarinicoccus. The sequence continues at coordinate 3,842 of DAIPIS010000137.1, forward strand.
GCCGCAGTCACGGGGATCCCCCATGCATCAGGATCTGCTTCCAGACCATTGTTTCGTCAAACAATGTCCATTCGTGGCGTAACTGGACCGGGCCGCTGCCCAGCCGCCCGAATTCGGCATGGGTGATACCCGTCACCCGAACCGGCGCGCCGGTCGGCCGCCCGAAAGCCCCCCACCCATCGTGCGGACCGGTCAGGCTCCAGCGGATCGCGGCCCGCGGCGGCATGTAGGGATCGTCCCGCCCGAGCCGGGTCTGCACCGCGAACCGGGCGGACGGAAACGCAGCGCGCAGGCCCATCCAGAACCGGCTGGCCGCCGCGTGGCCGTGGCCGGTCACGCCGCCGGGATGGTCAAGCCGGGCCGCGCGGTCGTACACCGCCGGAATCGCGGCCATGTCGGCCGCCATGATGCGTGTCACAAGATCGGCCAGCCGCACACCCCAGGCGTTGTCGTTTCCGCCGATGGTTTCGACCGCCTCGACATGGGGCGGCACTGGCGCAGCATCCGCGCCATGGGCGATCAGCGCGCGGGCAAGGTCGGGCGGCGAGAGACCCAGCTGCCGGGCGATGGCCCCGCCATCGCGGATGCGCCACGCGGCCCCGATCCGGTTCGCGCGGGCGTGCGCTTCGCCCATCTCGCGAAACGCGACCCGGCGCCCCGTCGCAGCACCGTGCACGCCACAGCCCGCGTGGGTGCCGATGCACATGTTCCGTTGGGACAGCAGCAAACCGTCCCCGGGCATCCCGCACCAGATCACGTCCTCCCCCAGCGCGGTCAGGTCCGGAAATTCGACCAGCATGGCCAGCGTTGCCGCGACGAGCGCGTCGGTGCCCCGGAGGATCGCCCCCCCGGTGTCCACGGCGACATCCGGCGCGTGATGGTCGCGCAGGCTGGCGAGGTCGTGGCCTTCCCACACGTCGCGGGTGATCTGCACCGAAAAGTCGGGCGGGTCCGCGTAGACGGGATCGAACCCCTTCATTGCGGCACCCCGCACGACTGCGATCGCCTCCGACCAGAAGCCGTGATGCGAAAAGTCATGGCTGGCGTCTCCCCGGCTAGGGACTTGCGCGCTGCGGGCAGGCGGCGCGGCAGGTCCGGACGGCGTCGCCATCCTATCGCCGAGGACGGAAAACAAATCGTAAACCGCCGACCAACCCGGACCGTGGCGACCACGCTGCCCAAAACCGCCCACGTACACGGCAGACACGCCCAATGACCGCCCAGTATTCAGGCAGTCGCCGACTGCCGTGCGCGCCGGGCAGGGAGATCGCATCCCGCGCTTGGACCGGCGGTCCGCGGCATGCTTGGCTGCGCGGGCAGGGCACTTAGGGTTCCGCCGGTCGCCACCGGGTCAGGTCCGAGAAGTGCCGCCCGCGCGGCAAAATCCGCACGGGTACACGGCGGGCCAAAATCCCGGGAGAGTACTGTGTCGGTCCGTCCGCGCCCTTTCCTTGTTCCGCCACCGGACCGGCAGCAACCCATGGCGGAACGCAAACTGGGGACTGCCATGTTCAAGACACCGATCCTTGCCGCGACGCTGGCCGCAACCTTGTCCATGACCTGCGCCACAACGGCCTTCGCACAGGAAAAGACCGACTTCCGCGTCGCGTGGTCGATCTACGTGGGCTGGATGCCGTGGGGCTACCTCGACGAGTCGGGCATCATGGACAAATGGGCCGACAAATACGGCATCTCGGTCGAGATCGTGCAGATCAACGACTACGTCGAATCCATCAACCAGTATACGGCGGGCGCCTTCGACGGCGTGTCGGCCACCAACATGGACACCCTGTCGATCCCGTCAGGCAGCGGCGTGGACACCACGGCGCTGATCGTGGGCGACTATTCCAACGGCAACGACGCGGTGATCCTGAAGGGCGACGGCACGCTGGCGGATCTGGCGGGCAAGCCCGTGCATCTGGTGGAACTGTCGGTCAGCCATTATCTGCTGGCGCGGGGGCTCGACAGCGTGGGCCTGTCGGAATCCGACCTTGCGGGGGTGGTCAACACCTCCGACGCCGACATGATCGCGGCCTTCGCCACCGATGACGTGCAGGCTGTCGTGACATGGAACCCGCTCGTCTCCGCCATCCTCGAAACGCCCGGTGCCAACAAGCTGTTCGACAGCGCCGACATCGCGGGCGAGATCATCGACCTCATGGTGGTGAATACCGAAACGCTCGCCGCCAACCCCGATTTCGGCAAGGCGCTCGTGGGCGCATGGTATGAACTCATGGCGCTGATGGCCGCGGGCGACGAGGCCGCGCTGACCGCCATGGCCGAGGCATCGGGCACCGACCTTGCGGGCTACAAGGCACAACTGGACAGCACGAAGATGTTCTATGACCCGGCCGACGCCGTTGCCTTCACCGCAAGCCCCGACCTGCCCGGCACCATGACGGCGGTGGCGGAGTTCCTGTTCGACAAGGGCATCCTCGGCGAAGGCGCGCCCTCCGCCGATTTCGTGGGCGTCGCCTATCCGGACGGCACGGTCACGGGCGATCCGGCGAACGTCAAGTTCCGCTTCGACACGACCTTCATGCAGATGGCCGCCGACGGCGCGCTCTGACCCGCGCCATGCGCCTGATCAACCGCACCCCCGGCCCGGCGCTGCGCGGCTTTCTGGCGATGCTGCCCTTCGTGGCCGTGGTCATCGTCTACGCGGTGGCGTCGGACCTGCGGTTGTCGGTGAACCCCGCCGACCGGCTGCTGCCCGCGCCGTCCACCATC
>DAIPIS010000138.1:0-6568 GCA_036770665.1 Meridianimarinicoccus sp.
GCGGCCCCGCGCGCCAACAGCGTGAGCGTGGCCCCCATCGCGCCCTTTCCGTAATTGATCCGCACCGGGCGGCACAGGTGGGCGATGTCCTGGCCCACGACCTCGGCCCAGTGGGTCAAAAGGCGACTGACGGCGAAACCCCGCGCCTCGCCTGCCTTGCGGATCTGGGCTTGCACAAGCCCCCCCGCCTGCGCGAAGCCCTTTGCGCGGCGTTTCGGGTTGGGCGAGAGGTGGGGGTGGCGTGCCATCGGTCGTGCGCTGTCCTTGTACTCGCGCTACCCTATCTCGGTGGGTCGTGGGGACCAGTGAAATGTTGAACGGACACTTAAATCTTGCGTGATCCCGCGATGACCGCACCCGTGCTGCTGCGCGACTGGTACGACCGGCACGCCCGCGACCTGCCGTGGCGGGTGCCACCGGCGCAGGCCATTGCGGGGCTGCGGGCCGATCCCTATCGCGTCTGGCTGTCGGAAATCATGCTGCAACAGACGACGGTCGCGGCGGTGCGCGGGTATTTCGGGGCCTTCACCACGCGTTGGCCCGACGTGCATGCGCTGGCCGCCGCCGCGGACGCAGAGGTCATGGGCGCGTGGGCCGGGCTGGGATATTACGCCCGCGCCCGCAACCTGCTGAAATGCGCGCGCGTGGTGGCGGAGGATCTGGGCGGCACCTTTCCCGATACCGAGGACGGCCTGCGCGCCCTGCCCGGCATCGGACCCTACACCGCCGCCGCCATCGCCGCCATCGCCTTCGACCGGCCGGCGGTGGTGATGGACGGCAACGTGGAGCGCGTGATGGCGCGACTGTTCGACCTGCACGATCCCTTGCCGGGGTCGAAACCGGCGCTGAAGGCGCTGGCGGCGCGGCTCACGCCCGACCATCGGCCCGGCTGCCATGCGCAGGCGGTGATGGATCTGGGCGCCACGATCTGCACGCCGCGCAACCCCGCCTGCGGCATCTGTCCCTTGCGCGCGCCTTGCGCCGCACGGATGGCGGGGACCGCGGCGGACCTGCCGCGCAAGGCACCGAAAGCCGTCAAGCCGAAACGCGTCGGGGTCGTCTATGTGGCGCGGCGCGGCGATGGCGCGTGGCTGCTGGAAACCCGGCCCGACACGGGGCTTCTGGGCGGCATGCTGGGCTGGCCGGGCAGCGGCTGGTCCGATGTCGTGCCCGACCATACCCCGCCGATCGCGGCGGACTGGCGCGAACTGGACGGGACCGTGCGCCACGTCTTCACCCATTTCGAGCTGACCCTGACCCTGCGCGTGGCGCGGGTCGGACAGGTTGAGGAACCGGCGCAAGGCCGGTTCGTCCCGGCGCGTGATTTCCGGCCCACGGACCTGCCCACGGTGATGCGAAAGGCCTATCTTCTCGCGCGGGGCGCGCTGACGGACGGGGACATCAATCCGGCGCGGGGATGAATTCCGCGTCGTCGCCGGGTGGCAGGCGGAACCGGCCATGGGCCCAGTCACCGGCCTTCCACGCCTCTTTCGCGGCGTCGATACGGTCGCGGGAGGAGGCGACGAAGTTCCACCAGATATGCCGCGGCCCAGCCAGCGTCGCCCCGCCCAGCAGGATCAGCCGCGCGCCTTGCGGCCCTGCCGCAAGCGACAGCCGGTCGCCGGGGCGGAAGACCATCATGCGCCCCGCGTCGAAATCCTGTCCAGCGACCGTCACGCTGCCTTCCAGAACATAGACACCGCGGTCCTCGTGGTTGTCCGGCAGCGGGATGGCGGCACCGGGGTCCAGCAGGGCATCGGCATAGAAGGTCTCCGTGAACACCCGCGCGGGTGCCGTCGCGCCCCAGGCATCGCCAAGGATCAGGCGTACGCGCTTGCCCTCGTCTTCCAGCAGCGGCAGCGCAGCCTTGGGGTGATGCTCGAAGCTCGCGCCGGCATCCTCGGCCCATTCGGGCAACGCCACCCATGTCTGGATGCCGTAAAGGCGCGACGGGTTCGCCCGCGTCGGGGCACTGGTGCGTTCGGAATGGGTAACACCGTTGCCCGCCACCATCCAGTTGACCGCGCCGGGATGGATCATCTGGTCGGTGCCAAGACTGTCGCGGTGCTGAAATTCGCCGCGCAACAGATAGGTCACGGTCGCCAGCCCGATATGGGGATGCGGGCGCACGTCGATACCCTTCCCGGTCAGGAACTCCACCGGACCCATCTGGTCGAAGAAGATGAACGGGCCGACCATCTGTCGGCGGGGAGCGGGCAGCGCGCGGCGCACCTCGAACCCGCCAAGATCGCGGGCGCGCGGCACGATCACGGTTTCGATGGCATCCGCTTCGTCGCCGATCGGGCAATGGGGGTCGAGCGCGGGGTTCCAACTCATGGCCTGTCCTTTCCTGTGATCGGGTCCTGTCAGCGGGCCAGCACGTCGTGCCAGTCGGGGTGGCGGCGGAATTGCGCGGCGGCAAAGGGGCAAAGGGGCGTGATCTTCACACCTTCGGCCCGCGCATCGGCCACGGCGCGCGCCACCAGCGCCGCACCCACGCCCTGTCCGCGAAACGCATCCGGGACGCCTGTATGGTCGATGATGATGTGCGCGGAACCGAGACGGGAATAGGTCATCTCGGCCGTGTGTCCGTCGGCGGTATAGGTGTAGCGGCCCTTGGTTTCGCCCGCGTCACGGTGGATCTGGTCTTGCGGGATGGTCATCGCGTGCTCCCAGTGTTGCCCGCGAGGACGCTACCACATCGGACCTGTTTCACACATGAGCAGCATTCCGCCGTTCATGTGCGATTTTGCGAAATCTCCGCCGCGCCCGAGATCGACTTGACGTCCTGAAACGCGCGGATGCCCCACAGGCCCGCTTCGCGCCCCATGCCGGACCGTTTCACACCGCCGAAGGGCGCGCCGGCCACGCGGCTCTGGCCGTTGACCTGCACCATGCCGACCCGCAACGCGCGCGCAACCCGGTCGGCGCGGGCGGGATCGGCGGTCTGGATATAACCCGCGAGCCCATAGACACTGTCATTGGCCATTGCGATGGCTTCGGCTTCGGTGTCGAACGGGGTGATCGTCAGCACGGGACCGAAGATTTCCTCGTGGAACACGCGCATCACAGGGGTCACGTCGGCGAAGACGGTGGGCCGCGAATAGAAGCCGCGCGCGAAACCCGGCGCGCGCCCCGGTCCGCCCGCCACCAGCCGTGCGCCTTGGGCCATGCCGCTGGAGATCAGGCCCTGCACATGGGCGAACTGCCCGGCGCTGACCTGGGGGCCGATATGGGCGCCGGGCCGGTCGGGGGCGTCCACGGGCCATGCGGCGGCCAGGTCGGTGGCCAGTGCCACGGCGGCGTCATACACCGACCGATCCACCAGCATCCGTGCCGCGGCGTTGCAGGACTGCCCGTTGTTGCGGAAGCAATGCGCCAGACCCTGCCGCATCGCCCGGTCGAGGTCGCAATCGGCAAACAGGATGTTCGCGGATTTCCCCCCCAGTTCCAGAATGGCGCGGCGGAACCCGATCGCGGCGGCGGCGGCGATGGATTGCCCTGCGCGGGTGGACCCGGTGAAGGAAATCACCCCGACCCGCGGATCGGCCACCAGTGCCGCGCCCACATCGGCCCCGCCCTGGAGCAGGTTGAAGGTGCCCGGCGGCAACGCGGCGTCCTGCACCGCGTCAGCGAACAGCGCGGCGGTGTCGGACCCCAGTTCGGACGGCTTGAGCACCATCGGGCACCCCGCCGCCAGCGCCGCACCGACCTTCAGCACCACCTGGTTCAGCGGCCAGTTCCACGGCGTGACCAGCGCTGCCACACCCGCGGGCTCGTAGCGCACACGGTGGTCGGGCTGGCCGGGGGCGTGGGTGTCGTCGGGTGCCGCCGCCCGTGCGGCCCGCGTGGCGCGCAGATGGTCCAGCGCAGCCGACACCTGTCCGCTGCGGGCGAAATCCACGGGTACCGCGATCTCGGCGGAAATCACCTGCGCGAAGCGGTCCGCCCGCGCATCCACCGCCGCGATCAGGCGATCGAGGGCGGAAAGCCGGTCGGCCTGCGTGGACTCCTGCCAACCGGACCCAGCCGCCGCGGTGACGGCCCGCGCGATCTGGTCGGCGCTGGCGGGGACGACCGCCGCGCGCGGGGCTTCGGTGGCGGGATCGACGCGCGGTATGGCCGGGCTGCCCCCGGGCATCTCCCGGCAGCCCGCGATCAGCAGCGCGGGAACAGGCGGAAGAGCATGGGCAGGACGGGACATGGCAGCACCTGAAACTTCGGCCCGCGCGTTGTGGGCGCTTTGTCCGGTGGGGTCAATCGCGACTCTGGCCTTGGGCGGGGTTGCATGGTTTACCGCCCGCACCCCTGCCCTGTCCCGAGGTCGCCCATGTACGCCGTCACGCTTCTGACCAGTCCCGCCACCCATGCACTGGACCGCCACACCGCCGAAGCGGTGCGCAACGCGTGGGGCGGCTGGGCACCGCGCTGGCTTGCAACCGGTGAGGCGGCGGAATTCACGGTGCCTGCAAAGCCCGACAATTTCTGGCAGGTCTGGGAAGACCTGCAGGCGCGCGGCATCGACATGGCGATCCAACCGGCGTTGGGCCGGGCGAAGCGGATGCTGCTGGCCGATATGGACAGCACGATGATCCGGCAGGAATGCATTGACGAACTGGCCGAAGTCGCGGGCGTGGGCGATCGCGTGCGCGCAGTGACCGCCCGCGCGATGAACGGCGAGCTGGATTTCGAGGATGCGCTGCGCGAACGGGTGGCGCTTCTGGCGGGGCTCGATGTCGGCGTGATCGACCGGGTTTTGGCGGAACGCATCTCCCACATGCCCGGCGGGCGCGTGCTGGTGGCGACGATGAAGGCGCGGGGTGGCCATGCGGCGTTGGTGTCGGGCGGGTTCACGGCCTTCACCGGGGCGGTCGCGGCGGCGCTGGGGTTCGACGAACACCGCGCCAACACGCTCATGGTCGCGGACGGGAGCCTGACAGGCACGGTCGCCGACCCGATCCTCGGGCGCGCGGCGAAGGTGACAGCCCTGCACGAGATCACCGCGCGGCTTGGCATCACCCCCGCCGACGTGATCGCGGTCGGTGACGGGGCCAACGATCTGGGGATGCTTGGGGCCGCTGGAACCGGCGTCGCGCTGCACGCAAAGCCGAGCGTGCAGGCGGCTTGCGACATCCGTGTAAACCATGGCGACCTGACGGCGCTCCTGTACCTGCAAGGCTACGCGCAACAGGACTTTGCGGTCTGATCGGCGTTCACGATCCTGCAGGCCGTGCCGTTTGCCCTTTCGGTCGGACGACATTTTGCCTATTTTGTCCACGAGGCCAGCGCGCCATGCCATCGGATCACACGGTGGATCGGCGCGCAATCGCAGCAGACAAACCGGAGGCATGGCGCGACATGACACGCACGGTCAGCACGTTCACAGCAATCGCTTTGGCAACAGCCCTTGGCATGGGGCCGGGACTGGCACAGGACACGGGCAACAGGGTTGCCGGCTGGAACGTCTTCGTCGAGGACAGCCCGAAACAATGCTGGGTGGTAGCCGCCCCGAAGCAGGTCGTGAATACGCAGGGCGGGCGCGTTGTCGCCGTCACGCGGGGCGACATCTACATGTTCGTGTCGTTCTGGCCCGAGTCCGACCAGTTGGGCGAAGTGTCCTTCATGGGCGGTTACCCCTTCGCGGACGGATCGACGGTGGCGCTGACCGTGGGCGACAGCGCTTTCGAGTTGTTCACCGACGGAGACATCGCCTGGGCCGCGTCGCCCGAGGACGACCGCCGCATCGCCACCGCCCTGAAGCGGGGAACGGAAGCCAAGGTTGTCGGCCGGTCGGCGCGCGGCACCACGACGACCGACACGTTTTCCCTGATGGGGTTCACCGCCGCCTACGACGACGCGCAGACCCGCTGCGCCAGCTGACACGCAAACAGGGCACCGGTTCCCCGACCTTTCCTGTCTTGCTCTCGCGACGCCATCATCTCTTGCGCCGCGGGCCTTGCGGGTATTTCCAGCCGCCGAAAATTGCTATAGGTCGGGTGGCTTGATCTGCCCTTCCGATGCGAGTCTTCCCGATGCCAGCCACCGCGCCGATCACGCAGGACGTTCTGACGATCCCCCGCAAGCTGCCGCTTGCGGACCGGCAGAACCTTGTCGGTCTGACACGGGACGGGCTGCGCGACGCGCTGATCGCGGCGGGCACGCCGGAAAGCCAGGCGAAGATGCGCACGGGGCAGGTCTGGCAGTGGCTCTATGCCAAGGGCGTGCGCGACTTCGACGCGATGACGAATCTCGCCAAGCCTTATCGCGCGCTTCTGGCCGAGAACTTCATCGTGGAGATCCCCGAAATCGTCCGGCGCGAGATCAGCAGCGACGGCACGCGCAAGTATCTTGTTCGCATCGCGGGCGGGCACGAGGTCGAAACCGTCTACATCCCCGAGGAAGATCGCGGCACGCTGTGCATCTCCAGCCAGGTGGGCTGCACGCTGACCTGTTCGTTCTGCCATACGGGCACCCAGCGTCTCGTGCGCAACCTGACGGCGGGGGAAATCGTGGGCCAGATCATGCTGGCGCGCGACGATCTGGGCGAATGGCCGCTGCCGGGGCGCAA
>DAIPIS010000139.1:0-5153 GCA_036770665.1 Meridianimarinicoccus sp.
CGCCCGTTGCCATCCATGATGATGGCCACGTGCGCGGGTGCCGGAAGTCTGCTGTCCTTGGCCGCCATCGGGGGTCCCCGTTCAGATGCTGCGTGGTCGCCAGATGCCGGATCAGACCTGCATGATTTCGGCTTGCTTGGCGTCCAGCGCCTCGTCGATCTTCGCGATGTAGCTGTCGGTCAGGTCCTGCACTTCCTGCGACCAGACCTTGTGGTCATCTTCCGACATGCCCGCGCCCTTGGCCTTCTTCAGCTGGTCCATCCCGTCGCGGCGCACGTTGCGCACGGCGATGCGGGCATGTTCCGCATATTGCGCGGCCACCTTGGTCAGACTGCGGCGGCGTTCTTCGTTCAACTCGGGGATCGGCAGGCGGATGATCGTGCCGTCCACGACCGGGTTGATCCCCAGACCGCTTTCGCGCAGCGCCTTTTCCGCACGGCTGACCATCGCCTTGTCCCAGATGTTCACGGTCAGCATCCGCGGTTCCGGCACGTTCACGGTGCCAAGCTGGGTGATCGGCGTCTGCGACCCGTACGCCTCGACCATGATCGGATCCAGCATCGACGCCGACGCGCGCCCGGTGCGCAGCGACAGGAATTCCTGCTTCAGCGACGCCATCGCGCCATCCATCCGGCGTTTCAGGTCGTCGGTATCGATCTCGATCTCGTCATCGGACATGTCGGCAAGCATCCTTGTTCTTCCGAACCGGCCGACCGGTGCGCGCGCACCCGGCAGGCCGACCCCACGTGATATCCGAGGCCTATAGCCTCAACCGTGCACCCTTGTATAGGTGCCCTCGCCGTTGAGAATTCCCCGGAACCCCCCGGTTTCATCCAGCGAAAAGACGATGATGGGGACATCGTTGTCCCGCGCAAGCGCAATGGCGGAGGCATCCATGACCCCAAGATGCTTCTGCAGCACTTCGTCATAGGTCACATTGTCATAACGCACGGCATCGGCGTGCTTCATCGGATCCTTGTCATAGACCCCGTCCACCTTGGTGCCCTTGAAGATCGCCTCGCAGCGCATTTCGTTGGCGCGCAGCGTGGCCGCCGTATCCGTCGTGAAATAGGGGTTTCCCGTACCTGCGGCGAAAATGCAGACCCGCTGCTTTTCCAGATGCCGCACGGCGCGGCGGCGGATGTAGGGCTCGCAGACCTCGTCCATGCGGATCGCGGAAATGACCCGCGTGTTCACGCCCATCCGCTCCAGCGAGGATTGCATCGCCAGCGCGTTCATCACCGTCGCCAGCATCCCCATGTAGTCGGCGGTCGTCCGCTCCATCCCCTGCGCGGATCCCTGCAGACCGCGGAACACATTGCCGCCGCCGATCACCATGCAGACCTCGACACCCATGTCATGGACCGATTTCACCTCGCCCGCGATCCGCTCCACGGTCGGCGGGTGCAGCCCGTAGCCCTGATCGCCCATCAGCGCCTCGCCGGAAATCTTCAACAGCACGCGCTTGAACTTGGCGCGGGGCGGCTCTGTCTGATCGGTCATGCAAGCGTCCTGTCGGGTTGGAAGCGGGTCCGCGGGGTCGGGCGGAAAATGTCGGATTGGCACCCCGGTTGCAATCTGCATTCCGCGACGCAGGCGGCGAACACCCGCCGTGTGTGGCCGATCCGCCGGACGCCGCTGGACGCGCGCGGCACGATCTGGCATCGCGCGACCATGCCCATCCTGCGCGCCGCCGTTCCGCCCGACCTCGATGCCGATCTCGATCCCGACCGGCCCGTTCTGATCGCGGGGCCGACCGCGTCGGGCAAGTCCGCGCTCGCGCTCGCCATCGCGCAGGCGCAGGGCCGCGCCGTGGTCAATGCCGATGCGCTGCAGGTCTTCGCAGGCTGGCCCGTGCTGACCGCCCAGCCGGACGCCGCGGATCGCGCCCGCGCGCCCCACCACCTCTATGGCCACGTCCCGTTCGACGGCAGCTATTCGGTGGGCGCGTGGCTGGCCGATGTCGTCCCCCTGCTGGCGCAGCGCCCCGCGCCGGTGATCGTCGGCGGCACCGGGCTCTACCTGTCTGCGCTGACCGAAGGGCTGGCCACGATCCCGCCCACCGATCCCGCCATCCGCGCCGAAGCCGACGCCCGCATGGCCCGCCTCGGGCGCGCCGCCCTGCTGGCCGACCTCGATGCCCTCACCCGCGCGCGCATCGACCCCATGAACCCCGCCCGCGTCCAGCGCGCCTGGGAAGTGCTGCGCCAGACCGGGCAAGGACTTGCCGCGTGGCAGGCGGACACCGGGCCGCCGCTGCTGCCGCCCGATACCGCGCACCTGATCCAGATCACGGCCCCCCCCGCGGCCCTGACCCCGCGCATCGCCGCGCGCTTTTCGGCGATGCTGCGCCGCGGTGCCCTCGACGAGGCCCGCGCCATGGCCCCCGTCTGGAACCCCGCCCACCAGTCCGCCCGCGCCATCGGTGCCGCCGACCTCGTCGCCGTGATCCGGGGCACCCTGACCGAATCGGACGCCAGCGCCGCCGCCATCATCGCCACCCGCCAGTACGCCAAACGCCAGCGCACCTGGTTCCGGCGCCGCATGGCGGCATGGACCGCCCGCACGATGCCGGACAACCTGCGATGATTCCGGGCAACAACCCGGAAAAAGCCGCAGTGCGGCATCATCTTCCCCCAATCGCACCTTGGCCGAATCCCTCCGCGCCGCGTAAGCTGTGACCTGACCGAGGAAAACGCATGTTCGACAGCCAGTCCCACGACCACGCCCAACGCCCCCCCAAGGCCGTACCGGTCTCCCATCTCGCCCGTGAAGGTCGTTGGGCGATCGACGCGCCGCGCAGCTATCTCGTCCCCGTGCTCCTGTGGTTCACCTGTGGCCAGGGCCGCCTCAGCGTGGATGGCGAAATCCGGGGCTACACCGCACACAACGCCATCTTCCTGCCCGCGAACACCGCGCATGCCTGCGAAGCCTTCGGGCGCACGCAGGGCACGGCGCTGTTTCTGGGCGGACGCGGCGACCTGCCGGTGCCGTCCGCGTTGCTGCACCTGCGCATCACGGCGCTGCAACAGCAAAACGAACTCAACGATCTGGTCGACGGCTTTCGCCGCGACTGCGCCACCGCAGGACCGATGGGCGACGAGATCCTCTACCACCGTGCCGCGCTGATCGGTCTGTGGCTGACCCGCCACGGGTTGATGACCGGGGCAACCCTGCCGCGCGACACCGCCATGCCGACCACGGGCGTACGCCTTGCGGGCTTGCGCCGCGGCAACGACCCGTCGACCTGACCTTGCCGACCCGGCACCTGTCCCGCGAAACCGCGCGTGTGATCGCGGGGCTGTCCCGGGACCGGCAGATCGGGCTTCTGAACCGCCGCGAATTCCTGACCCGCGCCACGGCGCTCGGCCTGTCGGGACCGGCCGCACTCGCCATGGCCGGACCGGGCCGCACGCAGGACGGCACCGTGCCGGACCCGGCCCAGACCCCGGACCAGACCCCGGCCCCGCGCCCCGGCCCCGCGCCGGGCGGTCACCTTGCGATCCGCATGGATGTGCGCGCCACGGGCGATCCCCGGCGCTACGACTTCTCGGAACGCGCGAACGTCACCCGCGGCCTGCTGGAATACCTGGTCGAATACCGACCCGACGGCCGCTTCGAAGGCGTGCTGCTGGATCGGTGGGACGCCAACGCGGATGCCACGGAATACACGCTCCACCTGCGCGACGGCATCCTGTGGAACACCGGCGATCCGTTCACCGCCGACGACGTGGCCGCCAACCTGTACGGCTGGACCGACGCCGACCTGCCCGGCAACGTCATGGCCACGGCGCTTGCGGCGCTGGTCGATCCGGCAACGCGGCGCGCGCGCGAGGGCGCGATCACCGTGATCGACCCGCTGACCGTGCGCCTGCGCCTGTCGCGCCCCGATGTCACGCTCGTGCCCGCGCTGGCCGATTACCCGGCGGCGATCCAGCACCGCGACCGGATCGGCACCGACCCGCTGGACCATGGCATCGGCACCGGGGCCTACCGTGTCACCGCCTTCGATCCGGGCGTGCGCGCGGAACTGGTGCGCGCGGACGCCCACCGCGGCGGGCGCGGCACCGGGCTCGACCGGATCACGCTGCGCGATCTCGGACCAGACCCGCTGGTCTGGGCGGCGGCCGCGAACATCGGGCAGATCGACATGACCGCGCTGACCGTCGCCAGCGCCGTCGATGCCTTCGATGCGCTCGGCTGGGTGCGGCACAGCGTCGAATCCGCCGCGACCGTGGTGATCCGCGCCCGGCAGACCGCCGAGATCGCGGGCCTGCGGCTCTATGCCGAACTCGGGCTGCGCCGCGCCATCGCCCTCGCCGTGGACAACGCCGTCTGTCTCGAACTCGGGATCGACGGACGCGGCACCGTGGCCGAAAACCACCATGTCTGTCCGATCCAGCCCGATTACGCCCGCCTGCCGCCCCTGCGCCCCGATCCCGCCGCGGCCCTCGCACTGGCCCATGAAACGGGGCTGGCCGGGTTCGAACATGAACTCGTGTCCGTGGACGACACGATGCGCCGCGCCACCGCCGATGCCGTCGCCGCCCAGATGCAGGAGGCCGGGCTGCGCGTGCGCCGCCGCATCGTCACCCGCGATCATTACGACGCCAACTGGATGACCTACCCGTTCAGCGTGACCGACTGGAACCACCGCGAACTGGGGGTGCAGGTCATGGCGCTGGGGTATCGCACGGGTGCAGCGTGGAACGAAACCGGCTTCAGCAACCCGGAATTCGACCGGCTGCTCGACCGCGCGGTGACCATCGCCGATGCGGAAACGCGCATGGACACCATGGCCCGCCTGCAGCAGATCCTGCAGACCGATGGCGTGATCGTGCAGCCGTTCTGGCGCGGGCTCTACCGGCACGCACGGCCCGGCATCGTCGGAGCCGACATGCACCCGAAGCAGGAAATCAACCCGCACCGGTTGGGCTGGGCGACAGCGGCGCAGGCGGCCGCCTCGATGGCAAGCCCCGCCATAGACTGACCCTCGACCAAACCCGAGCCTGCGCCGCATCAGGCCAAGGTCAGGCCAGGGTCAGGCCAAGGCCACGCCAGTGTCCGGCCAGTGTCAGGCCCTGCTCAGAAGTCAAAAAGGTCGTCAAGAAACCCGCCGCGCTTCTTGCGCTTGTAGCCCCGGTCGTCGTGGT
>DAIPIS010000139.1:5253-6419 GCA_036770665.1 Meridianimarinicoccus sp.
CCCGTCGGGGACCTGTGCCGCGGCCGGCATCGGTGCGGCGGCAAGCGCCAGAAGGGTGACAAGGCTCAGGAAAAGACGACGCATGGCGGACCTCCGGTGACTACCCGTCAGGAGTTAGCCCCGCCTGCCCCAACGGCAATCCCGACACGCCGCAGGGCGCACCGCAGCCGCCCCTGCCTGCGACGCCCCGGCGAAAGCCGGGGCCTCCCCCCGCACATTCCACCACGCCAGCCAGCGGTGCCGCCACGCCGCGCCATCGGCAAGGCAAGGGGCCCAAGCCCGCGTCGCCCGGCAGGCCGCGTCGGCTCAGCCCGCCGCCAGATCTCCCGACAGCGCCCGGTCGATCAACGCCGCCGTCTCGTCCACGCCATAAAGGGCGATGAACCCGCCAAAGCGCGGCCCCTGTGTCGCGCCCAGAAGCACCTCGTAAAGCGCGCCGAACCAGTCGCGCAGCGGCTCGAACCCGTGGTCCTTGCCCACCGCGAACACCACCGTCTGCAGCGCCTCGTCCTCCGCTGCACCCGCCCACGCCCGCAGCCGCGCCGCGAGATCCGCCAGCGCCGCGCGTTCCCGGTCGTCGGGCAGCCGGTACGCCTTCGCGGGCTTCACGAAGTCCTGATAATACTGCACCGCATAGCCCGCCGCAGCGTCCAGCGCCGGATGCGTCTGCGGCCCCGCGTCGGGCGCATACCGCCGGATGAACCCCCACAGCGTCGCGCGATCCTCAGCCGACGCCGCCGACGCAAGGTTCAGCAGCATCCCGAACGGCACCACCATGTCGGACCCCGGCACATCCCCGCCATGGATATGCCACACCGGGTTCGCCAACTGCCCCGCCATGTCCTGCTCGGGGAAGGCCCGCACCTGCTGGTGATACTCGTCCATCGCCCGCGGGATCACGTCGAAATGCAGCCGCTTCGCCGTCTGCGGCTTGGCATACATGAAATAGCTCAGGCTCTCCGTGGACGCATACCGCAACCATTCGTCGATCGAAATCCCGTTGCCCGACGACTTCGATATCTTCTGCCCCTGCGCATCCAGAAACAGCTCATACGTGAAATGCTCCGGCGGCCGCGCCCCCAGCGTCCGGCAGATCCCGTCATAGATCGGGGTGTTCGTGCTGTGGTCCTTGCCGTACATCTCGAAATCCACGCCCAGCGCCGCCC
>DAIPIS010000140.1:0-4699 GCA_036770665.1 Meridianimarinicoccus sp.
ATCCGCAACGACGGGACGATCGTGCTCGACGATATCGGGCTGTCGGGCGACATCGCGAATGCCGGGCTGGTGCGGGGCAGCGGGTATGTCGGCGGCGACCTGACCAACGCGGCGGGCGGCGAGGTCCGTCTGGGGGATGACGACACGCTGACCGTCGCCGGTGATTTCGCCAACGCAGGCACCGTCAATGCCGCCTTCGACACCACGTTCGATGTCGCGGGAACGCTTGAGAATGACGGGCAGATCAACCTTGTGGGTGGCCGGACGGCGATCTTCGGCGATGTCGTCAACGGGGCCACGGGGCGCATCCTGACCGGCGGCGCGGGCGAGACGATCTTTTTCGACAGCCTGATGAATGCGGGTGTGATCGACACCGGGATTGGCAGCGTCACGACGATCGTCGGCGACTATACCGGCCCCGGCAGCGCCACGGGCGGGGGGACGCTGATTTTCGAAGGGCTGGTGAGCACCGGTGCCAGCCCGTCGCTCGTGTCCTTCGACACCGATATCGTCCTGGACGGGGCGACGACGGTGATGGAACTGGGCGGCACGGTGCGGGGCAGCGGATACGACGCCTGGGACGTGGGCGGCACACTGTCGCTTGGCGGGACGCTGGAGATCGTGAACTTTGGCGGGTTCCTCGGCAAGCCGGGCGACATCTTTTCGCTGTTCAGCGCGACCGGCGGGATTTTCGGCGACTTCGCGTCGATCGACCTCGCGCCGCTTGCGTCGGGGACGTGGCGCGAAGTTCGCACCGCCACGAGCCTTGGTTTCGTGGTCGATGGTCCGACGACTGCCCCGGTCCCGCTGCCTGCGGGCGCGTGGCTGCTTCTGTCGGGGCTGGGGCTGGTGGGCGTGCAAAGGTGGCGGCAGGGTCGGCGCGCAGCGGGCGTCTGACGCGCGGCGATGTGGCGGCGGTGTGGCGGCGGCGTGGCGGGCCTCCGCTGCGTCGGTCCTGCGGGCGGTTTTGGCTGCGTCCCGGTCCGCCCCCCGCGACGATCCCGACAATGGCGACCTTGTCAGTCGTCCATTGCAGGGGCACAGTCCGGGCATGATCACGCTCAAGACCAAGTATGCGCTCAAGGCGCTCATGGTGCTCGCCGACGAGATGGCCGGAGAGGCGGAGGCCCTGAGGATCGAGGAGATCGCGGCACGGTCGGGCGCGCCCAAGCGGTTTCTCGAACACATCCTGCTGGATCTGAAGCGGGCCGGTCTGATCGGCAGCCGCCGGGGGCGCAAGGGCGGCTACGTGATGATCAAGGAACCGAAGCGGGTGTCGCTGGCCGAGGTGCTGCGCCTGATCGACGGGCCGATGGCACCGCTGTCGTGCCTGTCGCGAAAGGCCTACCAGCGCTGCGACGACTGCATCGACGAAGAGACCTGCCGGGTGCGCGCGGTCTTTGGCGGGTTCTATGCCACCTACATCCTGATGATCGAATCGCTGACGGTCGCCGACCTGCAGCAGGATCGGGGGTCGCTGGAGGCGCTCGGGCTGCCGGAACCCGCCGCCGCGGACTGACCGCGCGGCATCTGGTCCGGCGGCGGCGCCGGTTTGGCAGCGTCGGTGTGGCGGGCGCGGGGTCCGGCGCGGACGCGGTGCGTCCGGCCGATGCGGTGGGGCGAACCTGCGGGCCCTGCGTGCCGGACGACGGGGACCGGGGAGAACGGGGCAGGCGCGAGGGGACATGCGCGCGCAGCCCCGCGACCCGCCCGGCCGCCCGGTGCCGCAGGGTCGCGGTGTCGCGCGGCGCGAAACCCGTTTCCGTTCTGGCGGTCTGGCCGGTTCCGGCGCGGTCTTGCGTGTTCTGCGCTTGTCTGCGGTGATCCGTTCAGAACGGGAAGAAGATCGGGATGATCATCACAGCGACCACGGCGAAGATGATGTTGAGCGGCACGCCGACCTTGACGAAGTCCATGAACCTGTAGCCCCCGGCACCATAGACGAAGGTGTTCGTCTGGTAGCCGATGGGGGTGGCGAAGCTGGCGGAGGCCGCGAACATCACCGCCATGATGAAGGGGCGCGGGTCGAAGCCCAGTTCGACGGCGAGCGCGATCGCGATCGGCCCGATCAGCACGGCGACCGCGTTGTTCGACACCATTTCGGTCAGGATGCTGGTCAGCACATAGACCGCGGCAAGGATGGCCAGCGGGCCGACGCCGCCGACCGCGCCCACCACCCCTTCGACGATCACGCGGGCGGTGCCGGTCTGCTCCAGCCCCATGGACAGGCCGAGCATCCCGAAGATCAGGAACAGGATGCGCCAGTCGATCGCGTCGAAGGCGTCGTCGGGATCGACGCAGCCGGTCACCATCACCACGACCGCACCGATCACCGCAAGGCCCGCGATGGGCATCACATCGAGCGCTGCCAGCACCATCACCGCGAAGATCGTGGCGATGGCGATGGGGGCCTTGGCGGGGCGCTGCGGGCGTTCGGAGGGGGCCGTGAGGTTGACGATGCCGCCGTCCTCCATCAGCCGCTGCAGCCCTTCGGTCGGTCCTTCGAGCAGCAGCGTATCGGCGAATTGCAGGCGCAGGTCCTGCAGATCCGCGCTGATGTTCTGTTCCTGCCGATGCACCGCCATCAGGTAGACGCCGTATTTCCGGCGCAGCTTGAGATCCTTGATCGGTCGTCCGCGCAGATGCGAATTGGGGCCGACGCTTGCCTCCATCGTGATCGTGCGGTCGGCGGTCACCGGTTCGACATCGTGATCGTCCCGGTCCCGAAAGGTGATCTGTCCGTCGTCCTTCAGCCCGAGGATTTCGCCCGTGCCGGTCTTCAGCACAAGCCGGTCCCCGACTTCGAGCACAAGATCGTCCATCGTGCGCCGCATCGACATTTCGCCGCGCACCACGTCGAGGATGCGGGTCTCGGCGGTGTTGAAGGGCAGGGCGGCCAGGCGTTTGCCGACATATTTCGACCCGTTCGGGATCAGCAGCCGCGCGAGGAACCGGCGCTTGCCTTCCTGCCCCATCAGGCTTGACAGGGACGCGCGGTCGGGCAGCAGGAACCGGCCCGCGAAGATCATGTAGACCATGCCCACGGCGGCGAAGATCAGCCCGGGCAGCGTCATTTCGAACATGGTGATCGGCGGCTGGCCCGCGTCCTGCGCCACGCCGCTCATCAGGATGTTGGTGGACGTGCCCACCAGTGTGAGCGTGCCGCCGAAGATCGCCGCGAACGAGAGCGGGATCAGCATGCGCGACGGGGCCACGCCCACCGAGGCCGCGACCGAGATCATGACCGGCGTCAGCAGGATCACGACGGGCGTGTTGTTCATGAAGGCCGACGCCCCCATGGTGCCGACCATCATCAGCAGCATCGCGCGCAGGAACGATCCGCGCGCCTGCCGTTTCAGCGCATCGCCGATGATCGTCAGCACGCCGGTGCGTTCCAGCGCCGCCGAGATGATGAACATCATCGCGATGGTGATGGGTGCGGCGTTGGAGAACACGGTCAGGAAAGACCCCGTGTCGACAAGGCCCGTCGCCAGAAGTGCGGCCGAGGCCGCGAGCGCGGTGACTTCGGGTGGATAGACTTCGAGGACGAAGGACAGGAATACCGCGCAGACGAGCACGAGGACGAGGATCTGGTCGAGTGTCATGGGCGGACCTTGCGGGGGCGGACCTTGCGGGCGGGCATCAGGGCGACCGAAAACTATCCGCAAATATACGATAAGGTAAGTCGTTTTTATAGCCGGAATCGTCGGGCCTGTACGGATGCGCGAGTGTCGGGTGCAGGGCGGGGGATACAGGGCGCCTGTCCGGGGGCCTGTCCTGAGGCCGTATCGGGCGCGGACGCCCCGCGCCGACCGATGCGTCTGCCGTGCCGGGGCACAGCCGTGCGGGGCCGCAGGGCTGAGCCTCGTCCTGCGACGGGGCGGTCTTGTCCGTGGCGCGGCGGGCTGCGGCGGGGGTCCTGCCGCACGCAAGGCCCGATTCGGGTTCGGGTTCGGATCGGGTTTGGGTTGGGGGGGCGTCAGACCGGGATCATCGTGCCTTGCATCAGGGCGATCTGGCGGGGCGGTGTCGCGGCGGTTTCGGCCCGGAATTCGGCCCAGACTTCGGCCTGCACCACCACCAGACGGCGGCCCGGCTTGACCACGCGCCCGATCGCCACGAGCCGGTCGCCCTGCGCGGGTGCCAGCAGGTTGATCTTGAGTTCCACCGACAGGATGTCGGCGTCGGGCGGGATCATCGTCTGGGCGGCGTATCCCGCCGCGCTGTCGGCGATGGAAAACGTGAGCCCCGCATGCCCGTAGCCGTTCTGCTGCAGGCTGCCCGGCAGGATCGGCGCGGTGATGCGCGCCAGCCCGATCGCCAGCGCGTCGAGCCGCGCGCCGAGCGTCGCCATCAGGGTCTGCGCCGCGAAGCTGTCGCGCAGGCGGCGGTCGATGTCGGGCGCCAGCGGCGCGGCGTGGGCGAGGGGATCGGGGATCATCGGATGTCCTTCGGGTGGAGCGGTGGCGGGTGCCTTGCGGCCGCCCGAGCCCCGGTCTTGACCGCGTGGCGCGGACGTGGACAGTCGGTGCAGGGACACCGATGGGCTAGGACAAGGGGGACCGGGTTGTCAAAGGCAAGCAGCAAAGGCGCGCTGCGTCGCGTGGTCATGGCCCTGACCGTCACTCTGGGCCTGTTCGGCGGCGCGGCGTCGGCCGATCCGGTGATCGACCCGATGACTGACCCGATGACTGACCCG
>DAIPIS010000140.1:4799-6415 GCA_036770665.1 Meridianimarinicoccus sp.
CGCGGCGTCGGCCGATCCGGTGATCGACCCGATGACTGACCCGATGACTGACCCGGTGATTGACCCGGTGTTCGACCCTGCGGCGACGCTGGCGTGCGTGGCGGGCGCGCAGGCGGCGGCCCCGACGCGGACGGGGCATGCGGTGCTGGACTGTGTCGGTCGGTCGGCGCAGGCCTGCATGATGACGCCGGCGGGTCAGACCACGGTCGGCATGGTCGACTGTCTTGGTCGGGAACTGGCGATCTGGGCAGCGCGGTTGGAGGCGGCGCACGGGCAGGCCCGCACGGCCGCCGAGACGATGGACGCGGAGATGCGGGAGATCGGATCGGCGGCGCCGTCGCTCGGGGACAGTCTGGAGGCCATGCAGGTGGCCTGGGCGGCCTTCCGCGACGCGGCTTGCCTGCACGAGCAGGCGCAGTGGATGGGTGGAACCGGCGGTGGACCCGCGACCATGGCGTGCCATCTGCAGGAAACCGCGCGGCAGACGCTGCGGCTGGAAGGGTGGTGGTCGCCGTGATCCGCTGCAGCGGCCTCTGGGCGGCGGGTCCGGTGCTGGTGGTTCTCGTGGCGTCGCAGGCGGTGGCGGGCGCACGTCCGCCGGTGCCTGACTGGCAGACCGACGCGGACGCCTGCGCGTGGGAATGGCAGTCGGGTGGCGGGATCGGGTTCTGGGCCGAACGCTGCGTTCTGGGCGGCGCGCTGTGGGCGATCGCGTGGGATGCGGCGCGGGCCGGCTTCGTGCAGACCCGCGACGGGACTGCGCAGGGGATGGTGGTGCAACCGTTTCGGATCGGTTCCGGCCCGGTCGACGGCGCGATCCATGCGGCACTGATCGCACGCGGCGCGGTGGATGCGGCGGCCCCGTGCCGGGTGGTGACGGTCGCGGCGTGGCCGGTGCCGAACAGCATGACGACACATGTGCTGACGCCCACGGCCGCCGATGCGCTGGCGATGACCGCGTCGGGGGAGGTCCCCGACCCGGTCTGCGGACCCTACGGCGTATCCACCCACGGGCTGCGGTTTCTGGCGACCGACCTGCGCTGGCCGGGGCTTGCGGTGTTCGTGGAGGCGGGGCAGGAGCGCCCGTTGTTCGATCCGGCCAGCCTGTCGCCACAGCCCTGATCTTCGCGGCCACCGGGGTGCGGCGCGGACCTGCTTGCCGGACCTGCGCCGCGGACCTGCGGCGCGGTGCGACGCGTTCGCATCCTGGGGCATCGCGAGGCGCGCGTTGCAACCCCCGCTGCCCGTGGCCGCATGGCATGCAGGGCCGCGATGGTTCCGATCCCGCGCCGGGCGCACCGCCGCCCGCCCCCCCGCAGCGTGCGGGACCACCATGGGCGGCGCGAAACCGAACGACGCGCGCTGCCCGCATCCGCGCGGCAGGCTTGGACCCCCGCACGCCACCACCGGGCCGCACCGCCTTCTGCCCGCGCCCGCGCGGCAAGCACGCTGCGCGCGGGCTGCGATGATCGGGATCCGGTGCGCGGGTCGCGGCGCAAGGGGCGCTGGAGGGTGGTGGCCGGTGTGCGCGGCGGTCCGGTCTTGGGCGGGTCTTGGGCGTGTCTTGGGCGGACCTTGTTGGCCTTGGGACGGTCTAGCGCATGCCGGGGTGCGCG
>DAIPIS010000141.1:0-6403 GCA_036770665.1 Meridianimarinicoccus sp.
TCGCCGCCGCGATGGGGCTGGACACGGCACCGCCGCTGCCGGACTGGGTGACGGCGTGGATCGCCGCCGAAGCCCAACGCCCCTGGCCGCCCGCGCAGCGCTGACCGCAGGCGCGACCCCGGCCCGCGTGGCCCCTTCCCCGGCGTCCCGCCGCGTCTCCCCGCGCCTTGCGCACCCCGCCGCGCGGCCCCTTCCTGCGCGCCCCGCCGTGCGCCGGACTTGCGCGCTCCGCCGTGCGCCGGACTTGCGCGACACCGTGTGACACCGGGCGACACCGGGCGACAGCCCATTGCCCGCAGGGCACGCGGTGCCCATAGTGCGTAGCGGGCGGGCAGGGCGGGCTTGATGGACGGCACCACGGACACGGCGACGACGGCGCAAGGGGCGATGGCAGGCGACCGCGCGCGCCGCAAGCGTATCCTCGGATGGTATTTCTTCGACTGGGCCAGCCAGCCCTACAACACGCTTCTGCTGACCTTCATCTTCGCGCCCTACATCAAGGACATCCTTGGCGACGGCACGGCGGCGCAAGCGGCGTGGGGGTACGGCGTCGGCGCCGCAGGGCTGGTCATTGCGTTCGCAGCGCCGCTGCTGGGCAGTGTCGCCGACCGCTGCGGACCGCTCATGCGCCTGCGCTTCGTCTGGGTCTTTTCCCTGCTCTACGTCGTCGGCGCGGCGGGGCTTTGGGCCGCCGCGCCCGACGAACCCCGGCTTGTCCTGACGCTGATCTTCTTCGGGATCGGGCTGGTGGGGATGGAAATGGCCACGATCTTCACCAACGCGATCATGCCGGATCTGGCCCCGCGCGCGTCCCTCGGGCGAATTTCGGGCAGCGGCTGGGCCTTCGGTTATCTCGGCGGGTTGGTCTCGCTGGTTCTGGTGCTTCTGTTCCTGGCGGAATCCGGCACGACCGGGCGGACGCTGCTCGGCATCGACCCGATCCTCGGGCTGGACCCCGAAGCGCGCGAAGGCACCCGGGCCGTGGGCCCGTTCACCGCGATCTGGTATGTCGTCTTCATGCTGCCCTTCGTGCTGTGGGTGCGCGAAGTGCCACCGCGCGCCGGTGTCCGACTGCGCGATGCCGCCCGGGCCGCCTGGCCGGACCTGCGCGCCGCCCTGCGCACCCTGCCGGGCCGCCCCAGCCTGACCGCGTTCCTGGCCAGCTCCATGCTCTACCGCGACGCGCTCAACGGGATCTATTTCTTCGGCGGGCTCTATGCGGCGGGCGTGCTGGGCTGGTCGGTCGTCGATGTGGGCGTGTTCGGCATCCTGGCCGTGATCGCCGCCGCCGCCGCCGCCTGGGCAGGCGGGCGCGCCGACGCGCGCTTCGGCCCCAAACCCGTGATCGCGTGGTCGGTCGTGGCCCTGATCGCCGTCACGCTGGCGGTCGTGTTCATCTCGCGTGATGCGGTGCTGGGGATCGCCGTCACCCCGGACAGCCGCCTGCCGGATGTCGCGTTTTACGCGGCGGGGGCCGTGATCGGCGCGGCGGGCGGGGCGTTGCAGGCCGCGTCGCGCTGCATGCTGGTCCATCAGGCAGACCCCGCGCGCATGACGCAGGGCTTCGGGCTTTACGCCATGGCCGGAAAGGCGACCGCCTTTGTCGCCCCCCTGTCGGTGGCCGTGGTCACGGACCTGTCAGGCAGCCAGCAAACCGGCATCCTGCCGCTTCTGGTGCTGTTCACCGCGGGGCTGATCCTGCTAGTCTGGGTCCGACCCGACGGAGACGCCGCCCGATGATCCGCCCCCTTTCCTGCATGGCCCTGATCGCCCTGTCGCTGACACTCGCCGTCCCAGCATGGGCGGAACCCAGGGCCAACGCCCTGTTCGGCGCGCGCGCCACAGCGTCGCCCCATCAGCCGCAGGCCATCGGCACCTATGCCAAGGGCTGCGCCGCGGGGCTGGTCCAGCTTCCCGAAACCGGTCCCACCTGGCAGGCCATGCGCCTGTCGCGCAACCGCAACTGGGGGCACCCCGACAGCATCGCCTTCATCCAACGGCTCAGCGCCTTCGCCGCCACCCAGCCGGGCTGGTCCGGGCTCTATATCGGGGATATCAGCCAGCCGCGCGGCGGGCCCATGGTGTCGGGCCACCAGAGCCACCAGATCGGGCTCGACATCGACATCTGGATGCTGCCTCCGCGCGCGCTCAACCTGACAAGGTCCCAGCGCGAAAGCCTCAGTTCCATCGACGTGCGCAGCGCGGACCAGCGCAGCGTCAACGGCAACTGGACCGCGCAACACGCCGCCATCATCCGCCGGGCGGCCGAAGACCCCGCCGTCGACCGCGTGTTCGTGACCCCGCCGGTCAAGATCGCCTTCTGCGCCATGGCCACCCGCAGCGACCGCGTCTGGATGCAGAAGATCAGGCCCATCTATGGCCACAACTACCACTTTCACGTGCGCCTGAAATGCCCCGCCGGCGACCGGGGTTGCGAAACCCAGACCCCCACGGTGGCGGAACTGTCCAACGGCGGCAACGGCTGCGACGACACGCTGCGATGGTGGGTCACCGATTACCTGAACCCGCCCAAGGCCCAACCGGGAGCAAAGCCGGACCCCGCGCCACCAAGCCGTTCCGTCCGCGACTTCACCATGGCGGACCTGCCGCAGGCCTGTCAGACCGTGCTGTCGGCACCTTGACCATTCTTGCCGTCGCCACTGCGGTCCGGCGGCTTGCCGCCACAGGGGTCCTTGTGCTGGTCGGCACGCTGGCGATGCTGGCCCTCCCCGCGGCGGCGCAGGACCCCGAATGGCTGGGCAGCTTCACCTGGACGGCACCGGGCACGGCCGAATTCGGCGGGTTCTCGGGGTTCGTGCTGTTGCCCGACGCGGCCGGGTTCGTGGCCGTCACCGACAAGGGCTGGTTGGCCGAAGGGCGGCTGATCCGCGACGGCGACCGGATCGTGGCGGTTTCCGAAACCACCCTGCGCCCGCTTCTGGGCCACGACAACGCCCTGCTGAGACCTTTCATGTCCGATGCCGAGGGGCTGGCCCGCAGCCCCGACGGCACGCTGCACATCTCGTTCGAAGGCTATCACCGGGTTGAAGCGCTGCGTCCGGGCGAAACCCGGCTGCGCTGGATCGAGCGTCACCCGGATTTCGATACCTTCCAGACCAATTCCGGGATGGAGGCGCTGACCCACGATCCCCAGGGGCGGCTGATCACCCTGCCCGAACGCTCGGGCGCATGGGAACGGCCCTTTCCGGTGTACCGCCACGACGGCACCGCATGGACGCAGCCCTATACCCTGCGCCGCGACGGGCAATTCCTGCCCGTGGGCGCGGATACCGGGCCTGACGACCGGCTGTACCTGCTGGAACGGCACTTCACCGGCATCGCCTTCGCCAGCCGCGTGCGCAGTTTCGCCTTCACGCCGGACGGGCTGGCCGACGAACGGCTGGTGCTGGAAACCCCGCCGGGCCGTCACGACAATCTCGAATCCATCGCCGTCTGGCGCGATGATGCGGGGCGCATTCGCCTGACGATGCTCTCCGACGACAACTTCCGGTTCTTCCAGCGCACCGAATTCGTGGAATACGCGGTGCCCCCGGCCACGGCCGCCTTGCGCTGACGCGCGCACGCGGCTATGCGGCGCTGTCCCGCGCGGCTGCGGGGCCAAGTCTCCGCAACCTTGTGAAAACGGAACACATCATGACCCGTCTTTTGCCCGGCATCCTTGCCATGGCGGCCGTTGTCGTCGCCTCCAACATCCTCGTGCAGGTCCTGTTCGGCGCGTGGCTGACGTGGGGTGCGTTCACCTATCCGCTCGCATTTCTGGTCACCGACGTGATGAACCGCGTCCATGGCCCCGCCGCCGCGCGCCGCGTGGTCGTCATGGGCTTTGCGGTGGGCGTGGCCTGTTCGCTCGTCGGCACGCAGATCATGGGCGAATTCGGCCCGCTGGTGACATGGCGCATCGCGGTCGGATCGGGCCTTGCGTTCCTTTCCGCGCAACTGCTGGATGTGGCGGTGTTCGACCGGCTGCGCGCGGGCGCGTGGTGGCGCGCGCCACTGGCCTCGACGCTGATCGGGTCCACGCTGGATACGGCGCTGTTCTTCACCATCGCGTTCTCCGGCGCATTGTCCTTCATCGAGCCAGGCAACGACGTGAGCTGGGCGAACGAGGCCCTGCCGCTCCTTGGTGCAGGCCCTGTCCTGCCGCTGTGGGTATCGCTGGCCGTGGCGGACTGGGGCGTGAAACTGGCGCTTGCGCTGGTCGCCCTCGTGCCGTTCCGGCTGATCGTGTCCCGCCTTGCGGCGCGCACGGCCTAGGGAATGTCGCGCAAAAGTGGGAACCGGTTTTGCGCGTCTCGGACATGCGACCAAAAGGTCCGGGCGTATCGCGTGCATGCAGATGAACGCGACACGCGCTCGTCGTTCGGGATACCGGGCGAAATTTCGCTTTGACATCCGGCGATGCCGTGCCACTTTTGGGGTGTCTGAAACATAACGGAAGGAGGTGATCCAGTGTCGAGAGAGGTATTGGAGCGAGGTGTCGGAACAACTCGGGAGGCCCGCCTGTAAGGCAGCCCTTGCGGCGTGCGCGCCGCCCGGATTGGACGGAGGTCCTGACCGACCCCGCCTCCTGAACGTCTCGAAGGGCCGCCCACAAGGGCGGCCCTTTTGGCTGTGCGACCGGATCACGCGGCACGCCCCGCCCGATGCCGCCGCAGCGGCGCCGCACTGAACGCACCGGGCGCACCGGCATGCCGGGCCGGTTCGCCGGACCCGGCATCTCCCGGCGTCCGCCGACGCGGTCACATCCCGACCGGCAGACATTGCCCCGACACCACAAGACCCTAGGGCAACGGGCAGGCCGCCGTCTGGAACTGCCCGACGCCCGTGCCATACAGCACCGACGCCCCGAACCAGCCGCCGATCCCATCGCCCGATCCCACGGCGCACAACCCAAATCCACAAGGTTCGGCCCGCCCCGCGCCGTAATGCACCGTGTTGAAATCGTCATAGGCGACGCAGATCGGCGCATCCCCCTGCAACGCCACCCCCAACGCCGCCGCCATGCGCGCCACGGCAACCATCTGCGGCCCCTGCCGGGTGGCGTACCGGTCGCTGTCATAGCCCCACCAGTCCCAGCACCCGTTCGGATTGCCCCCGGTGATCGACGCCTGCGCCTGCGGATAGAGGACCACGATCCCGTTCGCTTCCGCCCAGCCGTTGTAGCCCGTCGTCCACGCGTATTGGTCGCCCAGCGTGCCCGCCCCCTGCTGGCAGCCGTGGAACGCGATGTGCAACCGGCACGTCTCCCCCGCCGCGCAACGGGCGGGCACATAGACGAAGCCGGTCGGATGCATCTCCTGCCGTTCCGGATCGGTCAAGAACAACCCCTGGTCGAACTCCGCCAGATGGGCGCGCACCGGATCCACCACGGGCACCAGCGGCCCGTACAGCCACGTCAGGATGTCGCCCGCCTGTTCCACCCCGCAATCGCTGATGAAGGGCGGCTCCGTCTCGCCGCAGGGGACCGGCCCGCCGGGCACCAGAAACGCGTGGCCCGCCGGCACATCCGTCACATGCCGGATATCCGCCACGGCCACGCCCGCCTGCCCATAGAACCGCGCCGCTGACGCGACCGCCGGTTGCGTCACGGTCTCGTCCCGCGTGCCCGAGAACAGGTAAACCCGGTCGCCCGCCAGCCCCGCCAGCGGCGCGATCAGGTCCGCCTCGGCGAACCCGCGCGCGGCCGCAAGCAAGGGCGCCACGTCCGGCCCATCGTCCTCTGCGTTCATGCAGGTGGATATCGCCGTCAGCACCGACCCCTCGGCGCAGAAGAACGGCCCGCCCGCAACGATCCCGGCCCCGGCGATGGCATCGGAAAAGGCGACATGCACCTGCACCGCCATGAACGCGCCGCTCGACAGGCCCGACACGGTGGTCGCCCCCGGATCGAACCGCAGCGCGGGCAGATCCTGCGCCAGCACACCGCCCCACGCCCAAGCACCGACAACCACCGCGGCGGCAAGACCACGACCCCACATCCACGGACCCTTTCGTCAACAACACCCCGCGGACAGCCTATCACGGTTCATGCTGCATGCGCGGCATAAAGCGTCGCAACTTGCGCTTTGCCGTCACTCCGGCGCATCCTGTCCCCAGCCACCGGAGGCGTCATGCTCAGGATCGACGACCGCATCACCATCGCGGACTGGGAAATCACCGAAACCTTCACCCGGTCCTCGGGACCGGGTGGCCAGAACGTGAACAAGGTGTCCACCGCGGTCGAGCTGCGGTTCGAAGCCGCGCGCAGCCCGAACCTGTCAGACCCGGTCAAGGCGCGGCTGAAGCGGCTCGCGGGGCGGCGCTGGCTGGCGGACGGCGCGCTGATCCTGCGGGTCGAAGACACCCGCAGCCAGGCCCGCAACCGCGACATCGCCCGCGACCG
>DAIPIS010000142.1:0-6374 GCA_036770665.1 Meridianimarinicoccus sp.
TCGGCTGCCCCTCTTGCCCGCAAGGTCACGTGCCTTCGCGCTTTACCCGGCATCGAACATTGCCATGCAGTATCATCGCTGCCTTATTTTTAGGCATCACTGAGGGCCACGATCTGGCTTTCTCACCGCTGGTGCAGAATTTCAGCAGGAATTCGGGAAATTGTCCGAAGCCGGCAACCTCGAAGCTTATGCTGAAGTTGAGCGGATCAACGATTCGTTCAACTGGCCGTGTGGCACGACATCGGCATGGTCTGCAGGGTGCTGCAGAACTGAACCGATCCCGCACGCACTGCCCGGACGGCCATGAAAAGCAGGGAGAACTCGATGACGATCCGCAATAACCTCATGGTCGGCACGGCGACCGCGCTGATCGCGCTGGCGGGGATGGCGACCGCGCAAGGCACGCATCCCGTGACCGGCGAGGCCTTGGCCGCCGAGCAGGTATTCACCTACCGCATCGGCGACGATCCGCCCGCGATCGACCCGCAACTCGTCGAGGATGTCGACGGCAGCGCCATTTCCCGCGACCTGTTCGAGGGTCTGATGAACGAGGATCCGGAGGGCAATGTGATCTCCGGGGTCGCCACCGGATTCACCGTCTCGGACGACGGGCTCGTGTACACCTTCACCCTGCGGGACAACGCGATGTGGTCGGACGGCGTTCAGGTCACCGCACAGCAATTCGTGGACGGCATCCGCCGCGCGGCCGATCCTGCGACGGCGTCCGAGTACGCCTGGTACCTTGAGGTTGCCGGCATCCAGAACGCCGGTGCGGTCAACAAGGGCGAAATGCCCCTCGAGGACCTTGGTGTTCGCGCCATCGACGATCTGACGCTTGAGATCACCATCGACGCGCCGCGGCCGTATTTCCCGCAGGTCACAACCTTTCCGACGCTTTTTCCGGCCCGTCTCGACGTGATCGCGGAACACGGCACCACCTGGCTGACGCCGGAGAACGGCGTGTTCAACGGCGCCTATGTGCTGCAAAGCAAGACCGCGCAGGAAGAAATCACTCGCGTCCGCAACGAAATGTACTGGGACAATGCCAATACCATCCTCGACCGGGTGACCGCCCTCGTGATCAATGACGAGAACGCCGCACTGACGCGCTATCTCGCGGGCGAGATCGACATGACCGACATCCCCGCCGGCCAGTTCCCGCGGCTGTCCGAGCAATACCCCGATCAGGCGATCAGCTTTCCCAACTCCTGCTCGTACTACTATCAGTTCAACCAGTCCGAGAGCGGCCCCGAGGCGCTCAAGGATCAGCGGGTCCGCGAGGCGCTGAGCCTTGCCGTGGATCGCGACATCATCGTCGAGAACGTCCTCGCCGGGGGGCAGCGGCCCTCTTACACCTTTACCCACTGGGCCATCCCCGGCTGGGAGGTGCCCGAAGTCCCGGCCGCGGGCATGACCCAGGCGGACCGCAACGCCCGCGCCGTCGAGTTGTTGACCGAGGCAGGTTATGGCCCCGACAATCCGCTGACGGTCGAGCTGGCCTACAACACGTCCGACAGCCACCAGGCGATCGCCGTGGCGATGGCCCAGATGTGGAAGCAGACCCTCGGCGTCGAGACGACGCTGACCAATCAGGAATGGTCGACCTTCCTTGACCTGCGCGGCAACCAGAACTTCGAGCTGGCCCGGTCCGCATGGTGCGCCGATTATGCCGAGCCATCGACCTATCTCGATCTGCTCACCTCGGCGTCTGCCTACAACGACGGCAAATACGTCAATGCCGAGGTCGACGCCCTGATGCAGGAGGCCAAGCTGGCCGAGGATCCGCTCGCGCTTTACCAGCAGGTCGAGGTGCTTGCGGCAACCGATGCGGCGATCGTCCCGATCTACCATTATGCAAGCGTGCGCATGATGTCGCCGCAACTTGAAGGTTGGCCCACCGAGAACCTGCTGCAGAACTGGTACAGCAGGAACCTCTATATCTCTGCCGCAGAATAGCCGGACGTGACCGGCCTGAAGGGCCCTGACAGCTAGTTGCCGGTACCCCGGTCCGCGTGCATCGCGCGCGGGCCGGTTTTTTCGCACATCGTCCTGACCGGAGCACGCCATGTACAGCTTCATCGCCCGCAGACTTGCCATCGCCGTGCCGACGTTGCTGATCCTGATCATCATTTCCTTCATGCTGATGATGGCGGCCCCGGGGGGGCCTTTCTCGGGCGAGCGGGCGCTTCCGGCCTCGGTTCAGGCCAATATCGAGGCGCGCTATGGTCTCGATCAGTCCTATGTGATGCAGCTTTTCAACTATGTCCGGAACATTGTTTTCCATTTCGACTTCGGCCCCTCGTTCCAGTACCGTGACCGGACCGTGAACGACGTGATTGCGCAGGGTTTTCCGGTGACGCTCACCTACGGTTTCTGGTCGTTCCTGGTGGCCATCGGCGTGGGCCTCAGCCTTGGGATCGCCGCGGCGATCTACAAGAATACCTGGCTCGATTACCTCGCCGTGGGGGTCACCATTGGCGCGCAGGTGCTGCCGAACTTCGTTCTGGCGCCGGTCTTGCTGGTGGTGTTCACGTTGTGGCTTGGCTGGTTGCCGGGCGGCGGCTGGAACGACGGCGCTTGGCAGAACATCATCATGCCGGTGATCGCGCTGTCCACCTCATACATGGCCTCGATCGCACGGATCATGCGATCCTCGATGCTCGAGGTGCTGAACTCCGGCTTCATCCGGACCGCCCGGGCGAAGGGGCTGCCGATGCATCGCGTGATCGGGAAACACGCCCTGAAGCCCGCGATCCTGCCGGTGCTGTCCTACCTCGGCCCTGCCTTCGTGGGCATGATCACCGGTTCGGTCGTGATCGACGTCTATTTCTCGACGGGCGGCATCGGACAGTTCTTCGTCAACTCGGCGTTCAACCGCGACTATTCCGTGATCATGGGCATCACCATTCTGGTCGGCGCGCTAACGATCCTGTTCAACCTTCTGGTCGACGTGCTCTACGCCTGGATCGACCCGAAAATCCGGTACTGAAAGCGAGAACTGCCATGCTGATGGACAAGACGACGGCCGACGGACTGGCAGGGGCGGCCCATCTGGCCGAGGTTCGCGGGCGTTCTCTCTGGGCGGATGCGCGGCAACGCTTCCTTGCCAACCGTGCGGCGATGGTTTCCCTCGTCGTGCTGCTGCTGATCGCGCTGTTTGCCCTGTTTGGCGGCTTTCTGGCAAAGTGGGAACGGGATTTCACCGACTTTTCCCTGATGGGCTCGAACGCCTATCGCGGCGTGCCGACCATGATCGTCGCCCTGAACGAGGCGTTGCCGGCCGCGCTGAAGTTTCAGGAACCGGGCTGGGGCACCGATCAGCTTGGCTCGGGGCATTACTTCGGCACCGACAACTCGGGCCGCGACCTTTTTGCCCGCACGGTGCAGGGTACGCGCATCTCGCTGCTGGTCGGCGTGGTCGGCGCGGCTGTCGCGGTGATCGTCGGGACGCTGT
The DNA here is from genome assembly GCA_036770665.1 of Meridianimarinicoccus sp. GTDB lineage: Bacteria > Pseudomonadota > Alphaproteobacteria > Rhodobacterales > Rhodobacteraceae > Meridianimarinicoccus. The sequence continues at coordinate 3,455 of DAIPIS010000142.1, forward strand.
ACGGCGCGGTCGCGGGCTACACCGGCGGGCGCGTCGACGGGCTGATGATGCGGCTGGTCGACATCCTGATGTCGATTCCGTTCATGTTCGTTCTGATCCTGCTCCTCGTGATGTTCGGGCGCAGCATGTTCATGCTGTTTCTGGGCATCGGCCTGATCTCCTGGCTCGACATGGCGCGGATCGCCCGCGGCCAGACCCTGACCATCAAGAACAAGGAATTCGTCGAGGCGGCGCAGGCGACCGGCGTCGCGCCCTTCCGCATCGTGCTCCGCCATATCGTGCCGAACCTGCTGGGCATCGTCGTCGTTTACGCGACGCTGCTGATCCCCGGCATGATCATCACCGAAAGCTTCATCTCGTTTCTCGGTCTCGGGGTGCAGGAGCCGAACACCTCGCTCGGCATGCTGATATCGGCCGGTGCCACGGCCATCACCAACGGTTTGTGGTGGCAACTGGTCTTTCCGCTGTTCTTCTTCATCGTCACGCTGTTTGCCTTTTTCTTCGTGGGCGACGGGCTGCGTGATGCCCTCGATCCGAAGGACCGGTAGCAGGAATGAACTTTCAAACCCTCGGCTCTTCGTTACCCGGCAAAGGATATGCCGCATGACCCGCCTGCTGGAGATCGAGGATCTGCGGGTCACCTTCCGCACCGGCGACGGCAATGTGAACGCCGTGAACGGGCTTTCTCTGGGTGTCGACGCGGGCGAGACGCTGGCCATCGTCGGCGAAAGCGGTTCCGGCAAAAGCCAGACCGCGTTTGCGGCTATGGGCCTTCTGGCGCACAACGGCTGGGCCACGGGGCGGGTGCTGCTGAACGGCGAGGACCTTTTGGCCCTGTCGCCACGTCAGCTGAACAAGGTTCGCGCAAGCCAGATCTCGATGATCTTCCAGGACCCGATGACCTCGCTCAATCCCTACATGCGCATTTCCGAGCAGATGGCCGAGGTGCTGATGCTGCACAAGGGGATGACCAAGAAGACGGCGGTGGCGGAAGCGGTGCAGATGCTCGACGCCGTGCGCATTCCCGATGCCAAGGCGCGGATCGACATGTATGCGCACGAGTTTTCGGGCGGCATGCGGCAACGCATCATGATCGCCATGGCGCTGCTGTGCCGGCCGAAACTGCTGATCGCGGACGAGCCGACGACGGCCCTCGACGTGACGGTGCAGGCGCAGATCATGGAGTTGCTGGGCGACATCCGGCGCGAATTCGGCACCGGGATCATCCTGATCACCCACGATCTTGGCATCGTTGCCGGCTTTTGCGACCGGACCCTTGTCATGTACGGCGGCCAGTTGATGGAAGAGGGCGCGACGCGCGATGTCTTCAAGGCACCGGGCCACCCCTATACCAAGGGGCTGCTCCGGGCGGTGCCCCGCCTCGACCGCGACGACGATGCGCTGCAAACCATTCCCGGCGAACCGCCGGACATGTCGCATCTGCCCGAAGGCTGCCCCTTCACGCCGCGCTGCGCGCTGGCGTTCGCGCCCTGCCCGGACCAGCGGCCGGCCGAGACGGCCTTTGGCGCCGCCCGCCGCCGCGCCTGTCATGCCAGCGTCGATGCGGTTCACGAGGTACTGCCCGAGTTGGCCTCATGATCGCGCCCCACCCTGCCCGCGACCCGGTTGGCCTTGGTCCCGAGACCCGCGCCCCGCAGGGTCAGCAGCCCGAATCCGCGCCCCCCGCCGCCGCAGGAGCCCCCCGATGACCGATCTCGGCCGATCCACTTTCCCGACCAGCGGCAGGGCGAGCGGCCCGCCGACTGGCCCGGATACCGCCCCGCTGCTGTCGGTGCGCGATCTTTCCGTCGTCTTCGACATCAACCCGTCCGGTGCCTGGCCTTGGACGAAACCGCTGCGCCTTTATGCGGTCAGCGATGTTTCCTTCGACCTTGCACGCGGCGAATGTCTGGGCGTGGTCGGCGAAAGCGGCTCGGGCAAGTCGACGCTGGCCCGCGCGATCATCGGCACCGTCCCCAAGTCGACGGGCGACCTGACCTTCGAGGGAAAGCCGGTCTCGACCGAGGCCCGCGCCCGTCGGGCACATGCAAAGGATGTGCAGATGATCTTTCAGGACCCGCTTGCGGCCCTGAACCCGCGGATGACGGTAGGCGACATCATCGCCGAACCTCTGGTCACGCATTATCCGTCGACCCCCCGGACCGAGGTCAAGGCGCGGGTGGCCGAAGGAATGGAGCGGGTGGGCCTGCTGCGCAGCCTCATCAACCGCTATCCGCACGAGTTTTCGGGTGGCCAGTGCCAGCGCATCGGCATCGCCCGGGCCCTCGTGCTGCGCCCGAAACTGCTGATCTGCGACGAACCGGTCTCGGCGCTCGACGTGTCGGTGCAGGCGCAGGTCGTGAACCTGCTGGCGGAACTGCGCCGCGACATGGGCCTGTCGATGATCTTCATTGCCCATGACCTGTCGGTGGTGAAACACATCTCTGACCGGATCGTCGTGATGTATCTGGGTCGCCTGATGGAGAAGGCGCCGGCCAAGGTCCTGTGCACCGCCCCCGAGCATCCCTATACCCAGGCGCTGATCTCCTCGGTTCCGATCCCGGACCCGGCCCTTGAGGCGGCCCGCAAGCGGGTCGTCCTGCAAGGCGAGTTGCCCTCGCCCCTGCACCCGCCCTCGGGCTGCGTGTTTCGCACCCGCTGTCCGCGGGTCGAGGCGATCTGTGCGACGGCCCTCCCGCCCATGGTGCCCGGCCGCCACGCGGCGGGCCACCGCGTCGCATGCCACTTCGCCGAACCGATGCGGGTTCTGTCCACGTCCTGATGCAGCCACACCGGCAGGCCGTCGCGTGCCGCAGGGCGCGATCCACTTCATCGCCCTCGATCCAGTTCAGCCGGCGCCTCCCCTAACAGGCCGCTGAAATAGTCCTGTCTCGACAGCGGTTTGAGAACATGATTCACC
>DAIPIS010000143.1:0-6344 GCA_036770665.1 Meridianimarinicoccus sp.
CGTCTAGCAATATCCTTGCGCAGACAAGAACGAGGCCGCCATGTCCGACGACCCCAGAACCCTCGTGTCCACCGGCTGGCTGGCGGATCATATCCGCGACCCGGACCTGCGGATACTCGACGCGTCCTATTACCTGCCGGACATGGGGCGCGATGCGCGGGCCGAGTATGATGCGGGGCATATCCCCGGTGCGCGGTTCTTCGACATCGACGACATCTCGGACCATCGGTCGGAATTGCCGCACATGGCGCCGCCGCCGGAAAAGTTCATGTCGCGGCTGCGCAAGCTGGGCGTCGGCGACGGGCACCAGGTGGTGGTCTATGACGGCGCGGGGCTGTTTTCGGCGGCGCGGGTGTGGTGGCTGTTCCGCCTGATGGGCAAGAACGATGTGGCGGTGCTGGACGGCGGGCTGCCCAAGTGGCGGGCCGAGGGGCGCGAGATCGAGGATCTGCCGCCGGTGATACGCGACCGGCACATGACGGTGCAGCGGCAGGCGGGGCTGGTGCGCGACGTGACCCAGGTGGCGCGGGCGTCCAAGCTGGGCGACCACGTGATCGTCGACGCCCGGTCGCCGGAGCGGTTCGCGGGGACGGTGGCCGAACCCCGCCCGGGGCTGCGCGCCGGGCACATTCCGGGATCGGTGAACCTGCATTACGCGCTGCTTCTGAACGCGGACGGGACGTTGAAGGACGATGCCGCGCTGCGGGCGGCCTTTGGCGCGGCGGGGGTGGAGCTGGACAAGCCGGTCATCACGAGCTGCGGGTCGGGTGTCACGGCGGCGATCCTGAACCTGGCGCTGGCGCGGATCGGCAAGACCGATCACGCGCTTTATGACGGGTCCTGGGCGGAATGGGGCATGTACGGCGACCTGGAGGTCGCGACCGGCTGACGCAGCCCTGCTGCCGCGCCGATTGTCACGCCACCTGCCGCGCGCGATGCGGTGTGGCACGCGGCGCGGGCGGGCGCGGGCCACGGGCGCGTGGCTGGACGCGCCGCCACCGGGGCGCTACCGGGCCGCCGCCCACACTTGAGCGATCCTTGATCAGGAAAATCGGCTTGGGGGATACCGGCCGGCGGCGGGGCGGATCCCAGGGCGCGACGGTGGTCCCGCTGCCCCGGCCGCCCGCGCCGCCGGGATCACAGCATCAGGCTGGGCAGCCAGAGCACGATGGCCGGGAACTGGAACACCAGGAGCGCGGCCAGAACCTGCAGCAGCACGAACGGGATGACGCCCCTGTAGATGTCGCCGATGGTCACTTCCTTCGGGGCCACGCCCTTGAGATAGAACAACGAGAACCCCACGGGCGGGGTCAGGAAGCTGGTCTGCAGCACGACGGCGAACAGCACGAGGAACCAGTACTGGTCGAACCCGAGCGACACCACCACGGGCGACACCAACGGCAACATGATCAGCGAGATTTCGAGCCAGTCGAGGAAGAACCCGGCGAGGAACGCGAGCAGCAGGATCGTCAGCACGATCCCCGACGGCCCGAACGGCAGCGCGAGCAGGCTGTTGCCGATGAATTCGTCGCCCCCCAGTTGCCGCATGACCACCGCGAACATCGTCGCCCCGAGGAAGATCCCGAAGATGAAGGCGGTGGTCAGGGTCGTCAGCCTGCCCACCTCCCTCAGCACGGACCAGCTCAGCCGGCCATTGGCCGCCGCCAGCAGGGTCGCCCCCAGCGCGCCCACGCCCGACGCTTCGGTCGGCGTCGCGATCCCGCCGAAGATCGACCCGAGCACCGCAAGGATCAGGAGAAGCGGCGGCAGCACCGCGAGCAGCGTGTCGTAGACCAGCCGCCCGGTCACGGGCGGCAGGTCCGTCGGGGCCGGGGCCAGTTTCCTGAACAGCGCCGCGGCGATGACGAGGTAGACGATGTAGAACCCGCCCAGCATCAGCCCCGGGATCAGCGCGCCGATGAACAGGTTGCCGACCGACACGGACATCAGGTCGGCCATGATGATGAGCATGATGGACGGCGGGATCAGGATCCCCAGCGTGCCCGCCGAGCAGACCACGCCGGACGCGAAGCCCTTGTTGTAGCCTTCCTTGAGCATGATGGGCATGGACAGCATCGCGAGCAGCACCACCGAGGCGCCGACGATGCCCGTGGAGGCCGCCAGCAGGATGCCGATCAGCACAACACCCAGCGCGAGCCCGCCGCGATACCGCCCGAACAGCTTGATGAAGTTCTCCATCAGCTTTTCGGTGATGCCCGAGCGTTCCAGCATCAGGCCCATGAAGATGAACATCGGCAGCGCCACGAGGATCCAGTTCGACATCTGGCCCCAGATGCGCTGCACGATCACCCCGAAGATGCGCATGTCCGTGAGGAAATAGGTGTCCCAGTTCAGCCATTCGAAGCCGAGGATGGCGATGAAGCTGAACAGGATCGACACGCCGGCCAATGCCCAGGCCACGGGGATGCCGGTGAAGATCACGCTGATGAACGTGCCCAGCATGACGAGCACGAGAATTTCGTTGGTTGCAAGCATCGGTCTGGTACCCGCGTTCAGGCGTGGAAGATCGGGCGTGGCGTGCCGAACAGATACGCGCAGACCCGCAGAAGCCGTGCCAGTGCGGCGAGGCCGATATAGGCGAAGGCGATGACGATCACGCTCTTGATCATCCAGCGGTACCCGAGACCGCCCGGCGCGGACGAGGCTTCGCCACGGCTGTAGGAGGCCTGCACGAAGGGGATCGCGGCGCTCAGGATCAGGTAGACCATGGGGAACAGGATCAGCACGATCAGCAGCAATTCGATCGTGGCGCGCACCCGCGGCCGGAACCGCGACGCGATCACGTCGACGCGCACATGGGCTTCATGCAGGATCGCGTAGCCGAGCGCCATCATGAACCCGATGGAGAACAGGTGCCATTGCAGCTCTTCGACCCAGATCGTGTTGCCGCCCGAGGTATAGCGCACGGCCACGGTTGCGACGACGATCACCATGAGGATCGCCCAGATCCAGTTGATGACCCCGCCGATGGCCGCGATCACGGCTTCGATCGCGTCGGACGCCCGCGTTCGGGGAAAGACGAGCCGCTGGGCGCGGGCGTCGACCGTGTCGTCATGATGGTGGCTTGTGGCACCGTGTCCCGGTTCGCCCATGTCGAAGTTCCCCCCTGCGCATCGGCGTCGGGCCGACGGGTCGTTGCAATCAAGTCGCGCTCAACGGTGTGCGGGTCGGCGGCGTGCGCCGACCCGGTGGGGGCGTCGCGCCCTTGGGGCCGACGCCTGTGGCATCACTCGCCGATGCGGGTCTGCCAGTCGCGTGGCAGGTAGCCCTGTTCCTTCCACGGGCGCAGTTCGGCCTGGAAGGTCATCATCGAGCTGTAGACCTTGCCGAACATCTCGTCCTGTTCGGACCAGCGCCCCATCACGTCGTTCGACGCCGCGCGGAATGCGGCGATCTGTTCGTCGGAATAGGTGCGGATGTTGACGCCCTTTTCCTCGTAGCGTGCGAGAACGGCACCCTGCAGCGCCTCGGCCCGACCGATGGCATAGGAATTGCCCGCCATGCAGGCCATTTCGATCATCGCGCGGGTCTGGTCCTCGAGCCCGTTCCAGACGTCGAGATTGACGTAGAGGAACTGGTTGGTGGAGGGCTGGTGCCAGCCCGGCATGTAGAAGAAGTCGGCCACCTGGTAGAAGCCAAGCTGTTCGTCCACCGTGGGCAACGAGAATTCGGTCCCGTCGAGCACGCCGGTTTCCAGCGCCTGGTAGAGCTCGCCGCCGGGCAGCAGGGTCACGGACATGCCGAATTCGGCGAAGATTTCACCGCCGACACCCGCCGCGCGATAGCGCAGGCCTTTCATGGCTTCCGGCGTCGCCATTTCGGTCCGGAACCAGCCTGCACCTTCGGGGCTGATCGTGCCGCACAGGATCGGGTGGACATTGTGGGTATGGAAGGTTTCTTCCAGCAGTTCCTGACCGCCGTGGTGGGTCATCCAGGCCACGAATTCGATCGATTCCAGCCCGAAGGGAGTCGCGCCGAACAGCGCCGCCGCGGGCACGGTGCCCCATTCGTAGCCCATCCAGCTATAGCCGGCGTCGATGCTGCCTTCGGACACGTTCTCGAAGATGGAGAGCGCGGGCACGAGCGCACCGGGTTCCGCGACGCGCAGGTCGATGTTGCCGCCCGACGCCGCGCGCAACTGGTCCGCGACCCAGGGCATGGTGTCGCCGAGCGCCGTCAGCGTCGAGGCGAAGCTCATGGGCAGCTGCCAGCGTACGCGTTCCTGCGCCTGGGCCGCGACGGGTGCGACGGCGATCACCGCCGCGCACAACGCGACCACGCTCGTGCAAGACCTGTATTTACAAGACATGTTTTCCTCCCATTGGACATATTCCCTGCGCCGGACGGTCCACGATGTACCCTGTGATGTCAAACGCAATTTGGCCTCGGCAGGCGAATCTGCGGCTCTGGAATTGCTGGCAAGTTCTGCGATGTTAGCGCTATACAGGCTGCTTGGGCGGTCGGACCGGTCCGGGCCTGCGGTCGGTCCGCCGTCTGTGGGGGTAGGGCGCGGGTCGGCGTGCCCGGCGTCGCGTGTGGCGGGTCGGGATCGGGGATGGGGTCGCCGCCGTGGCCATCACCCGGATCGACGCGGCGTGGCGGCCCGGTCAGGGCGACCATCGGCGGGGTGAAGGCGAAGGCGCGCGTCACCGACCGGGCGACCCCGCCAGCCACGACGGTGACGAAAGGGTGGCCAGAGCCTGCAGCGGTGTCCCGCGTTTCCTGCCCCGCGCCATCGCGGAGGATGACAGCCCCGGTCGGCGCGACCCAAGGAACACTTCGGTAAGGTCTTGCGCGCCACACTGATGCGGCATCACGGGGTGCGATGACGTCGGACCGTCCAAGAAAATTCACTTTACAGGATGCCCCGATGGTCGCACCATATCTTGTAAGCGGATCGGGCTTGTCCCGCCGCTTCTTGAGCAGGCACCAAGCCTTGGGGGCCACGCGCCGATCCAGGGCAACAACGCGCGAGGCCGGGCATGTCACTTTCCGAATATATGATCGACGACGTCCACCCCATCGACATCGTGGAAACGCTCGCCGAGCATCACGCGTGGGATTTCGACCGTGTGGGCGAAAACCAGATCGCCATGGCGGTCGAGGGGCAGTGGCGCACCTATGCGATCACGCTGGCGTGGTCCGGCCATGACGACACGCTGCGCATGGTCGCGAGCTTCGAGATGGAACCGCCCGAGGACCGGCTTCCGGAGCTGTACGAGATGATCAACCGGACAAACGATCTGTGCTGGACGGGTGCGTTCGGTTTCTGGGCGGAACAGAAGCTGATGGTGTATCGCTATGGGCTGCTGGCCGGGGACAACGGTGTCAGTCTCGACCAGATCACGACACTGATCGAGACGGCTGTGGCGGCCTGCGAGCGGTTCTATCCTGCGTTCCAACTGGTCACCTGGGGCAATGCCACCCCGAAGGCCGCGATCCAGACCGCCATCGCCGAGGCTTACGGCCGGGCCTGACGCGACGCGGCGACCGGCAGGGGGTGATGGTCGCGCAGCGACGCGGCGGCCCCCCGCATCGCTTCGCGGTGGCGGTGACGCGGGTCTTGCCTGGGTGCATCGGTGCGGACATCGCGCCCCAGGCCAGCACGCGGTTGCGGGTCTGCGGGCCCATACGGGGACGCCTGCCGCGCGTCCGCGTGGTGGCGGCGGTGCCGAACGCGGTCTGCTGGGCGGGTCACCGGATCGGGATGCGGTGGGTCATGGGTGCATTCCGGATGTATCCGGGCACGCCTGTCCGGCGCTATCATGCCCGCACATGCCAGACCGGAGCCATGCCATGACCCTTGTGACCCCCCTGTCCCGCGACCCGTCCCCCACCGGATACCATGACACCGACGCCTGCGATCTGGCCGCGTTCGCGGCGCTGACCGCGCAGTCGGTGGATCCGGCGACGATCCCCCACGCGACCGGCGCACCGTCCAACGTGCCGGTCTATGACATGGCCGCGCTGATGCCGCGGTTGGCCGACGCCGCGACGCGGCGCGTGCTGATGGCGGAATGGGCGCGCATCCTGCACGCCGGGGCGGGCGTGTTCGTGCTGCGGCAGGCCTGCCCCGATCACACCGCCATCGACGCGGCGACCGCCGCCTATGACGCCATCATCGCCGAAGAAAAGGCCGCGACCGGCGGCGGGGCGGATCATTTCGCCGCCGCAGGCAGCAACGACCGGGTGTGGAATTCCCTGCAGAAACTGGCCCTGCGCGATCCGGCAAGCTTCCTGCGCTATTTCGCCAGCCCCGCCGTCGATGCCGCGTGCGAGGCGTGGCTGGGGCCGAATTACCAGATGACGGCGCAGGTCAACCT
>DAIPIS010000013.1:0-26578 GCA_036770665.1 Meridianimarinicoccus sp.
GGGGCCGGGTTCGTGGTGGGGGCCGGGTTCATCGCGGCACCCGACGCGGCATGGGCGTATGAAACCAGCCACATCGCACCCGACCATTTCGCGACGCTCGTGCAGATGGCGCGCGACATCTATCCGCACGACCGCATCCCCGACGAACATTACGTCATCGCGGTGAAAGGATACGACACCGCCGATGCGGCCGGGCCGATCACCGCGGGCCTGATGGCGCTGGACGCCGCGGCACAGGGCGCGGGCTTTCCATCCTACCTTGGCACCGGCTGGGAACGCGACCGGGTCGACATCCTGCGCAGCATGGAAAACAGCGCGTTCTTCCAGCAGATCCGCGGCGGGCTGGTGACGGGTCTTTATAACCAGAAAGCCGTCTGGCCGATCTTCGGCTATGAAGGCGAAAGCTTCTCGGAGGGCGGTTACATCGACCGCGGTTTCGACGACATCGCGTGGCTCTGAGGGGGGAACGGACATGGCTGCACCTTTTGCAATGGACGACGACTCCGTCGTCGTGATCATCGGCACCGGCGCGGGCGGCGGCGTTCTGGCGAACGAACTGGCGCGCAAGGGCGTGAGCGTCGTGGCGCTGGAAGCCGGCGGGCGCTACCTGCCCGAGGATTACATCAACGACGAATGGGAAAGCTTCGGGCAACTCGCCTGGACCGACCCGCGCACCACCAGCGGCGACTGGCGCGTGGCCAAGGATTTCTCGGGGCTGCCTGCGTGGATCGTCAAGGCCGTCGGCGGCACGACGACCCATTGGGCGGGCGCGTCCCTGCGGTTCCAGGACCACGAATGGAAGGCCGCGACGACCTATGGCCCGGTGCAGGGCGCGAACCTGCTCGACTGGCCCGTCGACGGCGCGGAAATGGCCCCGTGGTATGACTTGGCGGAAAAGAAGCTGGGCGTGACCCAGACGCATGGCATGCCAGCCCTGCCCGGCAACAACAACTACAAGGTGTTCGCGGCGGGCGCGCAGAAGCTTGGCTACCAGAACGTGCACACCGGGCGCATGGCGATCAACTCGGTGGACCACGAAGGGCGCCCGCCCTGCCAGCAGACCGGGTTCTGTTTCCAGGGCTGCAAGTGGGGCGCGAAATGGTCCGCAGCCTACACCGACATCCCGCAGGGCGAGGCGACCGGGAACCTCGAAGTGCGCGATCGCGCCCATGTGGCGCGCATCCTGCACGACGACAGCGGCAAGGTGACGGGGGTCGAATACTATGACGCGACCGGCACCCTGCAGATGCAGCGCGCGCGGATCGTCTGCGTGGCGGGCAATTCGTTCGAAAGCCCGCGCCTGCTGCTGAATTCGGCGTCGTCCATGTTCCCGGACGGGCTGGCCAACAGCTCCGGCCAGGTCGGGCGCAACTACATGCGCCACATGACCGGGTCGGTCTATGCCACCTTCGACAAGCCGGTGCGCATGTGGCGCGGCACGACCATGGCGGGCATCATCCAGGACGAGGCGCGGCATGATCCGTCGCGCGGCTTCGTCGGCGGGTACGAGTTGGAAACGCTGGCGCTCGGTATCCCGTTCATGGCGGCGTTCCTCGATCCCGGCGCATGGGGGCGGGAGTTCACGACCGCGCTCGACGCCTATGAAAACATGGCCGGCATGTGGATCGTGGGGGAGGACATGCCCCAGGAAACCAACCGCGTCACGCTCAACCACGACGTCACCGACCAGTTCGGTCTGCCGGTCGTCAACGTGCATTTCGATGACCATCCCAACGACATCGCCATGCGCAACCATGCCTACCGGCAGGGTCAGGCCGTCTATGACGCAGTGGGCGCGACGCGCACGATGCCGACGCCACCCTATCCGTCGACCCACAATCTGGGCACGAACCGCATGTCGGAAAATCCGCGCGACGGGGTGGTGAACCGCTGGGGGCAAACCCACGACATCGCCAACCTGTTCGTGTCGGATGGATCGCAATTCACCACGGGGGCGGCGGAAAACCCGACGCTGACGATCGTGGCGCTGGCGATCCGGCAGGCCGATCACATCGCGTCGGAAATGGCGCGCGGCACGATCTGACGCCCGTTGCCGCACCCGCACGGCCCCTGCATCCGCGGGGGCCGTGTTGCGTCATGCTTGCGGTTGAAATGTCGCATGCACGGCACATCATTCGCCCTATCTGAGATTTCAGAAATGACTGAAATGACGGAAGGGTCCGAATGGAACTCTCACATCTGCGGCAGGAGTTCATCCTGCATTTCGGCGAGATGGGCTCGCGCTGGGGGATCAACCGCACGGTCGGGCAGATCTATGCGCTGCTCTACCTGTCCGATCGTCCGCTGTGCGCCGACGACATCGTGACCGCACTTGGCATCTCGCGGGCGGGCGTGTCGATGGGGCTGAAAGAGCTTCAGGGCTGGAACCTCGTGCTGCCGCGCCACATTCAGGGCGACCGGCGGGACCATTTCACCACGCCGGACGACCTGTGGCAGATCGTGCGCACGCTGGTCGCCGAACGGCGCAAGCGGGAAATCGACCCCACCCTCACGAAGCTGCGCGAACTGGAACTGACGGCCGACACCGGTCCGGATGACGCCACCGCCCGCGCCCGGATCACCCAGATGCGCGAACTGATCGAACTGCTGACCGGCTGGCACGACGACATGGCGAAGCTGGAAACCGCCCGGCTTGTGGCGCTGCTGAAGATGGGCGCGAAGCTGCAGAAATTCATCACCGCCCCGGCCAACGTGCTGTCGCTCGGCCGCGGCAAGGCGAAAGGAGACACCCATGGACGCGCTTGACCCGCTCATCCTGTCGCGGATTCAATTCGCGGCCAACATCTCGTTCCACATCCTGTTCCCGACGATCACGATCGCGCTTGGCTGGGTACTCTTGTTCTTCAAGCTGCGCTTCCGCGCGACCGGCGATCAGGCCTGGATGGATGCCTATTTCTTCTGGGTGAAGGTGTTCGCGCTGTCCTTCGCGCTTGGCGTCGTGTCGGGCATCACCATGTCGTTCCAGTTCGGCACCAACTGGCCGGGCTTCATGAACACGGTGGGCAACATCGCGGGGCCGCTGCTGGCCTATGAGGTGCTGACGGCGTTCTTCCTCGAAGCCGCGTTCCTCGGGATCATGCTGTTCGGCTATCGCCGGGTGCCCGCCTGGGCGCATACGGGGGCCACGTTCCTTGTGGCGTTCGGCACCACCGTGTCGGCGTTCTGGATCATCGTGCTCAACAGCTGGATGCACACCCCGCAAGGGTTCGAAATGCGCGACGGCGTGGCCCATGCGACCGACTGGGCCGCGATCATCTTCAACCCGTCCATGCCGTATCGGCTGACCCACATGCTGCTGGCGTCGGGGCTGACCGTGGCCTTCCTCATCGCGGGCGTGTCGGCGCTGCGCTGGCTCATGGGCGACCGGGGGGCCGCGATGCGCCGTGCCTTCGCCACCGGCATCACGCTCGGCGCGGTGCTGATCCCGGTCCAGATCTGGATGGGCGACATGCACGGGCTGAACACGCTGGAGCACCAGCCCGCCAAGGTCGCGGCCATGGAAGGCAACTGGGACACCGGGCCCAACACGCCGCTCCTGCTGTTCGCGCTGCCGGACGACGCCGCCCGCGAAAACCGGTTCGAAATCGGAATCCCCAGCCTTGCCAGCATCATCCTGACCCACAAGGCGGATGGCGTGGTGCCGGGGCTGAACGATTTCGTGGCCGAGGACGGCACGGTCCTGCACCCGCCCGTGGCCAAGGTGTTCTGGTCGTTCCGCGTGATGGTCGGCACCGGCATGGCGATGCTGGGCCTGTCGTGGCTGACCGTGGCGCTGCTGCGCCGCCGGGGCATGGACGGTCTGCCGCGCCCGCTGATGCTGGCGCTGGTGCCGATGGCGCTGTCGGGTTGGGTCGCGACACTGGCAGGCTGGTACACCACCGAAATCGGCCGCCAACCCTGGCTCGTGCAGGGTGTGCTGACGACCGAAGCCGCAGTGGGCGATGTCGCCGGTGGCGCGGTCGCAACGTCCTTGGTGGCCTATCTCGTCGTCTACGCGGTGCTGATGGTCGCCTATCTGGCCACCATTGTGCACCTCGCGCGCAAGGCCGCGGGGGCGGGCAGTCTGCCCCCGGCGCGCGGCCCCTTCCCCCTGCCTGCGGAGTGATCCCATGACCCTGTTCGGAGACCCCGCCATCTGGCTCCCCCTCGCCTTTGCCGGGCTGATGGGCGCGTCGATCCTGATCTACGTGATCCTCGACGGGTTCGACCTGGGCGTCGGGCTGCTGTTCCCCTTCGCCGATGCGGCAGAAAAGGACCGCATGGTCGCGTCCATCGGTCCGTTCTGGGACGCCAACGAAACCTGGCTGGTGCTGGCGGTGGGGCTGCTGCTGGTGGCCTTTCCGCAGGCCCATGGCGCGATCCTCGGAGCGCTTTACCTGCCGGTCACGGCGATGCTGGTGGGGCTGATCCTGCGCGGCGTCGCGTTCGAGTTTCGCGCCAAGGCAACGGCATCGGCGAAACCGGCCTGGAACGCGACCTTCTTCGCGGGTTCCGCCCTGACCGCGTTTTCACAGGGCGTGATGCTGGGTCTGTACATCATGGGGCTGGAGATCACGGCGCTGACCATCGCGTTCTCGGTCCTGACCGGCGTGTTCCTGACCGTGGCCTACAGTTTCATCGGGGCCGCGTGGCTGATCGCCAAGACCGACGGCGCGTTGCAACGTCGCGCCGTCGCTTGGGCACGCGGCGGTCTGTGGGGTGCAGCGGCCGGGCTGGCCGCCGTGTCCGCCGCCACGCCGCTCGTCAGCCCGCGCATCTGGGACAAGTGGTTTTCCCTGCCGGAAATCGTGCTGCTGGCACCCATGCCGCTGGCGGCCATCGCGCTGGTCGCCGGGATGTGGTGGATCCTTCGGCAGCTGCCCGCGCAGGGGGACGCCTTCTGCTGGCTGCCCTTCGCGGGCGCCGTGGGGCTGTTCGGGCTGTCTTTCGCGGGGTTGGCCTATTCGTTCTACCCCTTCGTGGTGCCCGACCGGCTGACAGTGTATGACGCCGCCGCCGCCCCCGAAAGCCTGTTCATCATCCTGATCGGCGCGCTCGTGGTGTTGCCGGTGATCGTGGGCTACTCGATCCTCGCCTACACCGTGTTCCGCGGCAAGGCGACCGACCTGCGCTACGACTGAGAGTTGCGGGCGGCGCGCGACGCCGCTAGTCCCTCCGTCATGACCCGGCCCAAACGCCGCCCGCCCGATGACGCGGGCGGCCTGATCCTGTTCAACAAGCCCTTCGGCGTGCTGTCGCAGTTCAGCGGCGGCGCGGGCGGGGACGCGCGCGACACGCTCGCGGCATGGATCGACCGTCCCGGCGTCTATCCCGCAGGGCGGCTCGACCGCGACAGCGAAGGGCTGCTTCTGCTGACCGCCGACGGCGCGCTTCAGGCGCGCATCGCCGATCCGAAGTTCAAGCTGCCCAAGGTCTATCTCGTGCAGGTCGAAGGCACGCCCGGTGATGCGGCCCTTCATGCCCTGCGCAGCGGCATCACCCTGAAGGACGGCCCGACCCGCCCCGCCGGGGCCGAAATCGCGGCACCGCCAGACCTGTGGCCCCGCGACCCGCCGGTACGGTTCCGGAAATCCGTGCCCGACGCGTGGCTGCGCATCACCCTGTCCGAGGGGCGCAACCGGCAGGTCCGCCGCATGACCGCCGCCGTGGGCCTGCCGACCCTGCGGTTGGTGCGCTGGTCCATCGGGCCATGGTCCCTTGACGGGCTCGCCCCCGGCGCATGGCATGCGGTCCCTGCAGAGTCCGTTCGCGCGGTCCTTGCACCCGGACGCCCCCGCGCCTAACCTTGGCCGCGCTGCCGCGGCGCGGCGGAGGCAAGAGGGCGACATGCACGACACGATCACGCGAAGCGGACTGGTCCTGATCGGCTGCGGCAAGATGGGATCGGCCATGCTGGCAGGCTGGCTGGATCGCGGGCTGCCCGCATCCGCCGTCTGGGTGCAGGACCCGAACCCGTCCGACTGGCTGCGCGGGATCGAAGGGCTGAACCTGAACGCCCCCCTGCCCGCAGCCCCCGCGCTGGTTTTGATCGCCGTGAAACCGCACATGATGGACGACACGCTGCCCGCGCTGAAAGCGATGGGCAACGGGGCGACGGTGTTCGTCTCGGTGGCGGCGGGGGTGCACATCGCGCGCTACGAAGCCCTTCTGGGCGCGAACACCCCGATCATCCGCGCCATGCCCAACACCCCCGCCGCCGTGGGCAAGGGTGTCACGGCCCTTATCGGCAACGCCCATGCGGACGGGGCCGCGATGGACATGGCCGACACGCTGCTGCAGGCGGTGGGCCTGACCGTGCGGCTGGACACCGAGGCGCAGATGGACGCGGTGACCGGCGTGTCAGGGTCCGGCCCGGCCTATGTCTTTCACATGATCGAGGCGCTGGCCGCCGCGGCCGAGGCCGAAGGGCTGTCCCCTGACCTTGCCATGCGGCTTGCCAAGGCCACGGTCGCGGGCGCGGGCGCGCTGGCAGAAACCGCGCCGGACACCCCCACGACCCTGCGCGAGAACGTCACCAGCCCCAACGGCACCACCGCGGCGGGGCTTGCGGTGCTCATGGACCCCGCGACCGGCCTGCCGCCGCTGATGCGCGCCACGGTCGCCGCCGCCGTCAGACGATCGAAGGAACTGGGCGCATGACCAGCACGCCCGAGGCCAGCTTCGACGATTTCATGAAGCTCGACATCCGCGTGGGCCGGATCACCGCCGCCGAACCCTTCCCCGAGGCGCGCAAGCCCGCCTACCGGCTGGTTGTCGATTTCGGGTCCGAGATCGGGTTGCGAAAATCCTCCGCCCAGATCACGGCGAACTATGCCTGTGCCGATCTCGTCGGGCGGCTGGTGCTGGGCGTGGTCAATTTCCCGCCGCGTCAGATCGGCCCCATGCGGTCCGAAGTGCTGGTGCTGGGCGTGCCCGACACCGCGGGGGAGGTCGTGCTGATCGCCCCGGATGGGTCCGTGCCGCTGGGCGCGCGGCTTTACTGACAGGTCCGACCGTTCCGAAATTGCCCGGAACTTCGGCATTTCGGGCGAGAGGGCGGGCGCGGGCGATGCTCCTTTCGGACCCGCGATGGCTTCCCGCTTGCACAGCCCGCACCGCGTGGGGCAGGTGCGGGGCATGGACACCGCCCTGATCATCGTCGTCGTCGAAGAGGACCGGGACCGGGCCATGTCGATCGTGGACGCGCTGCGCGAGGCGGGCGACCACGAGGTCCATGTGATCGGGTCGGTGACCGGGCTTGCCCGCAAGATCGCCGCGCATGCGCCGGACGTGGTGCTGATCGACATCGACAACCCGACCCGCGACATGCTGGAGGAACTTACCCTCGCCTCGGGGCCGCTGGACCGTCCGGTGGCGATGTTCGTGTCGGGGGCCGCGGGCGGGCTGGCCGGGCGGGCCGTGGAGGCCGGGATGTCGGCTTACGTGGTGGACGGGCTGAAACCCGAACGGCTCAAGCCGGTCATGGACACCGCCATCGCGCGTTTCCGCATGATGCGCCAGATGCGCAACGAACTCGCGGAAACCCGCCGCGCGCTGGAGGAACGCAAGGTCATCGACCGGGCCAAGGGCCTGTTGATGAAGGCCAAGGGCATCGACGAGGATGCGGCCTATGCGCTTTTGCGCAAGACCGCGATGGACCAGGGCCGCCGGGTCGCGGACGTCGCCGAAGCGCTGGTGACCGCATCGGGGCTTCTGCGATGAAGCCGGTCGCGCTGCCCGTGGCCTTCATGCCGCTTGTGGATGCAGCCCCCCTGATCATCGCGCAGGACATGGGCTTTGCCGAAACCGAAGGGATAGCACTCGACCTGATCGCGGCGCCAAGCTGGTCGTCGGTGCGCGACATGCTGGCCTTCGGGCGGGTCGACGCGGCGCATCTGCTGTCGCCGGTGCCGGTCGCCATGGCCATGGGTCTCGGCGGCGTGCGCCAGCCCGTATCGGCGGTGTCGGTCCTGTCCGTGAACGGCGACGTGATCGGGGTGGGGCGCGCCGTCGAAGCCCGGCTGCGCGCGGCGGGCTACGGGTTCGATTTCACCGATCCGCGCGCGGCGGCGGCGGCACTGGCGCGGGTGTCGCGCGACCGGATCGTGTTCGGCGTGCCCTTCCCGTTCTCGATGCACGTGGAACTGTTGCGCTACTGGGTCGAAGCGACGGCGCTGTCGGGCGCCGCGATCGAGATCCGCACCGTGCCGCCACCGCTGATGGCCCAGGCGCTCGCCGAAGGCGACGTGGACGCGTTCTGTGTCGGCGAGCCGTGGGGTTCGGTCGCGGTCGACGCCGGGGCCGGCGCGCTGCTGCTGCCCGGACGGGCGATCTGGGCCTTCGCGCCGGAAAAGGTGCTCGCGGTGCGGACCGACTGGGCAGAGACCGAACCGCACCTGCTGGGGCGCCTGATGCGCGCCGTGTGGAAGGCGGGGCAATGGCTGTCGCATCCCGCAAGCCGCACCACAACCGCAGAAATCCTGTCCCGCCCGCAATGGCTGGGCTTGCCGCCGGAACTGATCGACCGGGCGCTCACCGGTCGGTTCACCCTGTCTGGAAACGCCGAACAGCGCCAGGTCGACGGGTTCATCGGGTTTCATCGCGGGGCCGCGACATTCCCATGGCGCAGCCAGGCGCGCTGGATCGGTCGGCGTCTGGCCCAACGCCATGGCCTGCCCGCGCCCGCCGCCGAAGACGCCGCCGCCGCGGTGTTCCGCAGCGACCTGCACCGGCTCCACCTTGCCGGAACGGACGCCGATCTGCCCGGCGCATCGGCCAAGCTGGAAGGCACGATTCGCCACCCCGTCGCTGTGGCATCCCGGAAAGGGCAGATGACCCTGCTGCCCGATGCGTTCTTCGATGGCCGTATTTTTGACCCCGACATCGCGGACTGACCAATTGCTGTGCATCCGGGCAGCGGCGTCGCACGGGATCCGCGCGATCCATGCCGCACTGCAACAAATCGCTTTCCGATCGTGACAGGACCGATCTAGGAAGAGGTCAGGGCTGCAATGGCGTGGCCCGTGGAATTCTCCCGACGCCAGGGAAATATCGAGCAGAGCCGCTCGCGCCGCACCGTTCTTCGGGTGCCGGTGCAGCGGCTTTTTTGCGTTTTGCGCCCTGATCCGGGCCACATCGAGAGGGACAAGAATGAAACACGTGATGATCGCGCTGCTGGCTTCCACGGCCATGACCGGGGCCGCGTCGGCCCAGACGCTGGCGCTGGAAAAGGACGAACTGACCTTCGGCTTCATCAAGCTGACCGACATGGCCCCGCTCGCCGTCGCCTATGAGCAGGGATATTTCCTCGACGAAGGCCTGTTCGTGACGCTGGAGGCGCAGGCCAACTGGAAGGTACTTCTGGATGGCGTGATCGGCGGACAGCTCGATGGGGCGCACATGCTGGCGGGTCAGCCGCTGGCGGCCACCATCGGCTTCGGCACCGAGGCGCATATCGTCACCCCGTTCTCCATGGACCTGAACGGCAACGGCATCACCGTCGGCAATGATGTCTGGGCGCAGATGCTGCCGCACATCCCCAAGATGGAGGATGGCCGCCCGCAGCACCCGATTTCCGCAACGGCGCTCGCCCCGGTGGTCGACGCCTTCCGGGCCGAGGGCAAGCCCTTCAACATGGGCATGGTGTTCCCGGTGTCCACCCACAACTACGAGCTACGCTACTGGCTGGCGGCGGGGGGCTTGCACCCCGGTTACTACAGCCCGGAAAACGTCACGGGCCAGATCGGCGCGGACGTGTTCCTGTCGGTGACACCGCCGCCGCAGATGCCCGCCACGCTGGAGGCCGGGACAATCAACGGCTACAGCGTGGGCGAGCCGTGGAACCAGCAGGCGGTGTTCAAGGGCATCGGCGTGCCGGTCATCACCGACTACCAGATCTGGAAGAACAATCCGGAAAAGGTGTTCGGCCTGACCGCCGCCTTCGTGGAGGAAAATCCCAACACAACGCTCGCCATCACCAAGGCGCTGATCCGCGCCGCCATGTGGCTTGACGCAGACGACAACGCCAACCGTGCCGAGGCCGTGGCGATGCTGGCGCGGCCCGAATACGTGGGCGCGGACGCCGAGGTGATCGCCAACTCGATGACCGGCTTCTTCGAGTTCGAAAAGGGCGACCGGCGCGACATCCCCGATTTCAACGTGTTCTTCCGCTACAACGCGACCTACCCGTTCTATTCCGACGCGGTCTGGTACCTGACCCAGATGCGCCGCTGGGGCCAGATCGCGGAACCGAAGTCCGACGCCTGGTACGACGAGGTGGCGCGCAGCGTCTACAAGCCCGAGATCTACCTCGAAGCGGCCCGGATGCTGGTGGATGAGGGGCTCGCCGATGCCGCTGATTTTCCGTGGGACAGCGATGGCTACAAGGCCCCGACCCCCGCCGGGGACGTGATCGACGGCATCGCCTATGACGGGCGCGCACCCAACACGTATCTCGACAGCCTGCCCATCGGGCTGAAGGGAGACCAGATCGTGGTCGGGACCGAAATCCAGGGCTGACCCGCAGCGGTCGCAGGCCCCGGATCAGGTCCGGGGCCGCCCACCGCCACACCGACAGACGCGCCCCGGGCCTGACCCGGGGCCTCCTTCCGCCGCCCCGCCACGCGAGGACCGCCATCATGACGACCGCCGATCCCGATTTCGCCGCCACCGCCGCCGCCCGCGAAGCCCGCCGCGCGCGCCTGTTCACGCGCATCAACGCCGCCGACACGTGGTTCCAGGTGCTGGGCCTGTCGTGGATCACGCCGCTGCTGCGCGCGGCCGCCGGCGACAATCCGCGCGCGCAGATGGCGGAACTGTGGCGGCTGCTGGCCGTGCCGCTGCTGGCCATCGTCGCGTTCCTGACGCTGTGGGGGACACTCGCGCCGCAGGTGCAGACCAGCCTTGGCGCCGTGCCCGGCCCCGCGCAGGTCTGGTCCGAATTCCGCGGGCTGCACGCCGACGCCCAGGCCAAGGCCGAAAGCCGCGACAAGTTCGAAGCGATGGTCGAAACCCGCAACCAGCGCCTGATCGAGGCTGGCCGCGCCGACGAGGTCAAGACCGTCGCCTATACCGGGTCGCCCAGCTATTACGACCAGATCTGGACCTCCATCCAGACCGTGTTCTTCGGGTTCCTGATCGCGACCGTGATCGCAGTCCCGCTCGGTATCCTCGCCGGGTTGTCGGCCACGGCCAACGCCGCGCTGAACCCGCTGATCCAGATCTTCAAGCCGGTGTCGCCGCTCGCGTGGTTGCCGATCGTGACCATGGTCGTCTCGGCCCTGTCGGCGGGCAACGACGGGGTCTTCGCGAAATCCTTCGTGATCTCGGCCATCACCGTGACGCTCTGTTCGCTCTGGCCCACGCTGATCAACACGGCCCTTGGCGTCGCCTCCATCGACCGGGATCTCATCAACGTGTCGCGCGTGCTCAAGATGAACACCTGGACCAAGATCACCAAGCTCGTGCTGCCCTCGGCCTTGCCGCTGATCTTCACCGGCCTGCGGCTGTCGCTGGGCGTGGGCTGGATGGTTCTGATCGCGGCGGAAATGCTCGCGCAGAACCCGGGGCTCGGCAAGTTCGTGTGGGACGAATTCCAGAACGGATCGTCCAGCAGCCTTGCACGGATCATGGTCGCGGTGCTGACCATCGGCGTGATCGGCTTCCTGCTCGACCGGGTGATGTACGCGCTGCAATCGCTCTTCACCTTTTCGAACAACCGCTGAGGTGGGGGCCATGACCGTTCTCGAACTCACGTCCGTATCGAAAAGCTTCGGCGCAGGCACTGCGCGCAAGGACGTGCTGCGCAACATCGACCTCGCGGTGCAGGAGGGGGAGTTCCTGGTGCTGCTGGGCTTTTCCGGCAGCGGCAAGACCACGCTGATCAACCTGATGGCGGGGCTGACCACCCCCACGTCCGGCCGTGTCACCTTTCGCGGCAAGCCCGTGACGGAACCCGGCCGCGAACGCGGCGTGATCTTCCAGAGCTATTCGCTGATGCCGTGGCTGACGGTTGCAGGCAACGTGGCGCTCGCGGTGGACACGGTGTTTCCGGGGATGCCGCGCACGGAACGGGCAGCCAAGGTCGCGCAGTATGTCGGCATGGTCGGCCTGTCCCACGCCGCCAGCCGCCGCCCGGCGGAGTTGTCGGGGGGCATGCGCCAGAGGGTCAACGTCGCCCGCGCGCTGGCGATGGACCCCGAAATGCTTCTGCTGGACGAGCCACTGTCGGCGCTCGACGCGCTCACGCGCGCCAACCTGGCCGAGGAAATCGAACGGATCTGGGAAGCCGACAAGAAGACCTGCGTGCTGATCACCAACGACGTGGACGAGGCGATCCTGCTCGCCGACCGCATCATCGCGCTGAACCCCGACGGCAGCTTGGGCGACGAATTCCGCGTCACGCTCCCGCGCCCACGTGACCGCACCACCATGAACACCGACCCGGGGTTCAAGGCGCTGCGGGCGCGGGTCACCACGTATCTCATGGACGTGGGGATCGCGGCAAAGGTCGACGGCGACCGGACCCTGCCCGATGTTACCCCGATCCATGCCCTGCCCGCCGCCGTCAGGTCCGCGCAGGGCGGCATGATCGACGAACGGTTTCTTGACTTCAGCCGGTTGCACAAGATCTACCCGACCCCCAAGGGTCCCCTGACCGTGGTCGAGGATTTCGACCTGAAGGTGAACAAGGGGGAATTCATCTCGCTCATCGGCCACTCGGGCTGTGGCAAGTCCACGGTGCTGACCATGGCGGCGGGGCTGAACGACATCTCGAAGGGTGCGATCAAGCTGGATGGCCGCCATGTGGAAGGGGCCGATCCCGAACGCGCCGTGGTGTTCCAGTCGCCGTCGCTGTTCCCGTGGCTGACCGCGCGTGAAAACGTGGCGATCGGCGTGGACAAGGTCTATCCCCGCGCCTCGCGGGCCGAACGGCAGGACGTGGTGGATTACTATCTCGAACGGGTCGGGCTGGCCGACGCCATGGACCGGGCCGCATCGGACCTGTCCAACGGCATGAAGCAGCGCGTGGGCATCGCGCGGGCCTTCGCGCTGTCGCCGAAACTCCTGCTGCTCGACGAACCCTTCGGGATGCTCGACAGCCTCACGCGCTGGGAATTGCAGGAAGTCCTGATGGAGGTCTGGTCGCGCACCCGCGTCACCGCGATCTGCGTGACCCATGACGTGGACGAGGCGATCCTGCTCGCCGACCGGGTGGTGATGATGACCAACGGCCCGCAGGCCACAATCGGCAAGATCACGGACGTGAAACTGCCCCGCCCCCGCACCCGCAAGGCCCTGCTGGAACACCCGGATTACTACGCCTACCGGCAGGAGGTGCTCGATTTCCTCGAAGAATACGAACACGGCGCGCGCCCGAAGCCTGCCGCCAAGTCTTTAGCCGCGGAGTGATGCCCATGACCCAGAAACTCGTCATCATCGGGGCCGGGATGGCCTCGGGTCGGGTGATCGACCATCTGATCGACATGGCACCCGATGCCTTCCACATCACGCTGGTCAACGCCGAACCGCGCGGGAACTACAACCGCATCATGCTGTCGCCGGTCCTGTCGGGTGAAAAGACCTATTCCGACATCGTCACCCATGACGACGCGTTCTATGCGCGGCACGGCATCGCCACCCGTTTCGGCACCCCGGTCACGGCCATCGACCGCGCGGGCCGAAACGTGACCGTGGGCGACGAGACGGTGCCCTACGACAAGCTGCTGATCGCCACGGGGTCCGCGCCCTTCATCATCCCGGTGCCGGGGCGCGATCTGCCGGGTGTCGTCACCTACCGGGATCTCGACGACACGAACGCGATGATCGCCGCCGCCACGCGGGGCGGGCACGCTGTCGTGATCGGCGGCGGGCTTCTGGGGCTGGAGGCCGCGGCGGGGCTGGCGGAACGCGGCATGACCGTGACCGTGCTGCACCTGATGGGCCATCTGATGGAACGGCAGCTCGATCCCGCGGCGGGGTACCTGCTGCGCCGCGATCTGGAATCGCGCGGCATCACCGTGCGCCTGCAAGCCTCCACCAAGGCGATCATCGGGGACGGGCGGGCCGAGGCGGTGGTCCTGGAAGACGGCACCACCCTGCCCGCCGATCTGGTGGTGATGGCCGTGGGCATCCGCCCCGAGACGCGCCTTGCCACCGATGCGGGACTGGAGGTCGCGCGCGGCATCGTCGTGAACGCGCAGATGGAAACATCGGATCCCGACATCATGGCGGTCGGCGAGTGCGTGGAATGTGCGGGGCAGCTTTTCGGGCTGGTGGCCCCGCTTTACGATCAGGCCAAGGTCGTGGCGGCGGGCCTGACGGGCGCGCCTGCGGTGTTCGTCCCCAAGGACACCGCCACCAAGCTGAAGGTCACCGGCTGCGATCTGTTCAGCGCGGGGAACTTCGCCGAAGCGCCCGGGCGGGAGGACATCGTCTTCCGCGATCCGGGCCGGGGCATCTACAAGCGGCTGGTGATCGAAGACGACCGGCTTGTCGGTGCGGTGATGTACGGCGACACCGCAGACGGCAACTGGTTCTTCGGGCTGATCAAGGACGGCACCGACATCGAGCCCATGCGCGAGACGCTGATCTTCGGCCCCGCGGCGCAGGGGGGTGCTGCCGCGGACCCTTTGTCAGCCGTTGCAGCCTTGCCGCCTGAGGCGGAAATCTGCGGCTGCAACGGCGTTTGCAAGGGAACAATCGTCACCGCCATCGGCGGCGGAGCGACCGATCTGGGCGCCGTGCGCGCGGCCACCAAGGCGAGCGCGTCGTGCGGGACCTGCACCGGGCTGGTGGAGCAGTTGTTGCAGGTCACACTGGGCGACGGCTTCGTGAAGCCCGCGGCACAGCCGATCTGCGGCTGCACCGACCTGACGCACGAAGATGTGCGGCGCCTCATCAAGACCACGCCGCTGAAATCGCAGGAGGCCGTCTGGCAGGACCTCGGCTGGAAAACCCGCAACGGCTGCCATGTCTGCCGCCCGGCGATCAATTTCTACCTGCTCGCGGACTGGCCCATCGACTATCGCGACGACCCGCAAAGCCGGTTCGTGAACGAACGCAAGCACGCCAACATCCAGAAGGACGGCACCTTTTCCGTGGTCCCGCGCATGTGGGGCGGCATCACCACCCCGCAGGAACTGCGCGCCATCGCGGATGCGGCGGACAAGTACGCGGTGCCAACGGTCAAGGTCACGGGCGGGCAGCGGATCGACCTTCTGGGCGTCAAGGGCGAAGACCTGCCCGCGATCTGGGCCGATCTCAACCGCGCGGGGCTGGTCAGCGGCCACGCCTATTCCAAGGGGCTGCGCACGGTGAAGACCTGTGTGGGCACCGACCATTGCCGCTTCGGCACGCAGGACAGCACCGGGTTGGGGATCAAGCTGGAAAAGGCGCTCTGGGGATCGTGGACGCCCCACAAGGTCAAGCTCGCGGTGTCGGGCTGCCCGCGCAACTGCGCGGAGGCGACCTGCAAGGACGTGGGCATCGTCTGCGTCGACTCGGGCTATCAGGTCGGCGTCGCGGGGGCCGCGGGCATGGACGTGAAGGAAACCGAACGCCTCGCGGACGTGGCGACGGAAGCCGAGGCGATCGACCTGACCGTCGCCTTCATCCAGCTTTACCGCGAAAACGCGAAATACCTCGACCGACCGTACAAATGGGTGGCCAAAGTCGGGCTTGACTGGGTCAAGGCCCGCGTGGTGGACGACCGCGCCGAACGCCAGCGCCTGATCGACGCCTTCGCGCTCTCGCAATCCATCTACCAAAAGGACCCGTGGGCCGAGCTTGCGGCTGACCCCGCGCGCTTCGCCCCCCTTGCCGACCTGACGCTGGAGGCCGCAGAATGACCGGAATGACCTGGCTCGATATCGCCTCGGTGGACGACATCCCCCTGCGGGGCGCGCGCAAGATCAGGACGGCGATGGGCTGCGTGGCGCTGTTCCGCACCGGCGTGGACGAGGTCTTCGCCGCGTCCGACCGATGCCCCCACAAGGGCGGCCCGTTGTCCGAAGGCATCGTGCACGGCCAGTCCGTGACCTGCCCGCTGCACAACTGGGTGTTCGACCTGAACACCGGTCAGGCGCAGGGCGGGGATCGCGGCAGCATCGCCGTCTTTCCCGTGCGGGTGGTGGACGGGCGCGTGCTGATCGACGCCACGGCGCTGGTCCGGCGACCGGCCGCGTGATGGACGGCGCGTCCATGCCAGCGGTCAAATCCGCCTGCCCCTATTGCGGCGTGGGCTGCGGCGTGTTGCTGACCCCGGACGGTGCGGGCGGGCTGGCGGTGCGCGGCGACCCCGACCACCCGGCGAACTTCGGGCGGCTCTGCTCCAAGGGCACGGCCCTGGGGGATACCGTTGGGCTGGACCAGCGGCTGCTGGTGCCGCGCGTGAACGGGGCGGACACCGACTGGGACAGCGCGCTGCAACTGGTGGCGGACCGGTTCCGCGCGACCATCGCGGCGCACGGGCCGGACAGCGTGGCATTCTATGTGTCGGGCCAGTTGCTGACCGAGGATTACTACGTCGCCAACAAACTGATGAAAGGCTTCATCGGATCCGCGAACATCGACACCAACTCGCGGCTCTGCATGGCGTCCACCGTGGCAGGGCACAGGCGCGCCTTCGGCACCGACACCGTGCCGGGGACCTATGACGATCTGGATACCGCCGATCTGGTGGTGCTGGTGGGATCGAACCTCGCGTGGTGCCACCCGGTGCTGCACCAGCGGTTGCTCGCGGCGCGCAAGGCACGCGGCACGAAGATCGTGGTGGTGGACCCGCGCCGCACGGCAAGCTGCGACCGGGCGGACCTGCATCTGCCCTTGGCCCCGGGCAGCGACGTGGCGCTGTTCAACCGCCTGCTGGTGCATTGCGCCGACACCGGGGTCGTGGACCGCGATTTCCTGGCCCACACCGACGGCTTCGACGCCGCACTGGCGGCCGCGCGCGCCTGCGATCCGTCGGTGACCGGGTTGACCGCCGACCAGATCGCCGCGTTCTGCAAGCTCTGGGCGGACCACCCGCGCGTCGTGACGATCTTCAGCCAAGGGGTGAACCAGTCCACCAGCGGCACCGACAAGGTCAACGCGATCCTGAACTGTCACCTTGCGACCGGCCGGATCGGACGGCCCGGCATGGGGCCGTTCAGCGTCACCGGCCAGCCCAACGCGATGGGCGGGCGCGAGGTGGGCGGGCTCGCCAACATGCTGGCCTGCCACCTCGATCTGGAAAACCCCGATCACCGCGCTGCCGTCCGCGACTTCTGGGTCGCCCCCGCCATGCCCGACCGCGCGGGGCTGAAGGCGGTGGACATGTTCCGGGCCGTGGGCGACGGGCGCATCAAGGCCCTGTGGATCATCCACACCAACCCGGCGGTGTCGATGCCCGATGCCGGGGCCGTCGCCGATGCCATCGCCGCCTGCCCGTTCACCGTGGTCAGTGACATCACCGCCGCAACCGACACGGCCCGCCTCGCCCACGTGCTGCTGCCCGCGACCGCATGGGGCGAAAAGGACGGGACCGTCACCAACTCCGACCGCACCATCAGCCGCCAGCGCGCCGCCCTGCCCGCCCCCGGTGCCGCGCGCCCCGACTGGGCGATCCTCGCCGAAGTCGGGCAGCGCATGGGCTGGCGCGACGCCTTCGCCTATGACGGGCCCGCGCAGATCTTCCGCGAACACGCGGCCCTGTCGGGGATCGCCGGCGGCTTCGGTCGGGATTTCGACATCTCCGGCCTCGCGGCGCTGGACGACACGGGCTACGCGGCACTCGCCCCAACCCGCTGGCCCGTCACCGCCACGCGGCAGGGCGGGCGGTTCTTCGGCGACGGGCGGTTCTTCCATGCGGACGGGCGGGCGCGGATCGTGCCCGTGACCCACCGCCCGCCCGCGGCGCGGACCGGCCCGCGCTATGCCTTCCGGCTGAACACGGGTCGCATCCGCGACCAGTGGCACACGATGACGCGCACGGCACTCAGCCCGCGGCTGTCGGCACATCTGGCCGAACCCTTCGTGGACCTGCACCCGGATGACGCCGCGCGGCTGGGTATCGGTCCCGCCGATCTTGTGGAACTGGAAAGCCCGCTGGGCCGTGCCATCCTGCGCGCCCGGCTCACCGACAGCGTGCAGCCGGGACAGGTCTTCGCGCCCATGCACTGGACGGGCGACACGGCGCCTTCGGCGCGGATCGACCGGCTGGTGCCCGGGGCGCACGACCCGATCTCCGGCCAACCTGAAAGCAAGGCCGCCGTGGTGGCCCTGCGCCGGATGGATGCGGCGTGGTACGGCTTCGCCATTGCAAGCGCGCCGATGACGCTGGATGCGCCCTACTGGGCCGTCGCGCGGACCCATGCGGGCTGGCGCGCGGAACTTGCCGGGACGGACCCCGTGGCCGATTGGGACACTGCGGCGCGCCGCCTGTTCGCCGCCCCCGACGCCGACGCGATGTCGTTCCACGACCCGGCACGGGGGCTGGCGCGGGTGGCGCTCAGCCGGGACGGTCGGCTGGTCGGCGCGGTGTTTGTCGCCGCAAGCCCGGTGGCGGTGATGCGCGATTACCTCGCCACGCTGCCCGGCACCGACGCGGCAGGCGTGCTCAGCGGGCGACCGGCCGCCGGGCGACCCGACCCCGGCCCGGTTCTGTGTGCCTGCTTCGGGGTAGGCGTGAACACGATCCTGCGGGCCATCGATGCGGGCGGCCTGACCGATCTGGAGGCCGTGGGAGCCGCCCTGCAGGCGGGCACCAACTGCGGATCGTGCCGCCCGGAAATCGCGGCGCTCCTGGACGGTGCCCTGCAGAAGGCGGCGGCGGAATGACCCTTTCCGATCACGTCCGCACGCTCGGGCGGGGGCCGGGCCGGTCCCGATCGCTGACCCGGCCCGAGGCCGAGGACGCCATGCGCCTGATGCTGTCGGGCGACGCGGCCCCCGAAGCGGTGGGCGCGCTCCTGATGCTGTTGCGCATGAAGGGCGAGGTCGCGGACGAGATCGCGGGCTTCGCGGCTGCGGCACAGGCGGCCATGCCGCCGCTCGCCCCGGTCGATCTGGACTGGCCCTGCTATGCCGCCGGGCGCACCCGGGGGGCGCCGCTGTTCCTGCTGTCGGCGCGGGCGGTCGCGCGGGCCGGTCACCGGGTGCTGATCCACGGCTGGAACGGGGGCGACGGTGCAGTGCGCGTCGGGCTGGCGCGGGCGGGCATCGCGATGGCCGACGACCCGCGCCATGCCGCGCGTCTCCTTGACCGCGACGGCATCGCCTATCTGCCGCTTGAAACCGCCCACCCGGCGCTGTTCGCACTTCTGCGACTGCGCGGGGTGCTGGGCCTGAGGTCCTGCGTCAACACGGTGTGCCGGATGCTGAACCCCGGCCGCGCGCGCGCCAGCGTCCAAGGCGTGTTCCACCCGTCCTACCGGCTGCTGCAGGCCGATGCGGCGCAGCGTCTGGGCTGGGACCGGCTGACCGTCATCAAGGGCGGCGGCGGCGAATTCGAACGCAACCCGGCCAAGATGGTCGCCGCGTTCGGGCTGCGCGACGGCGCGCCGTGGCAGGCCGACCTGGCGCCCGTGTGGGACGGTGCGGCCGATCCGCGCCCCGGCCCGGACCTGCCCGCGCACCTCTCCCCGTTGGAGACCGCGATGATCGACGCGACCACGGCGCTCGCGCTGGACACGCTGGGCGTGGCGGCGACCGTCGCAGCCCCCACCGCCTGAAAGGAACCCATGATGAAAAGCTTTCCCATGTTCATCCGCACCACGGGCCGCCGGGTCGTCGTGGTGGGCGGCGGCGAACAGGCAGCGCAGAAGATGCGGCTCCTGCTCAAGACCGATGCCGACCTCGTCCTTGTGGCGCGCGACCCCGACCCTGAACTGGCCGCGCTTGTGGCCTCCGGACGCGTCGTCTGCACGCCGGACCTGTCGGCGGACGTGTTCACCGCGGCGGTGATGGGCTTCGTCGCCACCGGTTGCCCCGGCTTCGACGCCGCCGCCCACGCGCTGGCGCAGGCGGCGCGCTGCCCGGTGAACGTGGTGGACCGGCCTGACCTCTGCGACCTGACCACCCCCGCCATCGTGGACCGCGATCCCGTAGTCATCGCCATCGGCAGCGAAGGTACCGCGCCCGTGCTGACCCGCGAGATCAAGACGACGCTGGAAACGCTGCTGCCCCAGAACCTGGGCGGGCTGGCGGCACTGGCCGGGCGGCTGCGCGATGCCGTGGCGCAGCGCGTGCCGCGCGAGAACCGCCGGGCGTTCTGGGGCTGGGTGTTCCGCGGCAGCCCGCGCGCGGACTGGGACCACGGGGCCGAACGCGCCGCGACCGCCGCGATCAAGGCCGCCATCGCTGCAGGTGCCGCACCGAACGCCGATGCGGCGGGCCGCATTTCGCTGGTGGGGGCCGGGCCGGGTGCGCGCGACCTGATGACCCTGCGCGCCGTGCAGCGCCTGCAGGACGCCGACGTGATCTTCTATGATCGGCTCGTGGATGCCGGGGTGCTGGAACTGGCCCGGCGCGACGCGGACCGGGTCTTCGTCGGCAAGCAGGTGGGTGCCCATGCCTGGCCGCAGGACCGGATCAACGCCGTGATCGTGGCCGAGGCGCTGAAGGGCCGCCGTGTGGTGCGGCTGAAATCGGGCGACCCGGCGATCTTCGGACGCCTGACCGAGGAACTGGCCGCCGCCCGCACCGCCGGGGTCGCGGTCGACATCGTGCCGGGCGTTACCGCCGCTTGCGGGGCCGCCGCCGAGATGGGGATCAGCCTGACCGCGCGCGGCGTGGCCGACACGCTGGTGTTCGCGACCGCGACGGGCTCGACCGACAACCCGTCGCCAGACGCGATCCGCCACGCGGGGCCGGGAACGACCAGCGTGTTCTACATGGCCGCCCGGCAGGCCGACCGGATCGCGGCAGGACTGCTGGCGGCGGGCTTTCCCGGGGATGCCGACATCCGGATCGGTGTGGAGGTGACGAAACCCGGCGCGCAGCACATGCGCTGCCACCTGTCCGACCTTGCCGCGACGATGGACCGCCACGGGATCACCGGCAGCGCGGTAATCCTCGCCACCTGGCCCGCCACCGCGCAGGAGGACCAGGCGGCACCGCCCATGCCGATCGCCGTCTGATCGCCTTGGGCATGTCGCGCAAAGCTGGGAACCGGTTCTGCGCGCCCCGAACATGCGACATCCGGAGCGCGGCGCGCGCCGCGGGACTGTGACGGCACGCGCCGCGCGTCAGGGCGTACCGCGCACCAGGATCGCGCGGAAGTCGTTCACGTTGGTGCCGGTCGGCCCCGGCGCGAACAGGTCGCCCACCGCCGCGAAGGCCCCCCAGGCGTCATGTGCCGCCAGCGCCGCGGCCGGATCGACCCCCGCCGCGCGCATGCGCGCCGCCGTTGTGCCATCGGCGAAGGCGCCGGCGTTGTCTTCGGACCCGTCGATCCCGTCCGTGTCGGCGGCGAGCGCCGCGATCCCGTCCAGCCCCGCCACGCCGCGCGCGAAGGAGACAAGAAACTCGGTATTGCGCCCGCCGCGCCCGCCGTCGCCGCGGATCGTGACCGTGGTTTCGCCGCCCGACAGCAACACGACCGGGGCGGGCAGCGGGCGGCCCCGGTTGGCGATTTCGCGCGCGAGGGCGGCGTGAACCTGCCCCACATCCCGCGCCTCCCCCTCGATGGCGTCCGACAGGATCGCCGCCGGCATGCCGCGCCGTTCGGCCTCCGCCGCGGCGGCTTCCAGCGACAGGCGGGCGGAGGCGATCACCCGCACCTCCGCCCGCGCGAAGGCCGCATCCCCCGGACCCGGCGCGCGCGCCGCATCCGTGGCCAGATGCGCCGCGATCCGGGGCGGCAGGTCGATCCCATAGGCCGCGACCAGCGCGCGGGCCTCCGCCAGCGTCACGCGTGACGGCACGGTCGGGCCCGATGCGACCTCCGCCGGATCGTCGCCGGGCACATCCGACACGACCAGCGATACGACCCGCGCCGGGGCAGCCGCGACCGCCAGCCGCCCGCCCTTGATCCGGCTCGCGTGCTTGCGGATGGCGTTCATCACACCGATGGGCGCGCCGGACCGCAACAATGCAGCGTTGAGCGCCTGTTCGTCGGCCAGCGTCAGCCCCTCGGGCGGCGCTGGCAGCAGGGCCGACCCCCCGCCGCAGATCAGCGCCACCACAAGATCGTCCGCCGACAGCCCCGACACGGCATCCAGGAGGGCGGCACTGGCCACCAGCCCCGCATCATCCGGCACCGGGTGGGCCGCTTCCAGCACGCGGATCCGGTCGCACGGCACCCCATAGCCATAGCGCGTGACCACCACGCCCTCCAGCGGGCCGTCCCAGAGCCGGTCGAACGCAGCCGCCAGTTGCGCCGCGCCCTTGCCCGCGCCGATGACTATGGTGCGGCCGGTGGGGCGCGCGGGGAGGTGCGCGCGCAGGGCGGCGTCCGGGTCGGCGGCGGCCACGGCGGCCTCGAACAGCGCCGTCAGCAGCGCGCGGTCTTCGCGGGTCATGGGCGGAAAATCATCGGGCTGTCAGGGTCTTGGCGATGGATCATGGGGGTCATGGGGGTCCTCCTGTGCGCGGAGCGTTGCGCGCGGGCGGGACGGTGTCAACGGTGGACAGGGATGCGCAGGCCCGTGCCCGTCCGCCAGACTTGGGGTGTCCGGACCGCTGGGGGCGCGGGGACGCCCATCGGCGCGGCATATGAATCGCATATGACTTTCATATGAATCCCATAGGACTCCCGCAGGACCCCGGACCGGGCCACGCGGCGCAGTCCATCGCACGCACAGGACCCGCCCGCCCCGTCCGCTGCCGCACGGCGGCGGCATGCAGGACCGGCACCCGGCCGCGGACGTCAGCGCGGCGGCGTCACGAGATTGATCGGCGCACCCGCGTGGAACGCCGCCAGCACTGCGCCCAACTGGTCCGCGAGCGCCTGCTGCGCCGTGTCCGATGCCCAGGCGACATGGGGCGTGACCAGAACGCGGGGGTGGTGGGCCAGCCGCATCAGGATGTCGTCGGCGGCAGGAGGTTCCCGGTCGGCAACGTCGATGCCCGCGCCGGACACCTGCCCCGCGTCGAGTGCTGCGGCAAGCGCGGGCAGGTCGATCAGCGCGCCGCGCGCGGTGTTCAGGATCAGCGGCGCGCGGGTCATGGCGGCAAAGGCATCCGCCCCCATCAGCCCGCGCGTCGCATCGGTCAGCGGACAGTGGAGCGAGATCACATCCGCCCGCGCGCAGAAGTCGGGGAAGGCCACGCGCCCATCACCCGAAGGCGCACCCGGGCGGGCGGCAAAGATCACCTCCATCCCGAAGGCGCGGGCGATATCCGCGACGCGCCCGCCGATGCCGCCCGCGCCGACGATGCCCATGGTGGCCCCCGCCAGATCGCGGATCGGGTGGTCGAAGAAACAGAACTGCCCGGCGCGCTGCCATGCCCCGTCGCGGGTGTCGGTGACGTAGGGAACCAGACTGCGGCGCAGCGCCAAGAGCAGGGTGAAGACGTGTTCCGGCACGGTGTTGACCGAATAGCCCCGGATGTTGGTGACGGCGACGCCGCGCGCGGCACAGGCGGCGACATCGACGCAATCGGTGCCGGTGGCCGCGACGGCGATCAGGCGCAGGTCGGGGGCGGCATCGAGTTCAGCCGGACCGATGCGGACCTTGTTGGTGATGGCGATGGTGGCGGTGGCGAGCCTGTGCGCCGTCTGGTCGGGCGCGGTGCGGGCGTGGTTTTCCCATGTGTGCGGGAAACCGGGGGTCGGCAGGGCGATCTGCGGCGCGACGGTGTCGCGGTCGAGGAAGACGATATGGGTCACGGATGGTCCTTTCGCGGGGCGGCTGGACGGGTGTTAGCGCGAAAGGGGGGTGGGGTGCAAAGGGGGACCAGGTTCGTGGCGGGCGTGGGATCAACTTGACAGATGCACATTCAGTGCGCAGATTATGCACATACACTGATCTGCAATGGAGAGTGCCATGAGCGCCCGTATGAATCTTGTCCTGTCGAACGACCTGAACGCCGCGATCGAACAAGTCGCCACGGAAAGCGAGAGCAACAAGAGCGAGGTGATCCGCAAGGCGCTTCAGTTGTTCATCGCAGCCCATGACGGCAAGAAGCGCGGGTTGAAGCTGGGCCTTGTCGAACCGACGACCCGCAAGATGGAGACGGAGTTCGTGGGTCTGTGACCAACCCGCCGACCTATGACCTGTCCGCGGCACCGCCGGGGCACACCTATACGGCGACCGTGCAACCGAAAGAAAGCGACAAGGACGCATGGGCGCGGGTGATCAAGGATTTCATCCTGTTCCTTGCGGCGCTGGTGTTTCTGGGCGTGCTGGCGTGGATCTGCGTGGACGCGGTCCGGTCGCAGACGGCCTCCGCCGACGAGAAGAAATGGGCGATGTCGTTCCTGACGGGTGCCGCGGGCGGGCTGGTGGGGTATCTGGTCAAGCGGTAGGGGGCTGGATCGGCGCATCAAATGTGCCGCGCGCGGCGTCGGTGGACACACAACTCTGCTATGTGCGGACGTCACCGTGCCGGGGCGTGAGACATTTCACCAAGACAGAAGCCTCCTGTCCGTTTCGCGTTGACCGCGCCCCGTCCGACGGCGCTGAGTCAATGCCGCGCGGGCCCGCGCGCTGCCGTCCACATGCCCCCCATCACATCCCCATAACCTGTTCGTGAGGCGCGTAACAAACGCGCCCTGTCTGCGAACTGTTTCATGAGGGCGCGATCCTGCCCCTCGCTGGATCAGACATGACGCAGACAGGGAGACGACCATGACCACAGTGACCAACCGCCTTGCCCTTGGGGCCACGCTTCTGGCCGCACTCGGGGCCGCCGCCACCACCGCCCATGCGCAGGGGATGGAGAAGTGTTTCGGCATCTCTCTCGCGGGGGCGAACGATTGCGCCGCCGGGCCGGGGACGACCTGTGCCGGAACCTCCACCGTCGACTATCAGGGCAACGCCTGGACGCTGGTGCCGGCCGGGACCTGCACCGAGATCGAGTTGCCCGCCATGGCCGACGGCACCCCGCGCGCAGGCTCGCTCGAGGAGCTCAGCCGCGACGTGCCGGCCTGAGCCCCTGATCGGGGGCGGGCTGCGGCGCGCCCCCGAAGCCACCATGCGCCCCGCCCGGCAGGAGACAGCCATGCCATTGCCACCGACCGTCGGTGTCGGCTTCAAGCCCGACCATTTCGCCGCGATCCGCGCGGATGCCCGCCGCGTGGGCTTCTTCGAGGTGCATGCCGAGAACTACATGGGCGCGGGTGGCCTGCCCCATGCACAGCTGTCCGCGCTGCGGGCCGACCATGCGCTGTCGCTGCACGGCGTGGGGTTGTCGATCGGCGGTGCGGGGGGGATCGACCCTGATCACCTCGGGCGTGTCAAGGCGGTGTGCGACCGCTACGACCCCGACAGCTTTTCGGAACATCTGGCCTGGGCGAGCCACGGGGGGGCGTATCTGAACGACCTGCTGCCCCTGCCCTATACGGCGGCGACGCTGGCTGTGGTCTGCGCCCATGTGGATCAGGTGCAGGCGGCACTCGGGCGGCGGATGCTGCTGGAGAACCCCGCGACCTATGTGACCTTCGCCGAAAGCGACATACCGGAGGTGGCGTTTCTGGCCGAGGTCGTGGCGCGCACCGGCTGCGGGTTGCTGCTGGATGTGAACAACGTGTTCGTGTCGGCAGTGAACCATGGCACCGACGCGGCGGCCTATCTGGCAGGGTTCCCGATGGCGGCGGTGGGCGAGGTGCATCTGGGCGGCCACGCGGCGGAGGATATGCCGGACGGCCCGCTCTTGATCGACGACCACGGCGCGCCGGTCGCGGACCCGGTCTGGGCGCTTTATGCCGACGTGATCGCACGGGCCGGGCCGCTGCCCACGCTGGTGGAATGGGACAACGACCTGCCGGAATGGCACGTGCTGGCGGCGGAGGCGGACCGGGCGGCGGCGATACTCGCGGCGGGAGGACGGACCCTTGCGCGCGCATCCTGACAGGGGCGGGCAGAATGCGGGCGGTCCGGACCAACGCACCCCGGTCGACCTGCTGCCCCCGCAAGGCCCGGACGGGCGCACACCCCGCGATCTGGAAGCCGACTTCTGTGCGGCGCTGCGCGGCGGGCCTCTGCCCGCGGGTGTCGTGGCGCGGGGCGACGTGGGGCGGCGCATGGACGTCTATCGCAACAACGTGGCCCACAGCCTTGGCGCGGCGCTGGCGGCGCGGTTCCCGGTGATCCGGCGGCTGGTGGGGGAGGCGTTCTTCGGCGCGCTGGCGAAGGTCTATGTCGACGCGGACCCGCCCCGGTCGCCGGTGCTGGCGGAATGGGGGGCGGGGTTCGCCGGGTTTCTGGCACGGTTCCCGCCGCTGGCGGCATACCCTTACATGGGTGCCGTGGCGCGGGTGGAATACGCGCGGGGGCGGGCGTTCCACGCCGCCGATGCCGCCCCGCTGGACCCGGCGCGGCTGGCGGGTGCGGATGCCGACACGCTGCGGCTGGGGCTGCACCCGGCGGTGACGCTGCTGCGGATGGACCATCCCGGTGCCACGATCTGGGCGCGCAACCAGCCGGGGGCTGCGGAC
>DAIPIS010000014.1:0-26004 GCA_036770665.1 Meridianimarinicoccus sp.
ATGCGCTGCTGATCGCGGGCGTGTTCCGGACGCTGTTCTTCCAGCCGTTCTGGATACCGTCCGGGTCCATGAAGGACACGCTGCTGATCGGGGATTTCCTGTTCGTGAACAAGATGGCTTACGGCTATTCGCAGTACTCCTGCCCGTTCTCGGCCTGCACCTTCATCGGGGATCGCTGGTTCGGCAGCGAACCCGACCGCGGCGACATCGTCGTGTTCAAGCACCCGGTCAACGGCAGCGATTTCATCAAGCGGCTGATCGGCCTGCCGGGCGACACCGTGCAGATGCGCGACGGTGCCTTGTACCTGAACGGCGAACGGGTGCCGACCGAACCCGGTGGCGTCTTCGTGGAGCCCTATGAAAAGCAGGGCCCGTCTGGCAGTTTCCCGCGCTGCGAGAACGGAGCCGTGGGCATCGGCGGGTCCTGCGAGAAGACGCGCACCATCGAAACCCTGCCCGGCGGGACCGGCCATGCGGTGCTCAACATCGGCGACGGGCCGCTGGACACCACGCCGGTCTATACCGTGCCCGCGGGGCATTTCTTTTTCATGGGCGACAACCGCGACAATTCGGTGGACAGCCGGGTGCCGCAATCGGCGCGCGGTGTCGGGATGGTGCCGTTCAAGAACCTGATCGGGCGCGCGGACCGGGTCATGTTTTCCTCTGCGGGGCGGTCGATCTTCTTCGTCTGGACGTGGCGCGGCGACCGGTTCTTCAAGGGATTGAACTGACCCTTGGCGCTGTCGGCGGAACAACGGGCCTTCGCGGCGCGACTTGGGCATGATTTCGTCCGGGGCGATTTGCTGCAATCGGCGCTGACCCACGGATCGGTCGCGTCCCCCAACCGGAGCGATAACCAGCGGTTGGAGTTCCTTGGTGACCGGGTGCTGGGGCTTGTGATGGCCGAGGCACTTCTGGATGCCGATGCGCGTGCGCCCGAAGGACTGCTTGCGCCGCGCCTGAACGCGCTGGTGCGCAAGGAAACCTGCGCCGAGATCGCGCGCGACATCGGGCTGGGCGACGTGCTGCGGCTTGGCCGGTCGGAAATGCTGTCCGGCGGCCGTCGCAAGGAGGCGCTGCTGGGCGACGCCATGGAAGCCGTGATCGCGGCGGTCTATGTGGACGGCGGTCTTGATGCCGCGCGGGACATGATCCTGCGGCTTTGGGGGCCGCGCATCGCATCGGTCAAGGATGACGCCCGCGACGCCAAGACCGCGCTGCAGGAATGGGCGCAGGGGCGCGGGATGCCGCCGCCGCGCTATGACCAGCTTGACCGGTCGGGTCCGGATCATGCGCCGGTGTTCACCATCCGTGTGGTTTTGAACACGGGTGCGCAGGAAACCGCGCAGGCCCGCACCAAGCGGCAGGCGGAACAGGCCGCGGCGCAGGCGCTGCTGGCACGGCTGGAGGCCGGGGACGATGACTGACACGGATACCGGAACCCGCGCGGGGTTCGTCGCGCTGATCGGGGAACCGAACGCGGGCAAGTCCACGCTGCTGAATCGCATGGTCGGTGCGAAGGTGTCGATCGTGACGCACAAGGTGCAGACGACCCGCGCGCGCATCCGGGGCGTGGCCATCGACGGGGTGTCGCAGATCGTGTTCGTGGACACGCCGGGCCTGTTCCGCCCGCGGCGGCGGCTGGACCGCGCGATGGTGGCGGCGGCCTGGAGCGGGGCAGCGGACGCCGATATCGTCGTGCTGCTGATCGAGGCGCATCGCGGCATAACCGAAGGCGTCGAAGCGATCCTTGCATCGCTTGGCGACCGTGCGGGTGGGCATCCCGTGGCGCTCGCGATCAACAAGATCGACCGGGTACAGGCGGCGACCCTGCTGAAGCTGACGGAGGACATGAATGCGCGCTTTCCCTTCGTGCAGACCTTCATGATCTCGGCGGAAAAGGGGTACGGCGTGGACGATCTGCGCGGCTGGCTGGCGGCGGAACTGCCCGAAGGTCCCTGGCTTTACCCCGAAGACCAGATCGCGGACCTGCCGATGCGCATGATCGCCGCCGAGATGACCCGCGAAAAGCTGACCCTGCGGCTGCATCAGGAACTGCCCTACCAGTTGACGGTGGAAACCGAAGGTTGGGAAGATCGCAAGGACGGTTCCGCCCGCGTGGACCAGGTGATCTACGTGCTGCGCGACGGGCACAAGGGCATCGTGCTGGGCAACAAGGGCGAGACGATCAAGGCCGTGGGCCAGGCCGCCCGCGCCGACATGGAGGAGTTGCTCGGCCGCAAGGTGCATCTGTTCCTGCAGGTCCGCGTGCGCCCCAACTGGCAGGAAGAATCCGAACGGTATTCGGAAATCGGTCTCGAATTCCGGGACGGCGATACCTGATGCGGTTGGCGGCGGGGCTGTGGGTGCAGGCCTATGTCCGGCGACTGCAACTGGCCGACATTCCCGCCTATGTCACCGCCAAGGGCGACCCGACCGCAGGCGCCGTGATCGTCAAATGCGCACGGCTGGACGGCACCGCCTGCGCCAAGGCCCGCCGCTTCGATCCCGCGACGGGCGCGCGCGTCTGGGATGTGCTGGTGGACGGACCGGAGGCCGATGTCGATGCCAGCCTTGCCCGGCAGCGCGGGTTTGATCCCGACGTGTGGATCATCGAGATCGAGTCCCGCGACGGGCGCGACCTTCTGGACGAGCCGGGCCTGTCCGACTGAGCCCTTGCAAATCTCCGTGGCCGGGATAGCCAAGGGTCATGGAATGGCGCGAAGACGGCGTGCTGCTGGCGGCGCGCCGCCACGGCGAGAACGCCGCGATCATCGAGACGTTCACCGAAAGCCACGGCCGCCACGCGGGCGTGGTGCGCGGCGGTGCGGGGCGCAGGTTGTGGCCGGTTCTCCAACCCGGTGCGCAGCTTGACCTGACCTGGCGCGCGCGGCTGGATGACCGGCTTGGCAGCTTCACCGTCGAACCCGTGCGGGGCCGGGCCGCCGCGCTGATGGGCGACCCCCTGGGGCTGGCGGGGTTGGCCAGCGTCTGTGCGCTGCTGGCCCATGCGCTGCCGG
Source organism: Meridianimarinicoccus sp. (assembly GCA_036770665.1). Lineage (GTDB taxonomy): Bacteria > Pseudomonadota > Alphaproteobacteria > Rhodobacterales > Rhodobacteraceae > Meridianimarinicoccus. Next base: position 3,021 of record DAIPIS010000014.1, read on the forward strand.
AACGGGCGGCGTATCCCGCGCTCTGGCGGGAGAGTGTCACGCTTCTGGACCTGATCGCGGCGACGTCCGCATGGCCGCTGGCCTATCTGCGGTGGGAGGTGTCGCTCCTGGCCACGATGGGCTTCGCACTGGACCTGACGCGCTGCGCCGTGACCGGGGCGGACGCGGGTCTGACCCATGTGTCGCCCCGCACGGGGCGAGCGGTGAGCGTGACGGGTGCACGAGGGTACGAGGACAAGCTGCTGCCACTGCCGCCCTGCCTGCTGGGCACGGGCGATGCCGCCAACGCCGAGATCGCCACCGCCCTGCGCGTGACGGGCCATTTCCTGCTGCGCGAGATCGGCCCGCACCAACCCGGCCAGCCCTTTCCGTCCGCGCGACAGCGGTTGCTGGACCGTCTGGCCCGCAGCGCCGGGTAAATCCATCGACACCTGAAAAAAAGATGCCCCGGGCTTGACCCGGGGCCTCCTGTCGTTCCGGTCTGTCGCCGAATGTCAGGCCAGCAGACGACGTGCGATGACCTGCGCCTGGATCTCGGCGGCACCTTCGAAGATGTTCAGGATGCGGGCGTCACACAGCACGCGGGAAATGGCGTATTCCAACGCGAAGCCGTTGCCGCCGTGGATCTGCAATCCGTTGTCCGCCGCGGCCCATGCGACGCGCGCGCCCAGCAGTTTCGCCATCCCGGCTTCCAGGTCACAGCGGCGGCCTTCGTCCTTTTCCATGGCCGAGAAATAGGTGAGCTGGCGCGCCACCATGATCTCCACCGCCATCATCGCAAGCTTGCCGGACACGCGCGGAAACTCGATCAGCGCCTTGCCGAACTGCTTGCGATCCAGCGCGTACTGCATGGAAATATCGAGCGCGGAACACGCGACGCCCACGGCCCGCGCCGCGGTCTGGATGCGCGCGGATTCGAACGTCTCCATCAACTGCGCAAAGCCCTTGCCTTCCTCGCCGCCCAGAAGGTTCTCGCCCTTCACATGGAAATTGTCGAAGGCGATCTCGTATTCCTTCATGCCGCGATAGCCCAGCACCTCGATCTCGCCGCCGGTCATGCCGTCGGTCGGGAAAGGATTGGCGCAATCGCCGGGGGTCTTTTCGGCGATGAACATCGACAGACCCTTGTAGTTGTCCGTCGCCGGATCCGTGCGCGCCAGCAGCGTCATGATCTGCGTGCGCGAGGCGTGGGTGATCCACGTCTTGTTGCCGGTGATCCGGTAGTCATCGCCGTCCTTGACCGCGCGGGTGCGCAGCGCGCCAAGGTCCGACCCCGTGTTCGGTTCGGTGAAGACCGCGGTCGGCAGCACCTCGGCGCTGGCGAGTTTGGGCAACCATTTCTGCTTCTGCTCTTCCGTGCCGCCGCAGATGATCAGTTCCGCCGCGATTTCCGAACGGGTGCCGAGCGAGCCCACACCGATGTAGCCGCGCGACAGTTCTTCGGACACGACGCACATCGACGCCTTGGACAGCCCGAAGCCGCCGTATTCTTCCGGAATGGTCAGACCGAACACGCCCATCTCGGCCAGTTCGGTGATGATCTCCATCGGGATCAGCTCGTCCTTCAGGTGCCATTCATGGGCGTCCGGCAGCACGCGGTCCACCGTGTAACGGCGGAATTGATCGCGAATCATTTCCAGTTCTTCGTCAAGACCGGACGCGCCCACGGTCACGTTGGCGGACTGTTCGCGCATCAGCGCCACAAGGCGCGTGCGCGCGGCCTGCGTGTTGCCCGCGCGCGTCAGGGTCTGCACGGCCTCGGTCATCAGCGCCGATTGGTCATCCCCGGTCAGGCCCATGTCCTGCGGACGCAGGAATTCGCCCTGGTTCATGGGAATCCCACCGGACATCTGCGCCAGATACTCGCCGAATGCGATCTGCAGGATCAGGTGTTCGACTTCGCCGAACTTGCCGGACGCATCGAGCTTGTCGGCCCAAGCCTGCATCTGGCGCAGCGACTCCACATAGGTCGCAAGCCAGGCCAGACCGTGCGCTGCCGTCTGGTGCATTTCGATCAGCGTGCCGGACACGCGACCGTTTTCCGACACCATGCCACCGACCGACAGCTTGGCGCGCTCCAGCAGCCTCGCGGCCGGGTCAAGCGCAGCTCGGGTCAGGGGCAGCAGGTCCGCAAGGAGCGGGCTTTCAATACCGGCAAGCGGCAGGGTCTGTCCGTCATGGGCCATGAATCGGTTCCTTTTCTCTGATCACGCACCGCATACGCATTTCGCACTTGCAGCGCAACAAATTTTCAAAACGGGCGCAAGAGTTGAAGGATTATGACCCTCTCAAATTTTGCACCGCGACGGGCAAACGGGCATATAGGACGGGCGTCGTGCCCTGACAGTCGGATACGCCCTTGCTTGCGCTCACATTTGCGACCCTTGTTGCCGCTGCGGCGGTGACGCTCGTGGCCAGTTTCGTCAAAGGCACCGTGGGCTTCGCCATGCCCTTGATCATGATGTCGGGGCTGGCCAGTTTCATGCCACCGGAAACCGCACTCGCGGTGATCATCATACCCACCTTGCTGGCCAATCTCTGGCAGGGGTTGCGGGGCGGATTGCCGCAGGTGAGGTCGGTTCTGCACGAATTCCGGCTGTATCTGGCGGTCCTGCTGGTGATGATCGCCCTGTCGGCGCAGATGGTCACGGCGCTGACGCCCGGCGTCCTGTATCTTGTGATCGGGCTGCCGATCGTCGGGTTTTCCGCGCTGCAACTGCTGGGGTGGACACCGCGCGTGTCTCCCGCCCGGCGATGGCTGGCCGATGTCGGGATCGGAACCGTCGCGGGTGTATCGGGCGGATTGTCCGGCATCTGGGGCCCGCCGACGGTATTGTACCTGACCGCGATCGACGCATCCAAGGACAAGGCCATCGCGGTGCAGGGCGTGGTCTATGGTGCCGGGTCTGTCGTGCTGATGGTGGCACATCTGCGCTCGGGCCTGTTGAACGCCGACACCGTGCCGCTGTCGCTGGCGATGGTTCCGCCCACGGTGCTGGGCGTGTGGATCGGACAGGTTTTGCAAGACCGGCTGGACCAGCGCCGGTTCCGCGCCGCGATGCTTGCGGTTCTGGTCCTCATGGGGCTCAATCTTGTCCGCCGGGGGCTGGCGGATATCGGGCTCACCGGATAGGGGCCGCCCCGCGCCGGTTCGCGCGCGGGGCGGCAGGCATCAACCGATGGCGACGGCCTTCACGTCATCGTCGATATAGGCGACGTACTGTTCGAAATTCTCGGCGAACATGTCGACCAGTTTTCGGGCCTGTGCGTCATAGGCGGCCTTGTCAGGCCAGGTAGACCGGGGGTCGAGCAGCTTCGCATCCACGCCGTCCACCGTCACGGGCACGTCGAAGCCGAAGTTCGGATCCTTGCGGAAGGTCGCGTCGTTGAGCGAACCGTCCAACGCCGCCGTGAGCAATGCGCGCGTGGCGGCGATGGGCATGCGGGACCCGGTGCCGAATGCGCCGCCGGTCCAGCCGGTGTTCACGAGCCAGCAGGTCGCACCGTGCTTGGCGATCTTGTCGCGCAAGAGGTTGCCGTAAACCTCGGGGCGCATGGGCATGAAGGGCGCGCCGAAGCAGGTGGAAAACACCGGCGTGGGCTCGGTCACACCGCGTTCCGTGCCCGCCATCCGGGACGTGAACCCCGACAGGAAGTGGTACATCGCCTGCGCCGGTGTCAGCCGGCTGATCGGGGGCAGCACGCCGAACGCATCGCAGGTCAGCATGATGATGTTCTTGGGGTGACCGCCAAGGGCGGTTTCCGATGCATTGGAGATGTATTCCAGCGGATAGGCGCAGCGCATGTTCGGGGTCAGGCTGTCGTCCTCGAAATCCAGCGCCTTGGTTTCTGGGTCGAAGACCATGTTCTCGATCACGGTGGCGAATTTCGTGGTGGTCGCGAAGATTTCCGGCTCGGCCTTTGGCGACAGGCTGATGGTCTTGGCATAGCAGCCGCCTTCGAAGTTGAAGGTGCCGCGGTCCGACCAGCCGTGTTCGTCATCGCCGATCAGCGTGCGCGCGGGGTCGGCCGACAGGGTCGTCTTGCCGGTCCCCGAAAGACCGAAGAAGACCGCGGTGTCCACGGGGTTGCCGTTCGCGTGGTTGGCCGAGCAGTGCATCGGCATCACACCCTTCTCGGGCAGCAGGTAGTTCAGGAGCGTGAACACGGATTTCTTGTTCTCGCCGGCATATTCCGTGCCGCCGATCAGGATCATCTTGCGTTCGAAGTTGAGCGCGATCACCGTGTCCGACTTGCAGCCGTGGCGCGCTGGATCGGCCTTGAAGCTTGGCACGTTGATGATGGTGAATTCCGGCACGAAGGTTTCAAGTTCGGCGCGCGCCGGGCGGCGCAGCAGATGCCGGATGAACAGGTTGTGCCACGCAAGTTCCGTGATGACCCGCACATCGAGCCTCAGCGCCGGATCCGCTCCGCCGTACAGGTCCTGCACGAAGAAGTCCCGGTCGCGCATGTGCACGAGCATATCGGCATGCAGCGCATCGAATCCGTCGGGCGACATTTCGGCGTTGTTGTCCCACCAGATCTTGTCTGCGACGTCAGGCGTCTTGACGACGTGCTTGTCCTTGGGTGAGCGGCCCGTGTACTTGCCGGTCGTCACCAGAAGCGTGCCGCCAGCGCCCAGCTTGCCTTCGTCGCGCTTGATGGCCTGGGCCACGAGATCGGGTTCCAGCAGGTTGTAATGAACCGTGCCAAGCCCCGTCATGCCCTGGTGTTCCAGTGTGTAGGCGGGGTTCACGCGACCGTATTCCATGAGCCAAATCTCCAGACGCCATATGTGGCGCTTTCTTGCGAGTGTCGCGGGGCGTCTTTGGTGCAGTCAGACACGACCGGCCACTGATCCCACGCGGATGACACAAACGCTATATCATGGGGCTTTCGCAGTAAAACAGGGCGGTTCCGCGCAGTTAGCGCAACCTAGCGGATGTTTGCGCAACCAATCCCACAAAGGATTAACGGCTTGGGCCGCACGGCGCCGAATTTTCTTGCGACCCGCCCATTTCCGGCTGGGCGGTTGTGACCGATGCATCGGGCCGCGGGCGCGACGTCTCCGGCGCATCGTCGAGTCGCGGCGGTGCGGCATGGCTTGCGCTGCGTCAGCACAAGGCTATTTTATGGCGTACACCATGTGACCCGAACCCACCATGCCACGTTCCTGCGACCCCACCGCGTCAGACACGATCCGTCACGCCACCACCGTGGCCGTGGCGGGCCGCGGCCTGATGATCGTCGGGCGATCCGGGTCGGGCAAGTCTGCGCTGGCCCTGATGCTCATGGCGCACGGCGCGCGACTGGTGGCCGATGATCGCACCCGGTTGTGGGTGGCGCCGCGGGGGCCACGGGTCTGGGCGGACGCTCCCGCCAGCCTGCCACCTCGGATCGAGGCGCGGGGCGTGGGCTTGCTGCCCGTGCGGCGCACCGGGCCCGTGCCGCTCTATGCCGTGGCGGACATGGACATCGCCGAAGACATGCGCCTTCCCCCACCGCGGCATGTGGACATCCTCGGTCAGAACGTCGCCTTGTTTCACGCCGCGGGAAATGCACATTTCGGCTATGCCATTCTCCAATACCTTGGGACGCGCGCACCGTTGGAAGACACCCATGACCAGTGACATGCCGTCGATCCTGCATGGTGAGGGTCCCGGCGGTATCGCAGCGCCGGGCCGTGTCATTCTGGTGTCGGGGCCATCGGGCGCGGGACGATCGACCGCGCTGGCCGTGCTCGAGGACATGGGGTGCGAAACGATCGACAACATGCCGCTCAGTCTGGTGCCGCGGTTGATGGATGGGCCGGCCCTGGCGCGAACGCTCGCGCTTGGGCTTGATGTGCGCAACCGGGATTTCAGCGTGGCGGCACTGCTGGATTTGCTGGACTGGCTGACAACGTCCGGGCGGATACCGGAACTTGTTTATCTGGACGCGCAGCCCGAAGTCCTGCTGCGGCGCTATTCCGAAACCCGCAGGCGCCATCCGCTCGCTCCCGCGGAAAGCCCTCAACAAGGTATCGAGCGGGAACTGGACCTTCTGGTCCCCGTGCGGCTGCGGGCGGACCTGCTGATCGACACGTCGACCCTGACACCCCACGACCTGAAAGCGGAACTGTCGCGCTGGTTCGACCCGGCGGGCGCGCAACGCATGGCGGTCATGATCCACTCCTTCAGCTACAAGCGGGGCCTGCCGCGGGGGATCGACATGGTGTTCGATTGCCGGTTCCTGTCCAACCCCTACTGGGATGCGACGCTGCGGGGCCGCGACGGGCGCGACCCGGAGGTGGCGGCGTTCATCGCGCGGGACGGCAGATATGCCCCATTTTTCGAGAAAGTTAACGATCTGGTCGCTTTTCTGTTGCCCGCCTACAGTGACGAGGGCAAGTCGTACCTGTCCGTCGCGTTCGGTTGCACCGGTGGGCAGCACAGGTCGGTGGCGACCGCGGTCGCACTGGCCGAAAGACTGGGGTCCGCGGGCTGGACGGTGTCGCTGCGGCACCATGAACTGGAACGCGCTACGGCGAAACCGGGCCGCGACGTCGGTCCACAACAGGGTGGGACAGATCGGTGATCGGCATCGTGATCGTGGCCCATGGCGGACTGGCGCGGGAGTATCTGTCGGCTGTCGAACACGTGCTGGGGACGCAGACCAACATTCGGGCCGTATCGATCGCCGAGCAGGAAGACCGCGATAGCAAGCGACGGGAAATCGAACGCCAGGCCGACGCCGTCGATACGGGTGCGGGGGTCATCATCGTCACGGACATGTTCGGCGGATCGCCATCGAACCTGTCGCTGCCGGCGCTGGCGAAGCCGGGACGGCGGATCGTTTTCGGGGCGAACCTGCCGCTGCTCATCAAGCTCGTGAAATCACGTCACCTGAGTGTCCCCGATGCCGTGGACAGCGCGTTGAAGGCGGGTCGAAAATACCTTGATTGCTTTGATGCTTTCGGCAATTGAAATGGGATGATGTCCGACCCGATCGTCAAGACGCTCACCATCGTGAACGAAAAGGGGCTTCACGCCCGGGCTTCTGCGCGTCTTGTGGAGGTCGTGGAAGGGTTCGACGCCACCGCCGAAATCAGCCGCGACGGGTTGAATGCGTCGGGCGACAGCATCATGGGTCTGCTGATGCTTGGTGCGGCGCGTGGATCGCGGATCGAACTGCGCGTCTCGGGACCACAGGCGGCGGATCTTGCGCTGGCACTTGAGCGCCTGGTGGCCGACCGGTTCGGTGAAGACAATTGATCCGGGTTGTCCGGCATGGAAAGGTTCGGTGGGATGGTTGACAGCTGCACGCAGCCCGGCAGGATCGCGCGCCCCGACCGGAGCGACCTGCTCCGGCGTGGGGCGCGGATGGATGCCGCAGTGCCGCCGGTGCCGCCCGATGCGACAGCGTCACCGGGCTATGTGCCCTACGACAAGCGCCGCCTGTCCTATGCCACGACCTTCGACAATCGCGGGCAGGCGATCGCGATCAAGACTCTGGAATGGCTGAGCGGCAAGCTGACCCTGTTGCGGTTGATCCGCCAGTTCGAACGCAGCGGCGTGCCCGAGGGTCAGGCTTTCTGGGCCAAGGCGCTGGCGACCATGGGGATCGACCTGACCACGCCGGCCCACCAGATCGCGCGCATCCCACCCGAAGGGCCTCTCGTGGTCGTGGCGAATCATCCGCATGGGCTGGTGGACGGGATGGTGCTCGCCGAGTTGATCGGGCGCGTGCGCCAGGACTACAAGATCCTGACCCGGTCGCTGCTGGCCGGCGTCGACGAGGTCAAGCGGTTCATGATCCCGGTGCCCTTCCCCCATGAGCATGATGCGCTGCAACAGAACCTCGACATGCGGCGCCGCGCGATGGATCATCTTGCGGGTGGCGGCGCGATCGTGCTGTTCCCATCGGGCGTCGTGGCCAGTTCGCGCAGCATGTTCGGTCCGGCGATCGAGGCAGACTGGAACCCGTTCACGGCGCGGATGATCCGACGCAGCCGGGCGAGCGTTCTGCCGGTCTATTTCCCCGGTCAGAACAGCCGCCTCTACCAGATGGCGAACCGGGTGTCCGCGACCCTGCGGCAGGGGCTGCTGATCCACGAGGTCGTGCACGCCCTCAATCGCCCGCAAAACCCGGTCGTCGGCAATCTGATCCGACCCGAGGACATGGGAAACTGGGAAACGGACCCTCGCGGCTTCATGCGCTGGCTGCGGGACCAGACGCTGTCGCTCCAGTCGACCTGACGGGAAACCTGGCCCCGACCCGGCACGGAAACGGCCGACATGCCGCGGCCCGGTCGCAGGAGTCCGACGTGTCCAAGCACACCTGCGACGCGTCGGAACTGTCGCTGCCGCAACCTGCCCGACCACCGAAGTCGACACCGACGCCCGCGCAACGCTTTGTTGCACAAATCGGGTGATGGCCGGGTTTCCCCCTTCCCCGGAAGGACTTATCCCACAGCTTCCGTGACGGGTATGCCGAGCGCTGTGTAGCCGATGAGCACGGCGATGCGGATCCGGACCTCCGCGACCTGTCGGTCAAAGTCCCGCGCCATGAGGCGCGGCCCCAGCAGTTTCATACAGTGCATCTTCGTTTCGGCACGGCTTCGTCGGTGGTATCCGCTCCAGTTTCGCCAGATCGCACGACCAAGATGTTTCGCCGCCCGCAGGGCCGCGTGTCTGGCGCCTGCACCGGCGGTGACGGTCTTCCACGGCTTCGCGGTCTTGCGGGGCGGGATAACGGCGTGGGCGCCGCGGTCAGCGATCGCATCATGGCACTTGCGGGTATCATAGGCGCCGTCAGCGGTGACGCTGCCGATCTCCTCGCCTGCCGGGATCTGGCTGAGCAGGTCGTGCAGGACCGGTGCGTCACCACTGTGGCTCCCGTCCACTGGCTCTTTCGGACCACTGGCATGCGCCATTGAACTCTCGACGGCTCGGATCTCCAGCGTTTCCTCGTTGATCCCGAGGTGGATCTTGCGCCAGACCCGCCGTTTGGGGCCACCATGCTTGCGGGCGTGCCACTCGCCTTCGCCCTCAACCTTGATGCCGGTGCGGCGGCTCTTTGGAGCCGCGATAAGGGATGTTCACAGCCAGGGTCTTCTGGCGACGGGACAGGGTGCTGACGTCAGGCACCGTCCAGTCGAGGGCAACCAGCCGCAACAGGCTTTCGACGAACCCGGTCGCCTGCCGGAGCGCCATCCCGAACAGCACCTTCATCGTCAGGCAGGTCTGAATGGCAGTATCGCTGCAGGTCTGCTGGCGACCATGCCTGCCCGTCGGCACGGCATCCCAGCTCATCCCGGGGTCGAACCAGATCGTCAGCGAGCCCCGGCGCTTGAGCGCTGCAGTGTAGACTGGCCAGTTCTTGGTCTTGCAGGTCGGTGGTGATGGTCTGCGCAATCAGACCGGCTCCCACACTGGATTCAAAAGATGAATCCCTCGCCAGATTTTGTGCAACAGAGCCCGGTCGCGGCCCCAGACGCACCGATGGTACCCGGCTCACCAGACGATGATCCCCTTGCAGCGCCGTGGCCGCCTTGGATCGGTGGCACCGTGCGTTCCGTTTTCAGTTTGCGGGCAGCGGTTCAAGCGCGCCGTTCCCTCTTGCGACGCTTGCGCCAGCCCGCGCGCGTCGCCGCCCTGATGGCGTCGGAACGGACTGCGGCGGTCGGGCCCGCCGGTGGGACGGGCGCGGTGGACACGGCGCTGATGCAGAACGTTCCGGAGGCCCATGTCCACAACCAGCTCGCGCGCCTCGCGGGGGTCCGACCCGGGCTTGGGTGAGGGAGCGTGCCCCGATCGCCATGAGATCGAGTCGTGCAAGAGATCGTGCGCGACGATGGCAGCGTTCTCCACGGGCTCGGCACTCACATGGAGGCGTGTTTTGCGAATAGAATTCCTGACGCATGTGCCGCTCGACCCCGTTTCCAGCCAGACCACGGCCCGATACGGTCCGTAACCTTGATCGCCGACGTTCCGTCCACGCGCGTCCTCGGCTCTTTCAATAGTTGAAATCAGCACATAGCGATCGCGGCGCTCTCGGTCCGGATGCCGGTGCCGACTGCGGAGGACACATGCGGCAAGACCGGGGGTGTGGCAGATATACCGACCATGGCGCGGCGTTCTCCTGCACACCTGATAACGGCGCCCATGCTGCCCCATCTGGTGATGGAGAGGCCGGGCGATTTGTCCTGCCTCCTTCCCAGAAGGGAAATCCCATGAAATATCCGAAGACAGCCGCGTTCGCGCTGGCGACGCTCCCCTTTGCCGCGATGTCCCCCGCGTTTGCTGGCAACCTCGACACCGTGGTCGTGACACCCGCGCCCGTGATGGTCGCGGCCCCCGCCGCCTACACCAGCATCTGGTCCGGCGGCTATGCCGGTGCACAGCTTGGCTATGGCTGGGCGGACCGGTCGGTCGGCAACGACCAGACCGTGGTGGACCGTTTCGCCAATCCGGGCGAAACGATCGACGCGTTCGCTGACCGTGTCGGCAGCGTCGGTGCTGACGGCGACGGCATGACCGGCGGTATCCATGCCGGTTACCTGCTCAACGCAAACCGCTTCGTCTACGGTCTCGAAGGCGACTACGATTTCGGGGATATCGAGATCGACAACAACATCGGCACGGTGGACGGGATCGGGCGCATCAAGGCGAAGGCGGGCTATGACCTTGGCCAGACCCTGATCTATGCAACCGCCGGTGCGGCCTATGCCGAAGCCGACCTGTTCGGTGGCAATTTCACCGACTGGGGTTGGGTTGCCGGTGCCGGTGTGGACTACATGGTCGCCGAGAACGTGTCCTTGGGTCTTGAGGCCCTGTACCACGACTTCTCGGAATTCGACGACTCCGGCACGGACCTGTCGCTGACCACGGTCTCGGCCAAGGTGGCCTACCACTTCTGATATCGCGGATGTTTAGGGGTTTGGGGGTGCCGGTTGGCGCCCCTTTTTTCGTGTTCGGGATGCCAGGTTCCGATCCGTGCACCCACCCGATGCCGCCCGCGTGGTCGCTGCGCAAGGCAAGCCCGTCCGCAGGCAAAGCCGCGATACTGCGCACGCGGTTTTCGGCCTCAGCCAAGCGTCAGGGACAAAAGCCCGACACTGCCCTCTTGGCGGCGTATCAGCGGCACCCGCACCCGGCCGTCGCGCGGGCACAGGGCCGCGCCATCCAGCGTGGCGGCGGTGATCCCGCGCCCGGTGCCGACCGCGTTGTCGATGGTGATGGCCAGCCTGTCGCCGTCGATGGCGACGCGCAGGGCGACCTGTGGCCATGCCTTCGGAAAACACGGATCGAGGACGAGGTCGCGTCCTTCACGGGTCAGGCCGAGGATGCCTTCGAAGCCCCCGCGATACATCCATGCCGCAGCACCTGTGTACCATGTCCAGCCGCCGCGCCCTTCGTGCGGTGCCGTGGAATAGACATCGGCGGCCACGACATAGGGTTCCACCTTGTAGCGCGCGGTGGCGGCAGGGGTCAGGGCATGGTTGACCGGGTTCAGCAGCGCGAAAAGACCCGCCGCGGCATCCCCGTCACCCAGCCGTGCGTGGGCCAGGATCGCCCACATCGCCGCATGGCTGTATTGCCCGCCGTTTTCGCGCAGGCCCGGCGGATAGCCCGCGATATAGCCCGGGTCCTGCGCCGACGCGTCGAAGGGCGGGGCGAACAGCAGGGCGAGGCCCGGACCGGTACGGATCAGGTGCGCGGTCATCGACGCCATGGCGGTCGTCGCGCGGGCGTGGTCGGCAGCCCCCGACAGCACCGCCCAGCTTTGCGCGATGCTGTCGATCCGGCATTCCGCCGACGTGGCAGATCCCAGCAACATCCCGTCGTCATAGGTGCCGCGCCGGTACCACGCGCCGTCCCAGCCGTCCCGCTCGATCGCTTGCCGGACGGCGTCGGCATGGCCGCGCCAGCGCGCGGCACGGGCCGGATCGCGGGCGTCGGCATGGGGCGCCATCGCGTCGAGTGTCGCGATCAGCAGCCAGCCCAGCCAGACCGAGGTGCCGCGCCCCCCCTCGCCCACCCGGTTCATTCCGTCGTTCCAGTCGCCGGTGCCGATCAGCGGCATCCCGTTCGCCCCGGTCAGCGCGATGGCTTGATCGAGCCCGCGCGCGCAGTGTTCGAAAAGGCTGGCGGTCCGGTCCGATACGGTCGGCAGGAAGAACGCGTCATGCGCGCCGGGGTCAAGGCCGGGACCGTCGAGGAATGGAAGCAACGCGTCCAGCACCGCCGTGTCGCCCGACACCCGCACATATTGGGCGGCGGCGTACCCCAGCCAGACCCGGTCGTCGGAAATCCGGGTGCGCACGCCTTGGCCGGAGTGCGGCAGCCACCAATGCTGCACGTCGCCTTCGGGAAATTGCCGCGATGCCGCGCGCAGCAGGTGGGCGCGGGTCATGTCGGGCCGGATCGCGGCCAGCGCCATACCGTCCTGCAACTGGTCGCGGAACCCGTAAGCGCCGCTCGCCTGGTAGAACCCGGCGCGCGCCGTGATCCGGCAGGCGACCGCCTGATACAGCAGCCAGCCGTTCAGCATGATGTCCATCGCGCGGTCGGGGGTCGTCACCTGCACCGCGCCCAGCAGGTCGGCCCAGTGCGCCTTGACCGCGTCCAGCGTGGCAATGGGATCGGCGGCGCGGTGGCGCAGGATCAGCGCGCGGGCGGTCTCCTCGGACGGGGCCTGCCCGAGCAGGAACCGCAGCTCCACCGTCTCGCCGGGGGCCATCGTCAGGTGCTGCTGCAATGCGGCGCAGGGGTCGAGCGCGGGACCAGTCCGCCCGGACAGCGGCGCGCTGCCGATGCCCGCTGGGTCCGCCATACTGCCGCCAAGACCCAGAACCTCGGCCCTGTCGCCGCTGACGCTGTCGGTCTCGGCCCCCAGATCGGCAAAGGCGACGCGCCCCGCAAAGGCCGTGGCGAAGGGATTGCGCGCGAGGATCGCACCCGTGACCGCATCGCGCTGCGTGATGACATGGCGCAGCGTGGCCGCGCGTGACGGGCCCAGCACCCATTCGGCATAGGCCGTCACAGATAGCCGACGCACCCGCGCGGACGTGTTGCGCAGCGTCAGGCGGGATATGCGGACCGGGTCGTCCAGCGGCACGAACTGCAACAGGCTTGCGTCGATGCCGTGGGCGGCGTGGTCGAACCGGCTGTAGCCGAACCCGTGCCGCGCGACGTATTCGCCACGGTCGCGGATCGGCAGCGCGGTCGGGGTCCATGTCGCACCGCTGTCGAGATCATGGAGCCATATCGCCTCCCCCGCCGGGTCGATGACGGGGTCGTTGGACCACGCCGTCACCTGGTTCTCGCGGCTGTTCTCCGCCCAGACATGGCCGCTGCCGACCGCCGAGACCTGGAACCCGAACCCGGCGTTGGCGATCACGTTGATCCACGGCGCGGGCGTCGTGGCCCTGTCGCGCAGGACGATGACGTATTCGCGCCCGTCCGCGGCAAAGCCGCCGGTGCCGTTGAAGAACTCCAGTGTGTCCGTGTCGAAGGACGCAGCGGTGGTCGGCGCCGCCGCTGGCACCGGCGCGCGGTGCCGAACGCGGTCGGGATCAGGCAGCAGGGCCAGGTGTCGGGCGATGCCGCCGCGGCTGGCGGTCAGGACAACGCTCGCAGTCGCATGCAGCATCGCTGCCGCGTCCGGCCCGATCAGGTCGCTGCGCAGGGTATGCACCTTGCCACCGGGCGTATGCAGGGCGGGATCGGCACGAACACGCGACCCGCTCGTGTTGACTGCCGTGTCGATCAGGCCCTGCAGATCCTGCACATAGGACGCAGTCCGCCCGTTCAGGATGACGACGTCGAAGGCGACCTGTCGCATCCGCAGGTACTCGTGCGCCGCGAGCAGCTCGCGCAGGCGCGGAGCGTCCTCCGGCTCGTCGATGCGGATCAGCGTGATCGGCAGATCGCCGGAGATTCCGAAGGGCCACAGCACCGATTGCGCGGCCGCCCCGGCGAGGATCGTTGCAGCTGGCGGACGCAAGCGGGCATCGGCCCGCAGCAGCATCCCGCCAAGGCGCTGAAAATCAGCCGCCGCGGCGCGGTCGATGCCGAGATGATGCAATTGCACCTGCGCATGGGTCCATGCCAGTGTCACCGCCCGGCCGAAGGCCGACGGATCGCGGTGGCGGTCCACCATGTCCAGCAGCCGGTCGGGGTCGTCGGACACCATCGTCCAGAACGTCACGCGCGCCGTGCCGCCTGCGGGCACCCGCACCGAGCGGCGTATCGCGAAGACCGGATCCAGCACCGTGCCCGTCGAGTTCGACAGTACGCCACCCGCAATGCCGCCGTTCCGGATGAAACGCGCGCGGTCGGTTTCGTGCTGCATCGGCGCGATCTCGGTGCCTTCGACCACGGCGATATGGGCCGCCCAGACATGCGGATCATCCGGCCCGCGGCGGCGGCGTGTGGCGATGAGCGCGCCGAGGTCGGGCTGAAAGTCTGTCACGACGAACAGCTTGGAAAAGGCCGGGTGCGCGATGTCCGCCGCCAGCGGGGCCATCACGAGTTCCGCGTAGGAGGTCAGGTCGATCTCGCGCGCGCGGTTCCCGGTATTGGTCAGTGTGACGCGCCGCGCCTCGCCGTCATCCTCGGCGGACACGACGATCTCGGTCTGGGTGGTCAAGGTCTTCGCCCGGTGGGTGAAAGCCGCGTGGTGTTCGCAGAAGACCGCAGCATGTCTGCCCGCGTCGGCACCCGATGGTTGCAGCGCCGCCGACCATGCCTGCCCCGTAACCCGGTCGCGGACATGAATGAACATGCCATGCTGCGGGGCGGTCGGATCGTCCCGCCAGCGCGTCATCGCAAGCCCGCGCCAACGGCTGAACCCCGCTCCGGTCGGGGTCAGCATCACGCCGTAGGTGCCGTTCGACAGTAGATGCGCGGTAGGGGGTGCCGCGGCCGGATCGGTGAACCGACGCACCGCCCGTGCCGGATCCAGGGTCGGCGGCTTCGTCATCGCGTCCTCGACACGCGGCGCGGCGCGGTCCGCATCCCGTGGGACACGCTCCTGCAGCAGCAGTTCCACCGCCGCGATCATCGGCTCGGCATGGAACCGCGCGCGCAGGCGGGCGCTCTGCACGGTGTTGGCGATCGCGGTCACCGTCATGCCCTGGTGATGCGCCATGTAGCTGCGCACGACCGCGCAGCGTGCCCCCACGGGCAGGCGCGCAGGCGTAAAGTCGACCGCCTCGTAGAACCCGAAGCGCCCTTCGGCACCCATCCCCGCCAGCGCCGCGTAATTCCGCATCGCCGCGGCAGGGGCCACCATGGCGGCAAGCCCGGTGGCATAGGGCGCGATCACCCTGTTCTCGCTCAGCCCGCGTTTAAGCCCCAGTCCCGGCACGCCGAAGTTGGAATACTGATAGGTCATATGCAGATCGCGGGCGTTGTAGCCCGATTCCGAGATGCCCCACGGGATGCCAAGCGCACGGCCGCGGTCCCGCTGACGGGACACGATGCGCCGATTGGTGTCGGCCAGCACGGACCCGTCGGGCGCGCGCATCACCAGCGAGGGCATCAGGTATTCGAACATGCTGCCTGACCACGACACCAGCGCCGAACCCGCGCCCAGCGGCGTCGCCGTGCGCCCCAGCCGGAACCAGTGGCGGGTGTCGACATCGCCCTTGGCGATGGCGAAGAGGCTCGCCAGACGCGCCTCGGACGCCAGCAGATCATAGCAGTTTGTATCGCGCCGGTTGGTTTCGGTCGAGAAGCCGATCGACAGCAGCACCTTGTCGGGATCGAGCAGGAAGCCGAATTCCATCGCCATCGCCATGTCGCGTGCGATGCGTTCGATGGCCGCAAGGCGCGGAGAAGGGGTCTCGTCGCGGTCCGCGGCGTGGCCCTCAAGGCAGGTTGCGACAGCCCCGATCCAGAACGCCGCATCGCTGTCGGGGTCCAGAACGGCCCGCGCGCGGGTGGCGGCGTGTCGGGCAAGGGGCAAGAGCCGGTCAAGCCCGGCCAGCGCCGACAGGGCACCCGCCAGATCGTCCAGCAGCGCGGCAAGCGCCGCGTCGGTTGTGCCCGGCACGGCCTCAAGCGCGCGCAACGCCAGCGACAGCGTGTCCGCGACGCCTTCGCGCCACTGGGCATCCGGCGCAGGTGCCCGTTGCCACTCCGCGCAGGCCTGTGCCACGGCGATCAGGTGACCGGCAAGGTTGCCGCTGTCCACCGACGACACATAGGCCGGGTCGAGCACGCGCAGATCGTCGGTGGCGTGCCAGTTGTACAGGTGGCCCCGGAATTTCGGCATCCGCTGGATCGTGGCCAGCGTACGTTCCAGCCGCGCCGTGGCATCGGCCCGTCCGATCCAGCCCAAGTCATGGGCCGCGGTGGTCGCCAGCAGGTAAAGCCCGATGTTCGTGGGCGAGGTCCGCCGCGCGAGCGCCGGCTGAGGCGTTTCCTGGAAATTGTCGGGCGGCAGGTCGTTGTCGGCGGCGGTCACGAATGTCTCGAAGTATCGCCACGTGCTGCGCCCGATCAGGCACAGGCCAAGCCGGTCCGCATCGGTCAGCAGCGCATCGGCGCGCGGGGGGGCGGTGCGGCTGATCCGGTTGGCCACCAGTGGCGCCGCCAGCCAGGCAAGGACGAAGGGCAGGGTCACCGGCCACGCGACGGGGTTGAACGCGACCGCCCCGGCCGCGACTCCGACACCCAGCACGACCCCACCGCGCATGGCCCGGTATTGCGCCTGCGTATCTGGCCGGGCGCGTTGCGATGCGCGGGCGGCAGGCGTCCATTCCAGAAGGTTGCGGCGAGACACGCACAGCCGCCACAGCGTGCGCGCGATGGCATCGACCATTCGCGCCGCCGCATCGGGCAGGAACGCGATGTCGAGCGCGATGCGCGCCACGGCCATCCGGGCGTCACGGGCCAGTGCCGCAAGATGGCTGCGCAGGGTCATTCCCACACGACCCGGCAAGACCGAGAATGGCAGCGGCAGCAGTCCGGGCAATGCCACGAACGCCAGAACGAACCCTGTCCAAAGGGCGGCGGCGGGCAATGGCAGCAGCCACCCAGCCCCAAGAGCCAGCAATGTCAGCGGCGCGGTCAGCGACCGGCGCAGGTTGTCGATGATCTTCCAGCGGCCGAGCGGCGGGATAGACCTGCGATCACGCCCGACCAGCCACGGCAGAAGCTGCCAGTCGCCCCGCACCCAGCGATGCTGGCGGCGCGCGGCGATGTCGTGACGGGCCGGGAAAGCCTCGATTACCTCGATGTCGGACACGAGGGCCGCGCGCGCCAGGTTGCCTTCGAACAGGTCGTGGCTGAGCATGGTGTTCTCGGGCACGCGCCCGGCCAGCGCCGCCGCGAACGCATCGACATCATAGATGCCCTTGCCCGCGAAGGACCCTTCGTCGAACAGATCCTGGTACACGTCAGACACGGCGGCAGCATAGGTGTCGATCCCGCCCTGCCCGGCACTGATCCGTTGGTAGGGAGAGGCGTCGCCGCCCATGGGCAGCGACGGTGTCACGCGCGGTTGCAGGATCCCGTGCCCGCGGATGACGCGCCCGGTTGCGGCATCCGACTGGGGCGCGTTCAGCGGGTGCGCGATCTTGCCCACAAGCCGCCGCACTGTATCGCGCATCAGCCGCGTGTCGGCATCGAGCGTGATGACGAAGCGGACAGCTTCGGGGACGGTGCAGGGGACGACGAAGCTGGTGTCGGACGCCCCGCGCAGCAGGCGGTTGAGTTCCGTGAGCTTGCCGCGCTTGCGTTCCCACGCCATCCAGACGCCCATGGACTGGTTCCACTGCCGTGCACGGTGGAGGAACAGAAACCGGTCGCCGCCGGGCGACGGATAGGCCGCGTTCAGCCGGGCGATGGCCGCAGTGGCATCGGCGATCAGCCCCGCATCCTGCGGCAGGGTTTCGGTCGCAGCGTCCGGCCCGTCGGCAAGGATGGCATAGTGCACGGCGCCACCCGTGCTCGACAGGTGATGCACCTCCAGCCGGTCGATGCAGTCCGCCAGTTCGTCGGCGCTGTCCAGCATCACGGGCACCGCCACAAGGCAGCGCAGGTCGGGCGGAATGCCATCGGCAAGGTCCATCCCCGGCAGGCGGCCAGGGGGCACGGTGCGCGTGACTGCAAGATTGACGAGCGCGCTGGACGCCTCAAAGGAGGGGCCGAGCATCACGAATGCCAGGAGAACAGCCAGCCAGCCCTGCACGCCAGTCAGCCCCGCCGCCAGTGCGACAAGGGCCAGCCCGGCCACGCCAATCGACCCAAGGTAGCCAGCCAAGCCCAGCCGCCCAGCGGCGCGCCTCAGCCGTTGGGCAGGTGCGGGCCCATATCCGATGGCGGCTTCCAGCGCGCGCCGTCCCGGTCCGATCAGGCCGTGACCAGGATCGCGCAGGGCAGGCGTGGTGCCAGTCCGGGCGGCGGCCAGCGCGGCCTCGGCTACGGCGATCTCTGGCATGGCGGCGCCACGCGCCAGCGTCTCGACGGATGTGCGGTACATGTCGCGGGTGGCGAAATCCATCGCAGCAAAGTCGAACCCCGCGCGCAGGCAGGCATCCACGGGGCTGACGGCCTCCACGAAATCGGGCCAATCGGTTTCCGTGATCAGCCGCATGCTGGTGACGATGTTGCGCATGGTGACGTTCGACGCGCCCTGCCGCTGCTGGGCCTGCTGGACCGCGTCATCCATGGTCAGACCCTGCCGGGTCAGGCGATCCTGCAGCCAGCCATGCAGAGGTATCCGGTCGATATCGAGCCCGCGCAGACGCTGCGCCACGCGCGCCGCGAGGATGATGGGCAGCGGCGCAGCCTCCAGCCCCACGGTGGCGTCGGCCAGCGCGCGGAACCCGGCATCCAACGACGGGTCCGCTCCAGCTTGCACCGCCGGGATCAGTACCCGGTTCACAAGGTCGTCGGCTGTCTGCCGCAGCTCTTGCGCCCCTGTGATCTGTTCGGCGAGCCTGCGCATGTTTTCGATCAGGACGATGCGCAGGGTTATGGCCACGGCCCACAGCTCGCCGATCGTCAGCGGATCGACGGTCTGATAGGCGCGCACGAAACGGGCCAACACCGTGGCGTCCAGCAGGCTGTCGGTATGCGCCACATAGGCCCAGGCGATGCCCAGCACACGCGGATAGCCCGCGAAGGGACCTGTCGCCAGCTTCGGCAACTGGCGGTAATAGCCGGGCGGAAGGTCGCGCGCGATCTGCTGCAACTGGCGATCCACGAGGTGAAAATTGTCGAGCAGCCATTCCGTCGCAGGGGTGACCGCGTGCCCGGCTTTCAGTGTCGCCGTGCAGGTCCGATAGGCTGCCACCAGAACAAGCGAATTGGCCCGCACCCGCGCGCTGAGGGGCGCAACCCGCGGGACGCGGCCGCCGACCGGCTGCGCCTTTGCCAGGGAAACCGCGTGATGTTCCAGCCGCTCGGTGCCGAACAGGTCGGCGCGGATGACCGCGGCATCCCGCCAGGGATCGGCGCGTCGGCGAGGAAACAGGCTAAGCAGAATGTCCGGTGCAGACGCGCCCGCCGTCACTTGTCCGCCAGACGGCGGGCGACGGTCACGACAGCCTGCGCCGCAGAGACGGGTGCACCATCGTCGACACGCGGCACACCGTCGCCGCCCAGGACCTGCGGCCCCTCGAAGATGTCTGGCGCATGAAGCCCGCTATTGCCAAGACGCCGGGTCATCGCAGCCCAGTCTTCGGCGATCTGAGTCCAGTCCATGAAACGTTCCTTCCGGTGAATGGACCGCTGCGCTCGGGGCGCCGCGGTATCTGCGCGTTTCCAAACCGTGTTGGCGCGGGTCAGGCCGGGCCCACCGGCATCTTTCGCTCAGCCCCGCCGGTTATCGCGCTGCGTGCCGCGAACTGGCACGCGATGGCCGCCCCCAGAAGTCCGTCATGGCTGCCGCAATCGTAGCGTGTCCCGCTGAAGCGAAAGGCGCGCAGGGTCAGGCGTTCGCCGTCACGGGCGATCGCATCGGTCAACTGGATCTCGTCGCCCGCGCCCTGTTGGGTGGCTTTCAGCGTAGCGAAGATCGACGGATCGAGGATGTATCGCCCCACTGCAGCCAACCGCGACGGCGCCTGCCCCGCTGCGGGCTTTTCCACCATGCCCGACACCTGCTGGCTGCGCCCGATGGATTTTTGCGAGACGATGAAAATGCCGTAGTTGCCGGTTTCCTCGGGCCAGACTTCCATCGCTGCAATCATGTGACCGTCCGTATGGTGCGCCGCCATTTCCGAAAGGCACGGCGTGCCAAGGATCAGGTCATCGGGCAGCAGCACGGCAAACGGACCGGGAAGGACGAGCTGCTCGGCGCAGAGGATGGCATGACCAAGCCCGAGCGGCCGGGATTGATCCACAAAAAGCACTTCGATCGTGTCTGGCACGGCGATCCTTTCAAGCGCATCTCCAAGCATCGTTTTGCCTTGCGCGCGGAACGCTGCGATCGCGGCGTGGTCGGGCGTGAGATAATTGCGGATCGCGGGCTTGTCGGCATGGGTGACGACGACGATCCTGTCCACGCCCAACTCGATCGCCTCGTCGATGGCGAATTGCAGCGCCGGGCGGTCATAGATGTTGAGCAGTTCCTTGGGTGTGGACTTGGTCAGCGGCAACAGCCGTGTGCCCTGTCCGGCTGCCGGAATGACGACCGTCTTGATGCCTTGTTCCATGCTGCGCGCTCCTTGTGATGTGTCGTTCCTCTCAACAACGCGTTCCCCGGCGAAGTCGTTCCGTCCCGCAGTAAACATGCGCCATCCCGCGCCACACGGAGCTACCCGGGAACGAAACCCGGTGCGGCACGTTTCGTAACTGTTGGGCGGGCAAGCGATCGGTTCTCGATCCCTCCCTCGCCCAAGGAGGATTTCCGGATGGAGACGTTACTTTCCACGACGGCCCTTGTGATCGCACTGGGCTATCCGGCCATCACGCTGGCACAGGACACGACACCGGTCGCAAAACCGTCGGCAACGCAGCTTGGCGGGGCGCAGTCCTTGTTTCTCGACATGCGCCGCGCGTCCGACCTGCTCGCGTCCGAGATCATCGGCCATGATGTCCATGCCCGCCGCCCTTCCGACGAAACGGCGCGGGCCGGGGATGCCGACCGCAAGCTGATGATCAGCGCGGACGGCCTGCAAGAGATGGAAAACATCGGCCAGATCAACGAAATCGTGCTGTCCCGGAACGGCGCGGTGCGTGCGCTGGTGATCGGTGTGGGCGGGTTCCTCGGCATGGGCGACCATGACGTCGCCATCGCCATGGACCAGGTGATGTTCGCGGCCAATGCCGACGATCCCACGCAGGTCTATATTGTGGTGGACACGTCCGCCGAGATGCTCAAGACCGCCCCGGCGTTCGACCGCATGGGGGATGCCGCCAGTGCGACCCCGGTATCCTTCGCGGCTCCCGACAGGACGCGTGACGGGTATGAACGGGTCGACGGTGCCCAGATCTCCACGGAGAGGCTGATGGGCAAGGACGTGTTCGATGCAAGTGACAACAAGGTCGGCACGGTCATTGACATGGTGATGGACGACACTGGCACCAGCGCCGATGTCATTGTCGATTTCGGCGGATTTCTCGGGATCGGCAAGACCAGCGTCGCGGTCGCGTATGACGAGTTGACGTTCCTCGTGAACAAGGACGACGACGTGCGCATGTATGTCGATGCCACGAAGGACCAGATCCGCAGCCGTCAGGCCCGCGCTATCAACTGATCCCGACCGCGCCTGCACGGTTTTCCACGCGGGGACGCGACAAGCATTCGGGCGTCAGGGCATGGGGCCACGATCATTCGTCGTAACGCGCCATGGCCTTTATCTGGTCTTCGGTGGCATCCATGCCGACGCGCAGGGCGGTATCGATGGACTCGCGCCGCACCGCCTGGTCGCCGAACGGCACAAGGACGGAGTGCATGCCGATGCCGAGAGACCCGCCAATATCGACGATCGCGCCGGTGATGGCGTCGTCAGGGCCGACGACCAGCGAACGGATCGCGCCGATCCTGGCATCGTCGCGGCCATGTACGTCGAGACCCTTGAGGCCGGAGGCAGTCAGGTACTGGTCTTCGGTCGGGTGGTAGCCGTCCAGGGTGAAAACAAGCGGGGTCGGTGACCGGGTCATGATGTGGCTTTCCTTCTTGCGGGCGTCAGAGATACATCCTCGCGAGCATGGCGGGCGCGACGCGCAACGGCGCATGACGGTTAAACGCGTGCGAAGTCAGGCCGTTCCCCAGCGGGTCCGCATGTGACCCGACGCGCCGTGCGTGCCGAATTACGCGGCCACAGCCGACCGTGTGCGAAACTTCGGATTGTGTGGGCTAGCGCAGGTTAGGATCGCGTCTGTCGAAATGGGCTAGGGACTGAAAAGCGCGGCAATCGCCCGCGGCTCACGCCGTTTCTCACTTTCATCACCACGCTGCCAGCGCCGTGCAGGCCGCTTGCCGGATCGGCATGCCAGGCAGTTCCGGCGTTGCGTGCGATCCGGCCACACACAGGAAAACAAACATGAACCAGATCATCTACATCGTCGGTGCCGTCGTTATCGTCCTTGCCCTTCTCAGCTTTGTCGGGTTGCGCTGAGCGCACAGCGACGGATGCGAACCACAATGATCCCACCGTCCCGCCTCGGCTCCGTCGGCGCAGCGCGTGCCCGGCGTGGGCAGGCCTGCGGGGGCCGCGAGAGCACCACCTGCAGCGACTTGCAGCCGACGACCCCGTGCCATCCGTTCCACACGCTTCTGCCACAGCACGCGCCGGTCCTGCGCCGTCGGGCGCTGAAGCTGACGCACAACGATCACCGGGCGGACGATCTGGTGCAGGACACTCTGCTGAAGGCTTGGGCCAAGCGCGACAGTTACCGCGCCGAAACCAATCTGCAGGCGTGGCTGTTCACGATCCTGCGCAACACGTTCTTTTCGGACCTGCGCAAGACCCGGCGCGAGGTCGAGGATATCGACGAGACGTTGGCACAGCGGCTGTCCGCGGCGCCGTCGCAGGATCACG
>DAIPIS010000144.1:0-4814 GCA_036770665.1 Meridianimarinicoccus sp.
TTCCTGATCGTGGACGCGGCGATGAACGACCTGCTGCGCCCGGCCATGTACGACGCCCACCACGACATCGTGCCGGTGATCGAACCGCCCCTTGCGGTGGAACAGGCCCCGTTCGACGTGGTGGGCCCGGTGTGCGAAACCGGCGATACCTTCGCCCGCGCGCGCCCCCTGCCGCCGTTGGCCGAAGGGGACCTCGTGGCCTTCCGCTCCGCCGGGGCGTATGGCGCGGTCATGGCGTCCGAATACAACACCCGCCCGCTCGTCCCCGAGGTGCTGGTGGACGGCGACCGCTGGGCCGTGATCCGCCCGCGCCCCGCCATCGCCGACATCATCGCGCGCGACACGGTGCCCGACTGGCTGGCGTGACGCGCGGGCCGAACCGTCTGGCCCGCCCGGACCGCGTTTCCGCCCGACCCACAGGTTTGGCCCGACCGACCGGACCGACCGTTTCTTTCCACCTTCGGGCTTGGCCGCAGCGCCCGGCTGGCTGGCATGACCCAAGGGCATCCCGCCCCGCAGCGCCCGATCCCGCGGCACGCACGGGCGATTCCATGCCGGTCGGGACAATCGTGATCGCCCTTACGGGCCAATAGGCTTTGACCTCGGCGGTTCGCGCGATACCCTCAATCCAGCGGCCTATCCCGGCAGCCGAGACAGGAGTGCCCCATGCCCCCTGAAGCCCGACGCCCCTTCGATCCGACGCGCCGCATCCGCAGGCCGCTTCTGCTGACCCGCGCGGGCATGGTGGCGGAACGGCTGACACAGGCGTTCTGGCCGTTCTGGACGGTCAGCCTCGGCATTCTGGCCCTCCTTCTGTCCGGGATCAGCGCCGATCTGCCGCTGGAGGCGGCGTGGTTCGCCGCGCTCGCGGCGGCGGCGGCGGTGCTGGTGACGCTGGTGCACGGGATACGCCGCTTCCGCCTGCCGACCGCGCGCGACGCGGCAGAGCGGCTCGACGCCACGCTGCCGGGCCGCCCGCTGGCGGCACTGGCCGATGCGCAGGCGATCGGCGCGGGCGATCCGGGCTCCGAACAGGTCTGGAAGGCGCACATGCGCCGCATGCTCCTGCGCCTTGGCGACGCCCGCCCGGTGCGCCCCGACCTGCGGCTGGCGCGTTTCGACCGCTACGGGCTGCGCTTCATCGCGCTCACCCTGTTCGTCACGATGCTCATCTTCGGGTCCTGGCTGCGGCTGGGGCAGACACTGCCCGCGGGCGGGGCCGGGCCGGTCGCCATCGCTGCGGGACCCAGTTGGGAAGGCTGGGCCGAACCGCCCGCGTGGACCGGTCGACCGAGCCTCTATCTCAACGATCTGCCGCCCGGTCGGCTGGACCTTCCCGCGGGCAGCCGGATCGAATTGCGGCTCTACGGCGATCCGGGCACGCTGACGGTGTCGGAAACCGTGTCGGCGCGCACGGGCGACGCCGGTGCCGCAAGCGATCCGCGTCAGGGCTTCGAGGTGACGCAACCGGGCCGGATCGAGATCATGGGCCCCGGCGGTGCCGCGTGGGACATCACGCTGACCCCCGATGCCGCCCCCGAAATCGCACCCGAAGGCCTGCCGGAGCGCGCCGCCTCCGGCGAGATGACACAGACCTTCACCGCGCGCGACGATGTGGGCGTCACCAGCGCCACCGCCACCATCCGGCTCGATGTGAACGCGGTGGACCGACGCTACGGGCTCGCCCTCGACCCGGAGCCGCGCGAACCCATCGTCGTCGATCTGCCGATGCCCCTGTCGGGCGACCGCACCGAATTCACCGAAGCGCTGGTCGAGGATTTCTCCCAGCACCCCTTCGCAAACCTGCCCGTCACGATCACGTTCGAGGCGCGCGACGCGGCGGGGCAGATCGGCCAGTCCGTCCCGATGGCGCTTGCGGCGTTGCCGGGGCGGCGGTTCTTCGATCCGGTCGCGCAGGCCATCATCGAACAGCGGCGCGATCTTCTGTGGGCGCGCGCGAACGGGCCGCGCGTGGCGCGCCTGCTGCGCGCCATGTCCCATGAACCCGATGGCATGTTCCGGACCGAAACGGATTACCTGCGCACCCGGTTCATCGCCCGTCAGCTCGAAGCCACCGGCCCGTCCGGGCCCGATGCCGATGCGCGGGACGACATCGCGCAGGCGCTGTGGGACCTTGCCCTGCGGATCGAGGAAGGGGATCTGTCCGACGCCATGGCCCGCCTGCGCCGCGCGCAGGACCGGTTGTCCGAAGCGATGCGGGACGGCGCCACAAACGAGGAAATCGCCGAACTGATGCAGGACCTGCGCGACGCGATGCAGGACGTCATGCGCCAGATGGCCGAGCAGATGCAGAACCAGGACGGCGCGCCGCAGGATCTCGCCGATGCGCAGGAACTGACCGGGCAGGATCTCGAGGACATGCTGCAACGCCTGCAGGAGCTGATGGAACAGGGGCGCATGGACGAAGCGCAGCAGCTTCTCGATCAACTCGCGCAGATGATGCAGAACATGCAGATGGCGCAGGGCGGCCAGCAGGGTCAGCCCGGCCCCGGCCAGCAGGCGTTGCAGGGGCTTCAGGACACGCTGCGCAATCAGCAGAACCTGTCCGACGACAGCTTTCAGGGAATGCAGCAGGGCCAGCAAGGACAGGGCCAGCCGGGACAGGGCCAGCAGCCCGGCCAGGGCCAGGGGCAACAGCCCGGCCAAGGGCAGGGGCAGGGCCAAGGGCAGGGACAGGCGCAGGGTCAAGGGCAGGGCGGCCAGCAGGGCCAGCCCGGCGATCTGGGCCAGCAGCTTGCCGACCGCCAACGCGCCCTGCGCGAGGAACTCGACCGGCAGCGCGACGGGCTTCCGGGGATCGGGCAGGGATCGGACGACGCCCGCCGGTCGCTCGACGAGGCCGGTCGCGCCATGGATGATGCCGAGGATGCGCTGCGCGGTGACGATCTTGCGGGGGCGATGGACAATCAGGCCGAGGCGATGGACCGCCTGCGCGACGGCATCCAGTCGCTGGGGCAGGAACTGGCGCAGCAGCAGGGACAGCCCGGCGGCGAGGGTCAGCAAGGGCAGGCGGCGGGGCAGGCCGGTCCGACCGGCCAGCAGGACCCGCTCGGGCGCGACAGCGGCGGTCAGGGGCGGTTGGGGACCCGCGACAATCTTCTCCAAGGCGAAGACGTCTACCGCCGGGCGCAGGACCTGCTGGATGAAATCCGGCGCCGGTCCGGCGAACAGACCCGCCCGGAAGACGAACGCGACTACCTGCGGCGGCTGCTGGAACGCTTTTGACGGTCCTGCCGCACAGGAGCGTCTGACGGCTCTGCCGGACAGGCGTCTGACGGCTCTTCCGGACAGGGGCGTCTGACGGCTCAGTTTGGCACGCGCGTCTGACGGTCCCGCCGGACACGGGGCTTTGACCGGTTGGACACGGTCACGGCTCGGCCATCGCTCGCGCGCCGCCCCATGGCGCCGCCCAGCCCATGCGCCGTCCGCGTCTCTCGCCGCTCCAGTCGCGCGACCCTTCAAAGCGTCCGGTCGCCGGACCCCGTCGCCCGGTGGCGAATGCTGCACCGCCGCTGTCGCCCGGCCCGGTTGCGCCGTCCTGTCACCGGGCACGGGCGCTTGGCCACGTCGCGCCGCCCCTTTGCACGCCCGGTCTCCGCAGCCCGTCGCCCGGCCCGTCTCGCCCGGCCCGCAGACCGCCAACCGGCGCATGCACGGCCTTGGCGCGTGGCGCGTCCGGGCGTGCCGCTGTCCATCCGAGGGCTGGTTACGACAGGGCCGGTGCCACGACCCGGCGCAACCAATCCGCGAGCGTCGCCTGGATCTGCCCGCCATGGGTGCGCAGCGCCTCCGCCAGCGCCCCGTCCAGCCGGTCGCCTGCGTTCAGGACGACGAGATACAGGGCGAGCGCCCCTAAGCACGCCCCGGCCGTTGCCCCGAACCCGAGCCGGAACCCGCGCCGGTGCCCGCGCAGCACGTCGAGAGCACGCTGGTCCGCCATCGGCACGGTCGCGGGCAGCGTGCCCCGCGCGGCGGCCATGCCGGCGTCCGGCACGGCAAACCGGTCGGCCATATCGACCCCATCGGCCCCATCGGCCACCTGGAATGCATCGGGCAGGTCGCGCAGCATCGGGGGCCGCGGATTCCGCCGCGCGGCTCCCGGATCTTCGACGAGCCCGTGATCCTCGTCCCCCGCACGGGTGCCCATCGGCCCGGTCGCGGAGGCGCGCCCAACCGGATCACCCCGGTCACCCCCGGCCGGACCGCCCCGGTCACGCCCGACCGGATCGCCATGGTCACCCCCGACTGCACTGCCCCGGCTGCGCCCCATCGGATCGCTCCAGTTCCCCGCGACCGGATCGCCATGCTCACCGCCGAAGGCCATGTCGTCGCCTTGCCCGGCCCACCGCCGCTCCGCCGCGGTCAGGCGGGCCAGCCGGTCGCGTGCAGCGATCTCGTGGGCTGGTCGCGGTGCCGTCGCTGGTTGGGGCGGCGCCACCCCCGCCCGCCCACGCGCCGCGTCCGCGTCAGCCGCGCTTGCACGCGGTGCCCACCTCGGCTGCTCCGCCCCCGATGCCCCGACACGGGCGGTGCCCGCATCCGGTCGATCCGCCACCGCCCGTGTCGTCGCGCCGTCCGCATCCTGCGCCGACGCCGGCGCGTCGGGACCACCCTCCGACGGGGCGGCGGCCCGCAACCGCGCGCGGCGTTCCGTCTCGGCCTCCGCCCGCAGGATCGCAAGCACCTCGGGCGGGACCCGCCGCGGCGGGAGCGGAACCCCAGGGGCGTCATCCCGCCCTGTCCCGTCCCGCGCCGTCCCGTCCGGCCCCGTCCGCACCGACCCCGTCCCGTCC
>DAIPIS010000144.1:4914-6155 GCA_036770665.1 Meridianimarinicoccus sp.
GTCCCGTCCCGCGCCGTCCCGTCCGGCCCCGTCCGCACCGACCCCGTCCCGTCCGGCCCCGTCCTGTCCGGCCCCGTCCGCACCGGCCCCGTCCCCGCCGGTCCCGCCGCGCCGGGCACGGCGCCCGCCGCTGGCCCCGAAGCACCGGGCGTCAGCGGCCCCCCCGCTCCGGGCGTCAGCAGCCCCGCCGCGCGGTCCGGCCCCGTCCGCGCCGGCACCGCCGTGCGCGGCACGGCTCCCGCCGCTGGCTCCGCCGCATCGCCGCCCGCGCGCGCCGCGACCGTGGCCGTGGCGGCCACCGGCGCCGTCGCGCCGTTGCCCCGGAGCAGGAACCACGACGCCCCGCAGGTCGCGCATTGCACGTCGCGTCCCGGATGGGGCACGGCACGATCGGGCACGTCGAACAGCAACCCGCACCCCGGACATGTGATCCGCATCAGCCCGCGTCCTTCCTGCCGACCCCATCGGCGCATCCCCCCGAACCCTACCAGCCAGCGCCCCCCGCGCAAGCCCGCCCGCTTGCACAGCACCCCGGGACTGGGCACAAGCGCCCTCAGGCCCCTGCACCGCACCGCAACACCGGGACACCCCATGATCGCCCTGCGCTACATCCTTTCAGCCGTCTTCATCCTGCAGATGTACGTCGCCCTCGTGCTCATGGGCATCGCCTTCACCCCCTGGGCGCTGGCCGACCGCCGCGGTGCGCAGATCGGCATCCGCACCTACTGCCGCTACGTGCGCGCCACCGCCCGCCTGCTGTGCGGCCTGCGCTCCGATGTGCGCGGCCCGGTCCCCGACGCGCCCGTCATCGTCGCCGCCAAGCACCAGAGCTTCTTCGACATCATCCTGCTGTGCTCGGTCCTGCCGCGCCCGCGCTTCATCATGAAATCCGAACTCCGCCGTGCCCCGGTGCTGGGCTGGTACGCCCTCCGCATCGGCTGCATCCCCGTGGATCGCGGCGCGCGCGGCAAGGCGGTCGCGCAGATGCGCGCCGATGTGGCGGCAGGCCGCAGCGAGCCGGGGCAACTGGTGATCTACCCGCAGGGCACCCGCGTCGCCCCCGGCACGCAGGCCCCCTACAAGATCGGGACGGCGGTGCTTTATGCCGACAGCGGCCAGCCCTGCGTGCCGGTGGCCACCAACGTGGGGCTCTACTGGCCGAAACGCGGGATTCTGCGCCGCCCCGGCTGCGCGGTCGTCGAATTCCTGCCGACGATCCCGCCGGGCCTGCCCGCCGACGC